>JBAXSN010000031.1:0-24315 GCA_037130675.1 Verrucomicrobiota bacterium
TTCATCCCATTAACATCGCCGTCCAACTGAGCAGGAACGTCCACTGCTCTATCCTTGCGGTCGCAGCGACCAGGTTACCAGCGGGCGCAGGACGCCAGGCAGTCGGTGTTTGCTTTCGCCATGCCGGACGACGTCTTCAACGGCAAAAGACATGCAGAACGCGGTCTGGATATTTACGGCTTCGTATTCCCCTTCCGCAGTAAATCGAAGCTGATAGCTCCCCTCGTTCAAAAGGTTGGCGGGGAAATCGCATCGCGTGATAAACCGGCCCGCCACGCGCAGTTCGGGTTCCAAGGCATGCACGTCATTCGATGCGCAGATATCGACGCCCTCGCTGTTTTGCATGAAAAAACCGATCCGAAGCCCGCCCACCTTCCGGTTGGTCTCGTACTCGATGCTGATGGAAAAAGGTTCGTTATTGGCGAGCGTTGCCGCGGGCTTGCCGAGTTGATTGAGAACAGAGGCCTTCCGGAGAACGACGCCGCGCTGGCTGGGCGCTTCCGCATCGCTCCATTCCAGGACGGCCGGGGAGCTCGGCATCCGGTCGACGTAAGCGCTCACGGCATCGCGCACATCTCCATCCACCACACTCCGACCGCTCTCAAGCAAGCTCGCGCGACTGCACAGCGCCCGCAGCGCCGCCATGTTGTGGCTGACAAAGAGCACGGTGCGCCCTTCCCGCCGCGACACTTCGCCCATTTTGCCCAAGCATTTCTTTTGGAACGCTGCATCGCCGACGGCGAGCACTTCATCGACGATCAGAATTTCCGGCTCGAGATGCGCGGCCACCGCGAAGGCCAGCCGCACATACATGCCGCTGGAGTAGCGTTTGACCGGGGTATCGACGAACCGCTCGACCTCGGCAAAGGCGATGATTTCGTCGAGCTTGCGCCGGATCTCCGCTTTGGTCATTCCGAGGATCGCCCCGTTCAAGAAAATGTTTTCCCGGCCCGTCAGGTCCGGATGGAAGCCGGTGCCGACTTCCAACAAGCTGGCCACGCGCCCGCGAAGCACGATCTCCCCGGTCGTTTGCTGGGTGATGCGGGAGAGGATTTTTAGCAGGGTCGATTTTCCCGCTCCGTTGCGGCCGATGATCCCAACCACTTCACCCGGTTGAACCTCGAAGCCGACCTCGCGCAAAGCCCAGAATTCGCCTTTCTTCTGGCGTTCGTGCCGGCCCCGGAGCTTCTCCCACAGCAAAGCGCACTCGTTTCGGAGCGAGTTCGCCCCGATGGAGCCAAGCTGGTACACTTTCGACAGGTTCCGGACTTCGATGATCGGACGGCTCATGGCGTGCTCAGATGGTATCGACGAAGGTTTTCTCCACCTTGCCGAACGCCAGCAGGCCGGCGGTGAAGGCGAGCAGGGTGATGGAGACTGAGCAGATCAGGTGGTTGGAATGCACCGTGCCGCTGCCGAGCAGCATGAACCGGAATGCTTCGACAATGGAGGTCATGGGATTGAGCGCCACCACCCATTGCCATTTCTGCGGGAATTTCGAGAGCGGAAAAATAACCGGGGTGGCGTACATCCAGACCTGGATGATCAGCCCGGAGACGTGCGTCAGGTCCCGGTATTTAGCCGTAAGCGAAGACATTAGCAACCCGACGCCCAGGCTGAGCACCGCTGTTTGGAGCAGCACCAGCGGCAGGAAAATCGCCTGCCAGCGCATCCCAAAATCGACGGAAGCCGTTCCAGTCTTGAAGGAGACGTAGAAGCAGGCAAACGTCGCGATTTGGATGAAAAACGCGAAGAGATTCGAGATGACCGACGAGAGAGGAACGACCAGCCTGGGAAAATAAACCTTGCTGAAAAGCCCGGCGTTGCTCACCAGGGTGGCGGAGTTTGAGTTGAAGTTCGCGGCGAAATAGTTCCATCCGAGCTGGCCGCAAAGGTAAAACAGCATGGGCGGAAGCCCATCGGTGGGCAGCTCCGCCACATGGCCAAAGATTACGGTGAAGACCACTGTCATCAAGAGCGGTTGCAAAATGAACCAGAGCGGCCCGAGAACAGTCTGCTTGTAGCGCGAAGCGAAATCGCGGCAGCCCAGCAGCTGAAGCAGATCGCGGTAGTGCCAAATCCCCTTCAACTCCAAGCCAAGCCAGCTCGTGTCAGCCCGCAGCACGATTTCATATTCAGCAGGGTCGGAGGTGGGCATAATGAGAGCTCGAAGGTGGCAGGGAGTTACGCAGGCTTGGAGTAATAGTAATCCGAGTAACTATAATAATGGTAGCCATCGACCTTGGAGTTCAAGCCGTTCAACACCACTCCGAGCACATTCACCTGCCGATCGTAAAGCAGTTGCATGGCGCTGCGGGTGCCACCGCGCTGGCTAAAGCTCAGCCGGACGACAAAGATCGTGGCATCCACCTTGGGGGCAAAGGTTGTTGTATCGTCAGCGGCAAGAACCGGACAACTGTCGAAAACCACGAAATCGTATTCTGACTGGGTTTGTTTCAACACTTCGTCAATGGTTCCGCCAAGGAGATCCTTTGATGGACGGCTCAAAGCTTTGCCGCTGGGAATGATCGATAAATTGGTGATGCTCGACTGCCTGACCGCCTCTCGCCAGGGCATCCCCTCGGTCAGCACATCGGAAAACCCGATCTCATTTGAAATGCCGAAGATCTGATGGACCGTGCCGCGCCGCAGATCGCAATCGATCAGCAGAGTGCGCGCGCCGCCCAACGCCAGGGTCGTGGCGAGATTGGAGGAGACCGTTGACTTGCCTTCGTTGGGAACCGCACTCGTCACCAGAATGGTTTTCGGACGTCCGCCCTCGTACGGGAGGTAGAGCAGGGATGATCGAAGGTTGCTGAAGGACTCGGCGAAAATCTGCCGCGGGTCCTCGCTCTGGAGGACCGCCACATCTTTGCACTGCTCGGTGATAACTTCACTGGGAATGCGGCCGAGGACGCGTTCGGTGAATTGCGATTCAAACTCGGAAACCGAAATGAGCCGGTCGTCGAGCACGTCTAGCAGGAAGAGGATCGCCAATCCGGCCGCCAACCCCCCCGCAATGGCAGCGGAAAGCGCCTTGGCCAGACCGGGGCGGATCGTCGAGGGAGGGGAGGCGGTTTCGAGTACACTGACCACATCCTGGTCGATGTTCTTATTCACATCGACGGCTTGCATGCTGGTCAAAAGCCGATCGTAAAGCGCTTTGGAACGATCCAGCTTTGACTTGATCGTTTCATACTCCGCCATGCGCCCGCTGAGTTGGAGGGCCTTGGCGCTCCACTCTTTGCGCTCGTTCTGGAGGTTCTCGATCTGCAGCTTGATGGAGTCCCGCCGTTCGCTCAGATTGGCTTTGTTTTGATCACGGTAAGTTTCCATCAACCGCTCTTGAAGGGCGATGTCGGCATTGATCTTCGCGATCTTCGGATGTCTGGGCCGCATGTCCTGTGCGTATTCGGCGAGCTTGGCTTTCAGTAAAACGAGTTCCTGTTTTGCCCTGAGATATTCCGCCTGCGGTCCAAGTCCGCTTTGATCTCCGTCCGGGCTGTCGAAATTGCCGCTCTTTTCAGTCTTCCCACGCTGGCGTTCGATGCTTTGATCGGTGCTCAGGAGGCTTAATAACTGGTACTCCGTATTCAGGGCCGCCAGCTTGTTGTCGATCGTGCTCAGGTAATTTCCGGCGCTGTTTCCCTGGGTTTCGAGAAAACTGACGTTGTTTTGTTTCTGAAACTCAATGCGCGCCTCGTCTTCGGCTTTGATTTCTTTCTCCAAGACTTTGAGCGTATCGGTAATTGCTGTCAGAGTTGTCTCGGACTTTTGGGAGCGCATCTCTTTCTTGGCGTTGATGTACTCCTGCATGACGGCGTCGAGCAGGGCCTGGGTGTACTCCGGCTGATCCCCAGTAGCCTGAAGGATGAAAATGGAGGTGCGCTGCTGCTGCGAAACACTAATGCCAACGCCGCAAGGCTGAAGGCCCGGGCGCAGGGCTTGAATGCGCGCCTCGGCGGCAATCCGAACGGCCTGGCTTTGCATCAGTTGTTCCTGGGTGCCGTAAAAGTTTCCGGCTTCTTCGCTATAGACGGCGGAGCCCGGCAATGAAATCTGTCCGCTGACCATCATCCGGCCGACCGACACAAAGCGAACCGGCACGGACACCGTGCGCCATGCCTGGAGCGCCACGGTGAGACTGAGCGTAATGAAAAGAACCCACCACCGCTTCGCGAGCAGAAACCGGTAGCGGTGCAGCTTTGTGAATAAAGCGGCGGAGTTCTTGGAAGGCTCTTGCAGCGCAGGCGCGCCTAATTGTCCGGGGTTATTCAAAGCGGGTGAAAAAAGTCGGGGCGTTTCGACCAGCTTAGAAGCTGATCCATTTGTCGGAAACGATAATCATATCGTCGGGCTGAGGCACCGGGTCCTCCAGAACACGGCCCTTTAAGATTTCGCCAACATCGACCAGGGTTGTTTCCGCGGTTTTTTCCGATTTCCGGACCAGCTTGACTTTATGCTGGTTGGCGAAGTCGGTGAAGCCGCCGGCCCGCAGAATGGCTTTGCTGACGGTGAATTTGATATCGGAGGGAATGTCCATGTAGCCCGGGCTGCGCACCTGGCCGATGATGTAGATCGAGCCGCGCGACCTCGTGCTCACCGAGTCCAGGCCGATGATCACGGTGGCATGGCCCGGCAAAAAATAATCTTTTTCCAGCGCCTTCTTGATGTCTTCGGCAACTTCCCGGCACGCTTTTCCCGCAGCCTTCACGCGTCCGATGAGCGGCACTTCCATTTCCCCGGAATCGGTGACCAACAGGTGTTCCACGTCGCTTCGGTCTTCCACAACCCGGTAGCTCACGCGGTCGCCTATGACGAGCTTGCGCTTGGAGTCCAGGGCGTCCATCGAATTGGTGGAGGCGACCGCCCCGGCTGAGGAAACAGTCTCTGCGTTTTCCGAGGGCGGCGCCTTGGGTTCGGGAAGCGAGGTTGTCTCCTTGCGATCCAGCATCCGGTTCATCAAGGTCGTCCGGGAATCCTGCGCGAAGGCAACGCTGGAGAGCGCCCAAATCAAAAGCCAGAGGTGGCGAAAATTCCCCGTCATTAGAATTGGTATTGGAGATTCAGATAAACTCGATTCTGTCGGTAGTTGCTGAGTGGGAGATCTGAATTTTTGAGGACGATCTGATACCCGCCGCCAATGTGCAACTTTTTTGTAAGGTCATATCCGAGTTGAACTCCGCCGCCATACTGATCGATCACTTCCCCCAAAAGGCCATTGCTCTCGGTCACATGGTTGTAAAAGAGGTCGAACTCGGTCGAGACCTTCTGGAAAATCTTCGGCGACGAGGTGTAGCGCGCATAGACGGATTCCTGGAAATTGCTCTGGATTCCCAGGGACGCTTCCCGCCCCACGGAAAGAGTTTCCGTCCAAAACCAATTGACCCGGTGCGCAAGCGCCATATCGGCATACCAGCTACTCAGGGACGAGTTGTCGGTTTGGCCGTTGCCTTGCGAAAACCCCATGGTCTGAAGCCCGCCGGAGAGCCGCAGTTTCATGGCTGTGGAGAGGCTGGTTTCAAGGAAAGGCCCCAGATTGAAGGAGGTCCCGTCGTTCTTTAGCTGCTGCTGGTAATAGGTGTAAGTGGTGGAGGCATCGATGCCGAGGCTGGTTTCCGAACTGATCGGAAACGAAGGGGAGAGGCGCAGCGTATCTGCGTTCCGGTCCAGATACTGGAATTCCTTTTGCAAGGCCAGGAAGTTGCTGTGCTCGTAGCCCACTACCCAAACCACCGCGTTCATATCCCAGAGCGCCGAGAAGCCGAAGGCGTTCTCAAACCGCCCAAAATTAACGGCATTGCTGAGCGTGGCCTCTTGGATGGGGTCCTGCCGTACGGTGAAACGGTCGTAGAACGACACTTTGACCCGCCCCGCGATAAAAACATCGAAAGAAAGTTGCGAATCCGGGCTGATGTCGATTTGTTTGCTGTCGAATTCCGGATGGCTTAGATACTTGTTGTATCCCATGCCCAAATTGAGCCGCAGATCGTTTAACGGGGTTATCTGCCAGCTTCCCTGCGCATTGAGGAACGCTCCGACAAGCAGGTCGCTTTCGCCGCCAGCCTGCGCGAGATTGATGTTGTCGTTGAATTCCGAACGCATCCCCGCGCTGAAGCGGAAGCGGATTTGGCCCAGCTTGAGATTGTAAGGGGTCTCGGAAGCCGAAGCCATTCGATCGATGGCGGATTGCGCCCCAGCCAAGGATGGCCGAACGGCCATCTGGGCATCTGCCACCTCGAACCCGCCCACAAAGAAACACACCACCAAGATCAAAGGCCGCTTGCGCAGCGATCGCGAGTAAAGACTGAATTTTGTTGGGAGTTTACGGGGCATCAAAAAGACTGAACACAACCGAGTGTTTAGGATACTAATTCAGAGTTGGAACTTATCAAACAGTGGAAATAGATCAGAAAATTCATTGAACGGCAATCTTGAATCTGCGTAAAGTTGCGTATTCCCGATTCGGGGAGAATAGGATAATTTCACGTTGCAGAGGTGTGCTCGCTCGCCTCGGTGCGATTTACCCGGTTGCCCCTGAAAGACTCATGAACTTATCCACCCTTTCCATCCGTTCTGTCTTCTCAAGCGCTCCAAACGCTGCTGCCCGCTTTGGCTTCGCGCGGGTTGGCCGGCTTTCAGGGCGCGCCGCCATCCTGATCGTGTGCGCTGGATTGGGGTTGCAATCGGCGCAGGGCGAGTTGCCTCCTTCTCTCAAAGGCCTCGCAGCGCCTACGCCACCGGCGGCCAGCGATTCGGCTCCAGTCACCGTCGCCTCGCTGCTTGGCCAAGTTCAAGCCCGCTTGAAGGGGGTGCCGATCACTCAAGCCCCTGCGGATGACCTCGTGAAAGCTGTGGAAAAAGTGGTGGGGGCCAATCCAAAAGAGGCGGTTGCGATCCTGGCTGCCGTGCTGGCCGTTCAACGACCGGACATGTGGGAACTCACCGGAAAAATAGTCGCCGCAGCGATCCGAGGACTCGGCCCGACCGCAACGAGCCCAATGATCGTGAACCTGGTGCAAATCGCCATTGAACTCCAACCGGCGGCGCGACTCGCCACCGTGCATTATGCGGCTCTGGAAACGGAGTGCGCGGTGTTGCCGTACATTGTTCAAGCGGCGGGGCGTCGAATCGCCGTTGATCGAAAGAACGTCGTAGTGCGGGATCGAAAGAACGTCGTGGATTTTTCCGACAAGAATGTCGTGGAGACCGAGACGGATCTCACCCGTGACGCAGCCCAGACGGCGGTGGATGCCCGGCCGGATTGTTACCCAACTGTCGATGCACTTCGGGCGGACATATCCAAGGAGATGCCAGCCATTGAAGAAGGGGGAGGGGACACGCCCCCGCAGATTCCCACCGATCCGAACACACCGCCGCACGACATCAAGCCTCCGGTCGTGAGCAAATAGGCTCGCCGGCCAAGCTCGCCCTTCCACGCTCTTTTTGTGCATCGCCGCATCGGCTGAGCGGGGCGGCCATAGGAGAGTGGCCATTTTGGCCGTTCCAGGCGGCGGGCGGGGCGCCAATAGTGTTCGGCATGAAAATTGCCCGTTATGAAATGCGACTTCAGCGCCAACGGCGCGGCCCTATACCAGCCTGGCGCGAAGGCTTTGCGCAGCCCCAGGAATCCGGTCTCTATGCGACTAGGGCTGAAGGCCCGAACCATCTCCCCGGAATGGAACGGGCCTTCGGCCCTAAAGCGTTGTGGCACAGAGACCTGGGGCGCTGCCCCAGGCTGGTATGGGGCGGACCTTTGGTCCTAAGCAAAAATGATGCCGAACACCATTGGCAGGACGCCCGCTCCTTTCTTAGAGACAAGCCCGACTGTGTTGTTCAAGCAGTTCCCGAAGCTGCGCGGCGGTTGCGCTAATCGGAAACCGCTCTTCGGGGAGGCACCTGGCCTGCTTGCCATATTCAGATCTCCGGGTTAGTTCGTCCCCTTTCGGCAGATACCGCGTGGCCCGCAGCAGATCCTCCGGACAATCCAGCGGAACGTCCTCAGGCGTTCGGATCGAATAAATGGCCGGGGCGTTCCCCGATTTGCACATCTCCTTGACCTCCCTGTAACAGAAGGTCTGCGTGAACGAGGGAAATCGTTCAAACACGTAGGCGAATGCTGAACCCTGGGACGTCATGTTCGGAAGACGGGCCGTAGATTACGGGCCCGGACGGTCGAGCGCGAGCGCTTCGTCGTAGCAGGCTTCCAGCTTCCGAATGCTCTGTTTCTGCTCAAATTCCGCCCGAACGCTTTCGGAGGCGCGCCGGCCCATGATTTGCAAACGCTCGGGCGCCTCTGTGATCCGCCGCAGCGCCGCCGCCAGCGCCTCAGTATTCCGCTCCGGCACGAGAAATCCCGTGGCCTCGTCCTGAACCGCCTCCGGGATGCCTCCGTGGAGAGTGGCCACCACCGGCAGACCTGTGGCCATTGCTTCCAGCATGGAATTGGGGATTCCCTCCTGATTTTGATCCTGGGTCACCTCGCTTGGGTGAAGGAACACATGCGAGCATCGGTAGAGGCCGGCAAGATCCGGTTGCGCCAGGAACCCCGGGAAATGGATGGCTCCGCTGATCCCGAGTTCGCCTGCGAGCGTCTCAAGTTCGCCTTTCATCGGACCCTCGCCGGCGATCGTAAAAGTGGCTTTTGGAAACTGGCGGTGGAATCGCGCGAAGGCTTCCAGAGCGCAGCGCAGACCTTTTTTGGGGATTAACCGGCAGGCCTGCACGAAGCGCCATTCTCCATCGGCAGGCATCGGACGTTGCGCCAGCGGATAATCATTCAGCGGAATGCCCGTCCGATTCAAGCGGATCTTTTCCGGCGGACACCCGATCGCCTCCAGCCGCTTGGTCAAAGACGTCGAGCGCGCCAGCACTAACGGGACTTGTTCGAGCATCTGCCGCATCAGCCGGGCATAGCGCGGCCGGTCCTCGCGCAACATTACATCCGCCCCGTGGAAAGAAACGATCGCCGGCCGGTTCCAGGCTTGCAGAAAAGGCAGCAGGTGGACTCCGGTGTGGCCGAAATAGACGTGCATCAAATCGGCCGGTCGCCGGTTCAGCAGATCAGAAAGCACGTCCATGTAGCCCCGATATCGGAGCGCCGGCATCTTGTGGATATACTTTTCGACGAAGTGCTTCACCAAGCGCAGGGGAGGTTTGGGCAGCAGTTCGATTTGTTCAAACGGAAACCGGTCCTCGCACTTGCGTTCCTCCGCGATCACGAAGGTTTCGTATCGTTGAAGCCCGGTCACCTGCCGGTAGATATGCAGCATTTCCGGTTTCAGGAATGTGGTGCAATAGCTGGCGACGATCGGTTTCGACATGGGGGAATAGATGAAGCCTTCAGGCGATCACTGAACTTCTGGCGTTTCCTCGGTAGCTTCGTCCGGAGCCGTTTGGGTGGCAGGGAAGAGATAACTGGCAAGGCAGGCCTTCAGTTCATCGATCCCTTCGCCGAGTTCCGCGGAGATCGCGACGATGTCCTTCTTGGGGAAGCGCTGGCGGAAATACCCCAGGTTTTCCTCCGCCCTCGGATCGTCCATCTTGTTGGCTACGATGAACCAGGGCCGATCCGGCAGGGTGGGATCGTACATGCCCAGTTCCTTTCGGAGTTGCCCCAAGTCATCAATCGGGTTGCGATCTTCGCTTCCCGCCATATCGACCACGAACATCAGCACGCGGCAGCGGACGATATGTCTCAGGAAATCATGGCCCAAACCGACATTCAGGTGAGCGCCTTCGATCAAGCCTGGAATGTCCGCGACGGCAGCCCGCCTGAACCCATCGAAATCGACCACCCCAATTACCGGGTGTAGTGTGGTAAAAGGATAAGGAGCCGTCTTCGGATGCGCCGACGAGATTTTCCCCAGCAGCGTCGATTTCCCCGCGTTCGGATAGCCCACCAGGCCCGCGTCGGCGATCTTGCGCAGCTCAAGCAGGAAATAACCTTCCTCGCCATCCTCGCCCGGCGTGAACTGGCGCGGCACCTGATTGCGCGCACTTTTGAAATGGATGTTGCCCCGCCCGCCGTGACCGCCCTTGCAGAGCACCAGTTCGGCTCCTTCGTGATCCAAATCCGCGATCACTTCGAGTTCAGCGGGGGAAACTTCTCCCGCCGCGTGTTCGCCTACGGAGGCCCCGGATTCCGCCTCTTCGGTTTCCTCCAGTTCCCAGGCCTGGGGCTTTGGCGCAAAAGGCGAGGCACTTGCAGGGAGTCGGTAAACGATCGTGCCGATCGGCACCTTCACGACCTTATCCTGCGCGGCCCGTCCGTACTTCTGTTTGTTCATCCCGTTCGCTCCGTTCTTTGCCCGGAGGATCGGTTCGTAGAAAAACTGGGTCAGCGTATCGACGTGAGGGTCGGCGACGAACACGATGCTCCCGCCACGGCCTCCGTCCCCGCCGTCCGGCCCGCCCTTCGGCACAAACTTTTCCCGACGAAAACTGCACGCGCCATCCCCACCGCTTCCGGCTTTGGCGTAAATTTTAATATGGTCAACAAACATTGGTTCCTGCTTTCAAATCGATGCGGTTTTGGCGGATCGAACCACCTCCTATACAGATTCCTGGCGAGCGCCGCAATCCTCACCGAGGAAATTTACAGGGCAAACGCATCAAAATTCGATTTGGGACATCATTCCGAAGCGCCAACGGCGCGGCCCATACCAGCCTGGGGCAGCGCCCCAGGTTTGAACGTAAAGAGGACCCAGGGCTGAAGGCCCGTGCCATTTCCACGCATAATTGCCAGATTGGCGCGGGCCTTCAGCCCTAGCTCCTCAATGTGGATTAACCTTGGGCGTTGCCCAAGGCTGGTATGGGGTCGCGCCTTCAGCGCTGAAAAAGGAGTCGACAAAATTTGATCCTAGATCCGGCAGAAGAGCCCGCGCGAAATTCAATTGCTTTTTCTAGGTTGATGCGTTTGCCCTGAGGAAATTTACAAGCAGAGCCAGGCGGCGCCGGCGAACCCGGTATTTAGGTCATTTTGAGCACCGCTGTAGCGGCCCCGCTGAGTCGTATCTAGCCGATGGTTATTCCGAACTCGCCGCGAGAGCCATTTGCAGCCGGTCCAGAAACTCCGCTTGGGCGGGATTGATCTTGGTTCTTGCGGCTGAGATGGGGAAATACTCGCCACGATCGACCTCCGGGAATTCCCGGATGTTCCCCGAGCGCGGTGGCCATTCGAGGAGAAAGGTGTTGCTCCGCAGTAACTTGGGATCGGCATCCGCCTCGAAAGCCCAGGCATGCACCACCTTCCGGCTCTTCTGTTGCACGCTCCCCAATGGGATAAGCGGTTCGACGATGGGGAATCCCGTTTCCTCCCGAAATTCCCGGCGCGCCGCTTCGATGGGCGATTCCACGCCATGCTCCCCGACAAGGCCCTTGGGAATGCTCCACGCTCCGGCATCTTTGCGAGCCCAGAATGGCCCTCCGGGATGCACCAGAAAGACCTCCAACTTGTGCCCCTCAATGCGCCGGAACATCAACAGTCCTGCGCTGGAGTCTGGCATGGCTAAAAAGCGATGGGAGTTATGGGAAGCATGGGAATGATGGGATTTCTCAATCCCATAGCTCCCATAATTCCCATGCTTCCCATTCTGCTCCCTACGCCTGCACCGGAGGCGCGATTTTCTTCTTCACTTCGCTGGCCAGATTCTGGCCGCCGCGACGGCTCCACCAAAGAACGATCGGCGAGGCGATGAAGATCGACGAATAGGTTCCGACAATGATGCCGATCAGGATGGCGAACGCGAAATCTTGCAGCACGGGGCCGCCGAAGAAGTAGAGGGCGGCCACCGAAAGGAAGGTCAACCCGGAGGTCAGCAGGGTTCGCGAAAGCGTCTCGTTGATCGAGGCGTTCATGATCTCCTGAATCGAACCCTTGCGGCCACTGTGCAGGCCCTCACGGATACGGTCATAGACCACGATCGTGTCGTTGATGGAGTACCCGGCGATCGTCAGGATCGCGCCGACCATCACCAGCGAGAGTTCGCGACCGAACACCGCGAACAGACCGACTGTAATGATCACGTCATGCAACACTGCAACCAGTGCGCCAATGGCGAACGAGAACTCGAATCGCGCGGACACAAAGATAAGAATGCCGAGCATGCCGAGCACGAGCGCGATGACGGAACTCTTGGCGAGTTCGCCGCCAACGATGGTGCCGACCGAGTCGCTCTTGCTGATTTTGAAGCTGCCCTCGGGCAAGCCCTTTTGAAGCAACTGCTGCTCCTGGATGGTCTTTGCCGTGCCGAGCGGGCTACGGATCGAAATATAATCGCGATTGGAAGTCGCTTCATGCTCCTTCTGAATGACCCAATCCGGATGGTTTCCGGTCGCGTTGCGAACCTGTCCTTCAGTGACGTCGTTTTTTACTTCGAGCATCAGCAAATCGCCGCCCTTGAAATCGATGCCGAAATTCTTCTCTCCGCGATAGGCGAAGACCGACATGCTGACCACGATCACCGCGACGGAAATGCTGATCCACAAGCGGCGTCTGCCCATGAAGTTGATGTTGCGCTTGTCGGAGATCAAGTGGAGCATCGAAACGCCTTTGAGGCCGCCGGCGCTGATCGCCCAATCGAAACAGTTGCGCCCAACGATCATGGCGGTGAAGACCGAAGCGATAACGCCCATGGTCAGCGTGATGGCGAAGCCTTTGATCGGGCCGGCTGCTTTCCAGAACAGAATGGCTGCCGTGATCAAGGTCGTGGCGTTGGCGTCGAAAATGACGCTGAAGGCTTTCGAATACGCGCCTTCGATGGAGGCCGGGAACGACTTTCCGGCGGCAAGCTCTTCGCGCAAGCGCTCGAAGATCAGCACGTTGGCATCGACGGCGAGGCCGATGGTGAGAATGATACCGGCGATACCCGGGAGCGTGAGCACGAAGTTGAACATCGCCATCGCGCCGATCAGGATGACGATATTAACCAGCAACGCCAGAATGGCGATCGTGCCGGCTACAAGCCGATAGTAGAAGGCCACAAACAACAGGACGAGCACCAGACCGCCGATGCCTGCCACGATGCCGCTCTTAATGGAGTCGGCCCCCAGCGTGCTCGAAGCACTCCGCTGTTCTTCGATCGAGACAGGGACTGCCAGCGGATTTTCCAGGACGCTGGCCAGATTGCGCGCTTCAGTCTCGCTGAAATGGCCGGTGATCGATGCGGTCCCGTTCGGAATGGCATCCTGAATAACCGGCGCACTCTGAATTTTCCCATCGAGGACGATCGCGAAGCGTTCATGGACATGCTCGGAGGTCAGCTTAAAGAAGAGATCGCCCCCCTCCGAAGTGAACTGAAGCCCAACGCCCCAGCCACGCTGGTCGAAAATCGGATAGCCGCTCTTGACCATGTTGCCGGTGATATCGGCCCGGGTCCGCACCAGGAGCTCGGATTCACTTTCCTTGCCGTCGCGAACATTCTTTTCCGTCTCGATGCGGTACCCCGGAGGCACCGGTTCCTGACCCGCTTTGATCCTGGGGATCAGTTGATCGCTTTGAGGGTGAACCAGCCGGAACTCGAGTTTTGCGACTTGTTGCAGGGTCTGGCGAGCTTCCGCGATTTTTTCCGCGTCGAGCCCGGGAATCTGGACGAGAATGCGATCATTGCCTTCCGGCGTGATCACCGGTTCGCTGACGCCAAATTTGTCAACGCGTTTGCGAATGACTTCCACCGCCTGGTCGAGCACGGCCTTGTTCACTTCCTGGCCGGCTTCTTTTTCCAACTTGATCAGGAAAGAGGTGCCGCCCTGAAGGTCAAGTCCGAGCCGGATTTTCTCCTTGGGCGGATAGATCGATTCGGTGCAGACCCATAGCACCAGCAAAGAGAGCGTGGTGCCGAGGATGCGTTTGCGGCGGGGAAAATCGGTGGCTAAATACCAGCCGAAAATAATCAGGGCGACCAGGCCGGAGAGGAACGTAAGGGCAGGATTCATGGAGAAATTAGATAAACGCTGAGAGCGAAACGGGCAAATGACTAAACGATGAAACTAAAACGGGCGAGGAGGCGAAAACTAAGCTTCCTGAGCGCTTTTGGTAACCGAGGCTACGGCGGCCTTATCGAACTCGATTTTAACGTTGTCGGCCACTTTCACGAGGATGGTGGTTTCCTTTACATTGGCAACGATGCCGTGCATCCCGCTGTTCAGGACGACTTTATCCCCGGTTTTCACGGAGGCAATGATCGCGGCCTGTTCTTTTTGACGCTTCTGCTGCGGGCGGATGATCAAGAAGTAGAAAATCACCGCGATGGCAATAAACGGCACCATCATCTGGAGCGGGTTTTGAGGCGGGGCTCCGGCGGGCGCTTGGGCCAAAATGAAACAAAGGTTTTCAATCATAAAGTTCGCTGGTTCTGGTTCGGGATTGCCGACGCCCGAAAGCGCGGCTGGAAAAAATGAGCCGTAAGTTATGCAGGGTTTGTCCGGTTCGTCTATGGATTTCTCCGATTTGGAATCGAATGAGCGGGATAAATGGGACGCGGGGGATGGGAATTATGGGAGGAATGGGAATTATGGGATCAGTCCCATATCTCCCATGCTTCCCATAGCTCTCATCCCGGTGCAGTTTCTACCGTGAAAACATCGGCGGCGCCAACTCCCGCTCGTGCAGGAAATGCCGGAGCGCTTCCACGATCCCGTCGCTGCACCGTGCGCCGGCCACGTAGCCGTCGGCTGCGCGCACGGCCGCTTTGACTTCCTCGATTGCGTTGCCCGGAGCCGCCGGCCACCGGGCGAAGCGTCCGTCGAGCATGGAGAGGTCGTTGTGGTGGTCGCCGGCGGAAAAAGTCTCCTCGGGGCCGATTTGGGTCAGCCGGCAGAGTTCGCCGAGGGCCGCTCCCTTGGAATAATGGGCGTGGCAGAAGCGCAGATAAATGGTGTTGCGCTGGTAATGGAAGAGCGAGTCCGGACCGCGAACCTCATGGAGGTAAGCCACCACGCGATCCATCTCCTCGTCATTCTGGGTGATCACCCCCACGGGCTTGTCCTGCTCATAAATCGTTTCCGCCCTGGTTTCGGCTCGGAGAAAACGGAGCATTTCGTTGAGGGTCCCTTGCTCCGTCTCAAAAAGAATTTCGTGCGCCTCGATGCAGCGCCGGTTCCAGTCTCCGTAATCCTGCCACTCGCCGGCGGGATTGCGGTGAAAGATCTCCCGCTCATTGGTCAGGATGTAATCGGGCTCGATCGGGAACTCGAATTGCCGCAGCCCGTCCAAGGCGAAATTCAGATCGCGCCCGGTATTTATGGCCCACGCCACTCCACAGTGCTGGAGTTGGCGGAAAAGCTCAAACAGCGCGGGCGAAACGGGCGGCGAGGCGAAATGGTCCACCAAGGTACCGTCGAAATCAGTGCTAAGCAGTCGAATCATCCCGCTTAGCTTACCGGTAACATTGCTTTGGATCAAACCCTCTTGCTTGGCTGACCTTCTGGATCAACGCGTAAAGCGTCTCCAGCCGCGCGGCTTCGATCCCCACCGAGCGGGCTTGCCTTAATGGTTCGCCCCAAATCGATTCCACTTCCACGGGCCGCCCCGCCCAAAAATCGAGCAGACTCGACGGCTTGTAGGCTCCCATTGGGCGGGTCCGTTCGATTTGGAACTCCAGGTAAGACTCCGGAATCGGGTGCCCTTTGGCGGCCGCAATGGAAAGGGTCTCCCTCATCAACCCACGCACCAGCGCTTCCAGCGCGGGGGTGGCCAGGATTTCGTCCGTGGGGATGCCGCCTGCAACGACGGAAAGTCCATTAAACGGAATATTCCAGACCAGTTTTCGCCACCGTTCGGTCACGAGATTCTCCACCACATCCGCCTGGATTCCGGCATCCCGCAGCGCCCCCGCGAGCGCGTGAGTCCGGGCCTGGGGGGCTCCGATAAACTCGCCGATCGAAATGGTTCCGTGCCCGTAGTGTTCGATCACTCCGGAATCGACGCGATTGAGGCAAACGAAACAGAGCGCTCCCATAACGCGCTCCCGGCCGAAGCGGTTCGCGAGAAACTCCTCATTGCCAAGTCCATTCTGGAGAGTGACCAGCGTGGTCGCTCCATCGGGTTTTAGCAACGGCGGGATCAGCGTTTCCA
This sequence comes from Verrucomicrobiota bacterium, assembly GCA_037130675.1. GTDB lineage: Bacteria > Verrucomicrobiota > Verrucomicrobiia > Chthoniobacterales > Chthoniobacteraceae > JBAXSN01. Next base: position 16,076 of record JBAXSN010000031.1, read on the forward strand.
AAGCGCCATTAGCCGTCGTCTTCAGGGCGATGAGGACAATGTCCACCGGCCCGATCTCTTCGGGCGTGGCATAGACCTGCGGCTTCGGAAGATGAAGTTCGGGCGTTTCGGTGCTTCGGAGCGTGAGCCCACGGGCGCGCACCGCTTCCAGGTCCGCCCGCATGAGGAAATGGACATCGTGGCCGACCGCAGCCAGTTTGCCGCCGTAATAGCAACCCACCGCGCCGGAGCCGACGACGGCGATGCGAGGCTTGTAAGGTCGGTCTGTATGCATGGGGCTTAGTTGAGGAACTTGGAACCGCAGATAAACGCAGATGTCCGCAGATGAGAAGAGTGGTTATTGCGGGCTATGCGCTGCCGAAAATGCGGTTTTTGTGCAGCATATCTGCGCAAACCTGCGTTCATCTGCGGTTAAAATTCAGCTTCGCCCGCTTTGCCGGATGAGTTCCCCGATCCGCGCCATTTTCGCCACGCGGGGCTGATCGGTGCGCCACTCGGCGATGGTGCGATTCATCCGCTCGCTCCAGTTCGAGTCGGCGATCGCGCCGGGGACGTTAAAGCGCTTCGTGCCGGCAAAGAGGTCGGTGATCATCGTGATCGCCAGCCAGGCATTGGTCCGGAACAATCCACCCAGCAGCCCTTCGTGAATCTCGTCGGTGAACGGCTGCGGTCCGTCGATTCTGATTCCCGCGAAGTTTTCGAGTTGCTCCAATTCCCAGCGCTGGTGCCCATCGCCGGCCTGCGCGGCGGCGCACAACTCCTGCCACCAGGCGGCCAGCGGGAGGTGGTCGTGCGTGGCATATGTGGTGACGGAAAGGCGCTGGTAGTCGCGGCCTGAAACCCAGTGCCAGTTGGGATGGCGCTCCCATTGCGGAATTTTGAATCCGGCGATGCCAAGAGAGGTGAGGCTGGGACGGACATAATCGGGGACCACTCCGAGATCCTCGCCAATCAACCGGAACTGTCCCACATCCTGCAGCAGCGCCCGGAGGTATTCTTCGCCCTCGCGCCGGTTCGCCTCGCGGTGTTCGGGCGTGTCGTCGTCGCGCGGAATAAAATGGGGCAACTCGCCGCCCGTCCGGGCGCGAGCCTCCTCTTCATTTAGCGGGAGGAATTCGCAGTTCTTCTCCGGTCGCCACGGGAACCCATACATTCGGTAAAACCCGAGGACGTGATCGATTCGGAACAGGTGAAAAATTTCGCGCACCATCCGAACCCGCTGGCGCCACCAGGCGAACTTGGTTTCCCGAAGTGTCTCCCAGCGGTAGATGGGGACGCCCCAGTTCTGGCCCCATTTCTCGGTGAACGGGTCCGCTTTGAACACCCGTTCCGGAGGCGCGCCGCCCGACCAGCGCAGGTCGAAGACCTCGGGGTTCGAGAATACGTCGGAACTGTAATAACTGATGCCGATCGGGACATCCCCCATCAGCGCCATCCCTTTTGAGTCGCAATACGCCTTGAGCGCCTGCCATTGGGTGAAGGCGATCCACTGCACGTATTGGAAAAAGCGCATCTTCAGCTCGAACGTTTTGCGAACCGCCGGCTTTTGATCCGCCAGCCACTTGAGCGTGGCCCGGAGCGTTTGCTGTTCTTTGGGCCAGCGATCCCAAGTTTCAGTGCCGCCGTTTTCGTCCATCAACATGCGGAAAATCCCGTAGCCTTCGATCCACGACTGCTCTTTGACCCAGGCGCGGAACTGGCGGGCGCGGGTATTGTTGCGGCTCCAGCAGGCGACGTTGAATGCCTCGAACGCCTTCATCAACAACTGGCGCTTGATGGCCTTGACCAGCGGGTATCTGACCGGCCCCGATTGCAGCGCAACTTGATCCACGCTTGCGACGATGGATTGGTAATCTTCCGGAGTTAAATCCGGGACGTTAGCGGGCGTGATCGAGATCGTGGTCGGATCGATTGCAACCGAGGAGATCGCGTTGTAAGGCGAGTTGTCGCTGCCGGTTTCGTTGATCGGCAGCAGTTGGACCAAGCGGAACCCGATTTCATGAGCCCAGTCCACAAACTGGCGGAGGGATTCCGTGTCGCCTATCCCCAGGTCGGTCTCGGAGCGGAGGGCAAAAAGTGGAGCAAGGATGCCGGCAATCGGTTTTTCTGGCGAGAGATGCATTTGGGAAAAAAGGTTTGAGGTGATTTACTCCGCGCCCCATTTAATGGCATTGAAGAGCTTGCGTTTCATGGGGACTTTTTGCCCCAGCGTCCGGAATTTCTGCTGAAGCATCACGATTTCCTGGGCCGTGAGTCCGCTGGAAATCGTGATAATGCCATCGGTTACCGGGCGGTCGATCATCATCGCCGTAACCACCCGGCCATTGACCAGCGCGACGAGAATCGAGCCGCGTCGGTCCACAGAGAGCGTGCCGAGGCCGATGCCGCCATGGGCGTCGAGCTTGAAGGAGCAGCCCATCGTCCCGTCCGGAGCGCTAAAGGGGTAAATCGCAATAATGTCCTGTTCGGAAATCTCGGGCACCTTATGGATGGTCACCTCGCGGGGAGGATTCGGCACCATGATCTTCATCACGAACGGCTCGCCCTCCACCGGGTTGGCCGTCGAATGGAAACGGACAGATAGTGGGGGCTTGCCCGAGGAAGCCATGAAGAGCAGCGCAAGCAACGGGACGAGCATTCGAAATTTCATAGCCGTGCAATTTAGTCAGTCCGCTTCCAGAGTAAAGAAAACCGATTTGCAACCCCGATCCGACTCGTCTAAGACTCGCTCATGCGTTGCTCTCGTTTGGCCCTCGTGATCGCCGTCGGAGTTTCCTTTGGACTGCTGAGCGGTTGCGCCACCACTGCTCGGATGCCCGGTTTCGTCCCGTTCCTCGGAAAATCGAAAGCGCGAACCGCGGCCAAGAATGGGGCGAAGATCCGGACCCGTTCCCTGGCCATGGAGATGCGGCTTACGCCATTGCCGGTGAAGCTTTCGGAAACCCGGTATCTTGGAGTCCGCATTACGCTGGAAAACATTTCCAAGCGGTATGTGCAACTGGAGTTTCCCACTTCCCAACGAATCGACATCCTGATCATCAACGAGGCGGGCGCCCTCATTTCCCGATGGAGCGACGACCATCCGTTTGAGTCCACCATTGGGCGCATTGGCATCAATCCCGGCGAGCGCGTGGAATATGCCAGCAATGTTTCGACTCGTGACCTGAAGCCGGGCCGCAGCTACACCGTCACCGGGCTTTTCCCGAGCTTTGACGATCTCAAGATCGAGCAGGCGATCGTGCCGGAGAACTGAGGAAGTCGAAGAATGGGAAGAATGGGAAGAATGGGAAGAATGGGAAGAATGGGAAGAATGGGACTGATCCCATAATTCCCATGCTTCCCATTACTCCCATTCCCCGCCACTTAAAATCGCCTCCTCGCTCGAGCCCCCCGCTACAGCTCTTTCTTAATAATCTTGAACACGTCCGTGTTGTCGATAAACCCGTTCACGGACTCCGCACCCGGCCCTGTCGCGATCGAAATCATGTCTCGCGCGGTGTTGATCGCCTCAGGAGCGGCAAAGGCGGCGGGTTCGTTCTTGGAATTCTGAGTCGGTTTTTGAGGCGCAGTTCCGGTCGGAGTGCTCGCGGTCACGGCACTCGCCGAAAGCGCTGGAGAGCCAGTCACAGCGGGCGAGGGGAGCGGAAGCGTCGGAGCGCTGCCGGTCGTTGCGGCTGTTCCGCTTTGAACCGCAGGGCTGGCTTGCGGTTCGGCGGCGCGCGTGCCGTTCGGGCCGGTGCTCCAGGTGGTTGCCGGGATTCCAGCCGCGTTGGTTCCCAGCAACGCCACGCCGTGATCCCCGCGCAGCGGATAACCGTTGAGCGACAGTCCGCCCACGTCGTGTTTGCCCACGGCAATGATGAGCGTTTTTTCGCCTGCGTATTTCAGCGCGGTGGAGACGGCGTTATCGAAATCGATCGTCTCCGTCAAAACTCGTTCGCTGTCGTTCTGCGAGGCCGCGCGGGAAATGAGCGCCGCGTCCACGACCAGCAGATAACCGCGCCGGTTCGTCTGGAGGAATTCGATGCCGCGGCGAACCATCTCCGAAAGGGAAGGTTGTTGGGTGGCTCCTTCCACCTGGGTTGAATACGAGAAAGCGCCATCGGCAAAAAGCCCGATCAGCGGTCCATTCAGGAACGCGGGAGTGCTCTCCAGTTCAGCCTTGGTCCGCACCGGCGTGTACCCTTTGCTCCGCACTTCCAGCCAGAGATCGCGCCCGTCTTTGCGCGCTCCTCCCTTGCTCTCCGGGGTGAAATCCTCCAGGCCGCCCCCGAGCGCGATATCCACGCCATCGTTGGAGACGAACTGCTGCGCTATCGACTGCAAATCGCGCCCGTCGGTGGTGTGGGCGAAAAACGCCGCGGGCGCCGCATCCGTCAGTTTCCCCGTTGTGATAATCCCCGTGGCCCGTCCGGAATCGCGCGCAAGAGCGAGGAGGGAGCGGAGTTCCTTGCCTTTGGAATCGACCGAGATCGCCCGGTTGTTCCCTTTCACCCCGGTCGCGATCGCCGTCGCGGCCGCGGCGCTGTCCGGCACGGCGAAATCGTTCGAGTAGTTTTTGACCAGCGCCAGGTGAGGGAACGATTCGATGCCAAGCTTGTGGTCGGCCCCCCCTTGATAGAGCCGCGCGGCGGTCAACGAGTTGGGCGAGAGTCCATCCGCCACGAACAGAATGATGCCAAATGGCTTCTGTTCCACCCAGGTTCGGAAGAACACGACGCCGAACGCGATGAACACCAGCAGGCAGACGAGAGCCAAAAGTAGATTGCGCAGTTTCATTTTGCGCAGTTTAGCAAAGCAGGAATCGCAGAGTTGAGAAGCGCGAAGTGCATCTTCGCTTATATCCGGCTGGAAGAAACGGGGCGTCAACCTGATTGCGCCCTAAAAAATCAACTTACTCGCGCATGGGCAGTTGACTGGCATGGTCTCCGCTACAACAGTCCACAGTCCTCAATGAAACACCTGTATATCGCTTTGTTGATTTTCGCCGCCGCCCGCGTTCTGCATGCCACCCCGGACATGTCGCACCGGCGTGCGGGTTCCACCCCTTACGACCCTTACCTCCAGCCCGTCGATTCCGTGATTCAACGGCTCGATGGCTCTTCGCCCAGCTTCGAGCGGGTTTCAGCCCTGATGCGCGAGGGATTTTCCTTTAAGTACTCTTACGACACCCCTTACATCGCCACCACGCCTGAGGTGACCGAGTCCCGGCACGCGGGCGACTGCAAAGCCAAGTCGCTCTGGCTGGCCAGCCAGATGAACGACGCCTCCGTGCGCTACGTCATCGGCAAGGCCCGGCGCACTTCCCGCATCAGCCACGCCTGGCTCATGTGGAAATACAACAGCAAGTGGTGGATTCTCGATCCCACCAACGCTTCTGTCCCGATCCCTGCAAACGCCGTCGGGGCCGACGATTATCTCGTCTCGTATTCCTACGACCGGACCGGTTCCTACTGCCATCGCGTCCCCTCGTCAGTCGGCCGCCGGATGGTGGCAGGCCGGAACTAGGAAATTTTGCCCCGGCTCATCGAGCACCGCCACTACAGGCCTGCTCCCCCGTCAGTGGCGGCGGTGCTTGATCGAGTCGGCAGAGTTCCCCCCCCAACCTCAGCGAATTGCCTTTGCTGAATACATAATCCGTTCCCTCGCCAGGAGCCAGGCGGGTCTGCATCAACGATGCAGGCCCGCTTCTGGTTTCTAATTGATCCGCGCATAAAGCCCCCCTTGGCCCAGAAGCTCGCGATGGGTCCCTTGCTCGGCGATGCGCCCTTGGGTAGGCGAAGCTGACGTGATCGAGCACGAGCGTCCTGCCTTGCACCGGCAGGGGAATCGCCCTGGGGCTGTCGCTGATCGATTCCGGCAGATCGAGGATGCGAAATACGCGGCGCGCCGAAGCCTCGAACGGGCGGATTTTTGCAAGGAACTCCGTCAGCCACTTCAACGGGCGGCGATAAACCAGCATTCAGGACTTTCAGCGTCCTGCGGCTCCCGTCAACCCTGCGCGACGGTGAATCCGAATGCGCGATGTGCCCCTGTAGTTGCAGTGCTCTGTCCTGAGCTTTACCAAAAAAGCCTTCCTGCTTTCCCTCCGGGCTTGCTCCCGAAGACTCATCCTGAGCGTCGGGCGGAGGGAGGAGACTCCTTGGGGTGGAGTCCCGCCGTTCGCTCAGGAGGAGCCATCGGGGGGCAGGGTGGATGCGGTCAGATTATGCCGCTAAGAGCAGCTTTGGGAATCGGGATTAAGACGGCTATGCGCCCCGGAAATCCCTGAATGGAGGAACTGGCGCAGGGCAGTGAAAACCCCGCCCTTCCCTTAGGGGCCGCGCTTGGGGGAACAGGCCCAAATTTTCTTTCATTTCTCCAATATAAGGTTCAATATCGGCTCCTATGAAAACAAAATTCATCGCGGCTTTCATCGGATTAGCAACGCTTTTCGGAGCGAGTTTTGTACAGGCGGCCAACCCGGTTGTCACTGGAACCTGGACGGGAACCCTGCTGGTCTGCACCCAAGCGGTTGCCGCGCCCGCACTGGTGCCGATTACTATTGTGTTGAAACAGCAGTATGCGAATGCGACTTATGCCGCCAACGCCCTCGTGTGTGGAACTCTCACTTATAAAATGCCAGGAAAAACAGCAGTTACACAGCCGCTCACCGGCGTCGTGGACTCGACGCTGACGTTTCGCGCCACTAGTGACATCGCGATAATTTCCGGCACTTTGAGCAACTTCGTGAGCCCCTACTATCGCCGGATTAACCTGAGCGTACTCTGCCCGAACGATGGTAGCACCCCCATCGAGCAGCAAGTGCTGACCGGCTACGCGAACCGGAAGTAATCAAACCACGACCGGATTCGGGATTTCAAAGGAAAGCTTGGACCATGCGGTTCATGGCTTAGGAATCATTTTTTTTCATGAAGCACCTGCTCTCGATTGAGAAACTGCCAGCGAGCGACATCGCAGAAATCCTGGCGCTTACCAAAACCCTGAAAGCGGAGCGTGGACGGCATGCGGAGCACCCGTTGCGGCATCAGTGCTGGGCTCTCATCTTCAGCAAGTCCTCGACGCGGACCCGGGTGAGCTTCGAAGTCGGCATCCGCGAACTGGGCGGGGATGCCTTGTTCCTTAGCGCCAGCGAGATCCAGCTTGGCCGGGGCGAACCGATCAAGGACACGGCCCGCGTGATGGGCCGGATGCTGCACGGTGCCGTCATTCGCACCTTCGCGCAGCAGGACGTGGAGGATTTCGCGGCTTATAGCAATATTCCCACCATCAACGCCCTCACCGACGACGAGCACCCGTGCCAGATTCTGGCCGATCTCTTCACGATTCAAGAGCGGCTGGGGAGTTTCGAAGGGAAAACGGTTACGTTTGTTGGCGATGGCGCCTGTAATGTGCCGCGCTCGTGGATCTGGGCTGCGTCCAAACTCGACTTCGAGCTTCGCATCGCCTCCCCAAAGGCATTCCAGCCGTCGAAGGAAGTGGTCGCACGCGCTGGTGGCCGCATTGTGGTTACTGACGATCTCGAAGCGGCAGCCGCCGGAGCGGATGTGCTCTACACCGACGTCTGGGTCAGCATGGGGATGGAAAGCGAAACAGAGTTCCGCCTTGCGCAGCTCGGCGGGTACCAGATCAATTCCGCACTCGTAAGAAAAGCGGCGCCAAACGCGCTGGTCATGCACTGCCTGCCGGCCTACCGGGGCAAAGAAATCACCGACGAAATCGTCGAAGCCCACGCGGACACCATCTTTTCAGAAGCGGAGAACCGGCTCCACGTCCAGAAAGCCATCATGACGTGGCTGCTGAGGTAACGGCTTAGAACAGATCGTCTGCCGCCACGCTGGTCTGCGCTCGCGTCGCCAGGGCGCGGGCCTGTTCCACGACGGCGGCGGCTTCTCCATTGAAACGGTAGCCGTGGCAGTTTGGGCAGGTCGCCACCCGTTCCGCCACGATGGAGTCGCACCCCTCGCACACCTTGTAATCGGCGGGCTTGGCGATGATAACGGCGGCCTTGCGGGCGCGTTCTGAAAGTTCGTGCGACATGCGGGCGCAATTTCGCTTGTCGCGGGGGTGAATGCAAGGGCGATGTCTCAGCGGTCAATGGAATGGGCTGAGATAGCTCGTATGAGGTTGACGCCCCCTCCGTCGAAATAGGCGCGCTTCTGAAGATCAAACGTCCTGGTCTCGGGATAATCCTAGAAAAAGCAATTGGATTTCGCGCCAAGGACGCAAAGGGGGCGCAG
>JBAXSN010000032.1:0-24276 GCA_037130675.1 Verrucomicrobiota bacterium
ATGCCGCTTCTACTACCCGGCGAGACCCTCGCCGCAAACCAAGTTTCAAGTCAGATTTATGGGTAATCGTAAGAGTCCTATGCCGCCTTTCGTGTGTAGGAAGAGTTCACGTCGAGATCTGTCCGGAAATTCCTTGAGATAAACCTTCGAGCGTTGCCACCGATTTGCTAAGAATCCGGCGCGCAATTCCCATCCCTACTATGAAAAACAACCTGCTTTCCGAACTCCAAATCCGTCAACTGCTTTGCGATGGTGCCATGGGCACCCAACTTCTTGCCGCCGGCCTTGCCAGTGGCGAGTGCAGCGTCGCCTGGAATATCGATCGTCCGGATATCGTTCGGGACGTGCATCACGCCTATGTGCTCGCGGGTTGTTCCCTGGTGACCACCAACACTTTCAGTGGCACCACGAGCGTTCTTGCAGGTCACGGGTTGGCAGAACGCATGGCCGAGTTGAACCGCGCTGGGGCACAACTCGCCCGCGCTGCCGCTGGCGACTCAGCCTGGGTGCTCGGCGATGTCGGGCCGTTTGGCGATTTCCTGAAGCCGCTTGGTGAGATGACTCCGGCCGAGCTCCGTTGTATTTTTCGCGCTCAAATCGAAGCGCTGATTGAAGGCGGGGCCGACGCGATTCTCGCCGAGACCATGTGCGATCCGGCCGAGGTGGAAGTTGGAATCACAGCCGCCAAAGATGTTGGCCCCATTCCGGTCGTTGCGAGCTATACTTTCCAGAAGGCAGGCCCCACCGAATTTCGCACCATGATGGGGACAACGGTGGAGGAAGCCATGAAGCGCGCCATCAATGCGGGAGCGGACATTGTCGGAACCAACTGCGGCACCGCGCTCACCCTGGCCGATTACGTCGAGTTGGCTCGTCAACTTGTTGCTGCGGCGGGACAGACGCCGGTCATCGTTCAGCCGAACGCTGGGGCTCCGCAGGTGATCGACGGGCAGACCGTTTACCTTGCCACGCCAGATGAAATGGGAGCCGTCGTCCCGCAGTTGCTCAAGGCCGGAGTCCGCATTGTTGGCGGATGCTGCGGCACCTCTCCCGCGATCCTTACCGCGATGAGCTCGGTGTTACGGCGCGAGATCGTCGGCGGGTAAGGGCCGAGCGGTTTGTCTCAGGGGAAATGGGACTTATGGGACTGATGGTTCATATAAGTCCCATAAGTCCCATTCTGCGCCATTAACCGGCGCTCGCACGCCAACGGCTATTTGCTCGGCGGTGCCAGCAAATACAACCAACGCGGCAATTCGTTCCGGTACCTTTCAGAAAGGAGGAATCCAAATGGAGCGGTCTTCCGTCGCTCCGTGGTTTCTTGTTTCAGATTGAAAGGTATAATGTCATGAAATTCAGGATAATTGCTTTAGTTGTTGCCGCCGCAGTATTGGCGCCTCCCGAAGGAATGGCTCGCGACGGGGGAAGAGGCAGAGGTGGCGGAGCGCATTTCAGTTCCCGCTCGTTTAGTGGAGGCGGTGCTCACGCCATGAGAACTACCGGACCTCGTGGTGGGCAGCGCATGGCCGTTTCCGGTCCGCGAGGCGGGCGGGCCGCTGCAATCACCACTCCGGGAGGTCGCAGTGCGATGGCCATCACTAGCCCGAGTGGCAGGCGTGCGATCGCCGCAACGGGTCCGCGCGGCACTCGGATCGCTACCAATCGGCCGCTCGCCGTCGGTTCGAGGGAATTCCGCGGAGCTGACTGGGGGCGCCGACATGGATGGACTCACAGGGGGGGGCGCTGGTTCCACAACGGTGTCAGAACGGATATAGTGTTCGTGCCCGGTGTTTATCCGTGGGCCTACTCAGATTGGGGGTATGGCGGCTATGACTACGGTTACGCTCCGACTGTGAGCTTGCCGGCAGTCGGCGGATCTCTCGCTTCCGATGTTCAGAGTCAACTCGCGCAATTGGGATACTATAATGGACCCATTGACGGCATCGTTGGTTCCGGCACCCGCGCGGCGATTCGCGCATACCAGGCAGACAATGGATTGCCGGTCAATGGGCTGATAACCAGCAGCTTGACGGCATCGCTAGGACTGTAAGCCAAGCACATCAACGTAATCTTAAGGCCCGGCGCAATTAGCTTGATTGCTCCGGGCTCGTTTTTTGTTCGTGGAATTTCTTGACTATTCAAAATCCTCTGGCACCATCCCGGCGTTCCATGAACTTAGCCATAACCATGACCAATCTTAAAAATGCCGTCGGCGCGTCCCGCCGCGGTATTTCGTATTGTCATGCCGGTGTGTGGCATCAAGGGACCAGCAGTGGATCGGGAAGGACCTAGTCATTTTTTCAAAACAGATTTCCTGAAAAACCCACTGCTGGATACAGCAGTGGGTTTTTCGCATTTAATATGAAAACACCAAAAGAAACCGGAGGCTTGGACCGGATTGAGTTCCAGGCAGAGGTCATCCAATTTGGAAAGTTGCTGGATGCGCTGACCGCCGTCTATCAATTGGCCGGCTTGACCCAGCGATTTGCGCGGGCGGCGGCCCTTGCCGATTTGGAATGCACCCCGGGAGAACTGGCTCTAGCCGCATGAGCCATTCACCCTTTATCACAGCGACAGCTTCCGCCCCGTGAATTCCCATCAAGAACTGACCCGCATCGACCAGCCGGAAAGCCGGATGCAGCGTCTTGTCTGGATGGCATCGTCTGCCTTCGCTCTTTTGGTTTTTTGGAATTCCGCGAGCCGCTGGGCGCATTTCCAATATGAGACGTTCGATCTGGCTTTCTACGTTCAGGCGTTGTGGAAACTGGCGCATGGCCACGGCGGACCGGTTTCATTGCTGAATGTGCCGCTTTTGGGCGAGCACGCGAACGTGATCGTGCTGCTGCTGGTTCCACTTTATGCGCTTGTCCCTCATCCGCTGTTGCCGGTGGCGGTCCAGACGCTTGCCATTGCTTCGATGGGACCAGTCGGCTATCGGATTGCCCGCAGGCTGCGCCTTGCACCCGATGCCGCCGGACTCCTGGCGCTGGCTGCCCTGCTTGCTCCCGCCACGGGGTTCGTGGCCTTGCATGAGTTTCATCCCGAAGCGCTCACCGCTCCGTTTCTTTTGCTGGCGATTGATGCATTCCAATCCAAGTCGATCCGTCGCTATTGGCTTTGGTTTTTGGCCACCCTCGCTTGCAAGGAAAACATGACGTTGCTGTTGGCCGCCTGGTGTGTCGTCAATGCGTTTGCCGGATGGCGCGAGATGCGGAGTGACGCTTCCGGGTTTTATAAATGGGTGATGCAATGGTGCGTTTGGCCTGGTGTGACCGCCCTGGGGTGGGCTGCCCTGTTCATGGGGGTGCTCACTCCACTTTGGAATGCGGGCAATATCGAGTTCACCGCGTTATACCGCCACCTTGCCGTGCCGCTGTCTGACTTGCCTCAAGCCATCTCCTCACAACTTGCCAAGAGTTTGCGTGGCAATTTGTTGCCTGGCCTGCTCTTGTGTTTCGGCGGATTGCCATTGCTGCGCCCGCGGTGGCTCCTCGTCGCTGCGCCTGTCATCGCGCAACACCTTCTTTCCTTCCGCAGTTCCGAATGGAGCATTTCAGTCCATTATGCCGCCCCGCTGATCCCACTGTTTTGGATCGCTGCGTGTGAAGCGGTCGCCGGATTTTCGTCAGGCCGGCTGCAAAGCCTTTTTTCTGGTGCAACAATTGCCGCTTGTGTGGCGGGTCAGGCCTGGCTTGGCCTGGCTCACTACGTATTGGCACCCAAACCGGAGCTTGCCCTTGCCGATAAGCGGAATGCCTTGGCGTGCATCCCACGCGAAGCGAGCGTTGTAGCGGGCTTGCCGTTCCTTTCACATCTGGCCGAACGCGACCAACTCGTCTCGCTGCACCACATTCTAAAAGGCCTCAGGACCTTAAGCACCAAGCGATTTCAAATGCCCAAGCCTGCCGACTTCGTGATCGTTGATTACTCAGATGCTGCCACTTTCGATCCCGTCGCCGGTTACTATCATCCCGATATGCGGACGCAAGACGGCACCGTCGTCCCCTCAAGCGATCGGTTGCTTTATGGTTTCTTTGGACAGGCCTCCTGGGAAGTGAGCGCTCACGATTCAATCACCGTTTTTCGACGGCGAACGGCTCCGGAGAATGCAGTGGAGCCGTCGTTTGAGGGGGCGGGTGGAGCCGCAATTGCGGTGGGAAAAAAGCTGGATGCAACAACGGAACTGGTGAGCGTTAATGCGGCCATGCAGCCCACAGGCATTTTGCGGATTGAAAGCCGTTGGATCTTTTCCGGGGAGCCGACCTGCAAAAAAGGAGGGGGCTTTTCCGAGGGGCGCCGCCTTATTCCATGGCTTTCGCTTCGTTTGGTTCCGCTTCGGGGCGGTCCTGCGACTTGGATACAGCGCGGGCTCTGCGCTCCGGAAGCCGGTGGAATGCTCCCCAGCCCGCAATCGGATTTCTGGACGGTGACAGTCTCGGACTTCGTCCCGCCGGGCCCATACACAGCTCAGGCGGTTTTCTTCGATTATCCAAAGCTGCGCTGGAAGCAGATGCAAAATCCAGCGGCGACAGTCGCCCCATTGGCAACCGTGGAGCTTGGAGTGATCGAGGCGAAGTAGAACCCCTGTAGGGCAATCGCATCAAAATCTGGATTCGCGCATCCCTCAGCGCCAACGGCGCGACCGCATTCCAGCCTAGGGCATCGGCCTAGGAAAACCCAAGCTCGTAAATTGGGCGATTGCCCCAGCAAGGCTGGTATGCTCGCGGGCCGCCGGCCCTCCGGTTCACTCTGGCGTCAACGGGGGATGGGACGGATGGGACGGATGGGACGGATGGGACGGATGGGACGGATATAAGTCCCATTCTGAAAACCGGCGCCTTCCACCTCTGGGCTATCTACAGCCGCTTCAGCCATTCCAGCGCGCTTTTGAGCGCCTTGGCCCGGTGGCTCATCTGGTTCTTTAGTTCGGCGCCAATCTCGGCAAAGGTTTCCGAATGTCCGGTCGGCACAAATACCGGATCGTAGCCAAACCCGGCGCTGCCACGCGCCTCCCCAATGATCTCGCCCTCGCAGGCGCCGTCAAAGCTCGCCAGGACCTGGCCGTTTCGAGCCACGGCGATCACACAGCGAAACCGCGCGGAGCGCAATTCGACGCCCGTGAGTTTTTCCAGAAGCAGTTCCAAATTTTTTCGATCGTTCGCGCCGGGATCTGCAAACCGCGCGGACCGAACGCCGGGTGCTCCGCCGAGCGCATCGACTTCCAAACCGGAGTCGTCGGCCATCACCAACGTATCCCCGCCGAAGTGGTTCGAGGCAGCAATGGCTTTGATCGCGGCGTTATCCAGGAAGGTCGCGCCGGTTTCCTCCACTTCCGGGAAATCGGTGTGGGCGCTTAGATCCTCGATGTGAAATCCAGCGCCGAGCATGGCGGCGAGTTCTTGAGTCTTGTGGCGGTTGCGAGTGGCGATCAGAAGGCGGTGCATCCCTTGTTTGCTAAAGTAAACTCTGGGGTTTGGCCAATTTGAAATCGGGTTGCATCAATCCCAACGGGGATTGTGGCCTCCAGCCCAGGGTTGCGAGGAACGAGCCACCCTGGGTCACACGCGATGCGCGATCAACCCCGTTGGGGGATGAATTTGCGGAACCCAGGGTAGGTCCGCAGCCGGGCCAACCCTGGGCTTTAAGCCAGAATCCCGTTGGGATCCCTGCGCTTTGCTTCAAAAACTTGGCCAAACTCCAGCGTTTGCTAAAGGAAACCGCCAAACGCCGAAGCCCGGCTGCGGCGTGGGAGTTAATACGCCGTTTCGCAATGGCAGCCCTAGAAACGGATCGTCTTTCAATAGCCAGGCTCCATCCAAATCCGCGTAGTCGGTCTGCTGCGCCACAACAGCTCCTGCCGCGATTAAAAGGCTGCTTTCGAGCATGCAGCCGGTCATGGTTTTCAGGCCCAGGCTTTGCGCCCGTTGGAGCATCGCCAGTGCGGGGGTGAGTCCGCCGCATTTGACCAGCTTGATGTTGAACCCGGAGAATCGGCCGGGCATCCGCTCAACGTCCTCGATCGTAACACAGCTCTCGTCAGCGAGGATGGGCAGATGCAAGGAAGCCAGCAGCTTTTCCATCCTGACATCGTCGGCTGGCGACAGGGGCTGTTCGAGGAAGAGCACACCGAGCCGGGCCAGTTCGACGGAGATCGCGGCCAGGTCGATTCCGCCCCAGGCGCAGTTGGCATCCACGGCAAGTTGCGCTCCCGTGCGTTTCCGGATGAACCGAATCGGCCGCAGATCCGCGTGGGCATCGGATTTGATTTTGATTCTCGGAAAGCCCTCAAGTTCCCCGGTCTTTTGTTCCAACTCGGCGGGATCGGAAATGCCGATTGTGCAGAAGCTCGGTACCGGATGCGGCGGGGTTCCGATCGCGAGTTCCGAGACGCTGACCCGGTTGCGCCGGGCGAGCCAATCCCAGAGCGCAAGATCAAGGGCGCACTGGGCCGCGCGGGAGGGCGCCAGCGCAGGCCAGACCCGGTGCCACGCACTCTCGATGTCTTGCGCCGAGTCGATCCGAAGGCCCGCAATGAGAGGGGCGGCGCTTTGCAGCCGGCTTTGGATGTCTGTGGCCGACTCGCCATAGAATGCGTTGGGCGAGGCCTCGCCGAAGCCGCTGATTCCTTCAGCGGAAATTTCCACAAAAACATTGTTCACCTCGCTTTTGGCCGCCCGGCTGATGCGGAAGACTTTGCGGGGATGCATTGCGCGAATCGCGGTTCGCAGTATTTTTGAGTCAGTCATGGCTGAAAAACCTACGCAAACATCCGGGCTAATCCCTGGCAACACAACCCCCGTTTTTAGCCGGTCCATCGGGCAATCCGCCGAAGGCCGGGAAATCCGGCTCCACAGCACGGGAATTGGCTGCTCGGGCGGAACCCTCCTCATCGCAGGAATTCACGGCGACGAGAAAGGAACCGTGGCGGTCCTGGAATCGTTTTTGGAACGCCACGTCCGTTGCGGCACAAAGGCCGTGCCTGCCGCTCCGGTTTATGTGATTTCGCTGGCAAATCCGGACGGGTTCATTTGCAACAGCC
The DNA here is from genome assembly GCA_037130675.1 of Verrucomicrobiota bacterium. Taxonomy (GTDB): domain Bacteria; phylum Verrucomicrobiota; class Verrucomicrobiia; order Chthoniobacterales; family Chthoniobacteraceae; genus JBAXSN01. Next base: position 7,040 of record JBAXSN010000032.1, read on the forward strand.
GGTACAATGCTCATGGAGTCGATTTAAACCGGAATTTTGAAACCAACTGGAGCGCCCAAAGTGAAGAACCCTCGGGTTTGGGGCCGTGGTCGGAGCCCGAAAGCCGTGCGCTTCGCGATCTGATTTTGCAACTGCGGCCTGCGCGGATTGTCAGTTTGCATTGGGCACTGGCGGAGATCGACGCAGACGGCCTTCAATCGACCGCGCTCGCCCGTGCCATGTGGGAGGCGCTTACGGAAGACGAGCGCGCCCCGTATCGGATGAGGGTCTGGGAAGATGCTCCGTCGTCCGGTTTCACCAAGGACCTCTGCCCCGGTTCGCTCGGTCAATGGTGCGGCTACGGGCTGCGGTTTCCCGACGGGAGCGCTCCGGCGATGGTGACGCTGGAACTCCCGTACGATCCGCGCCTTCCACGCCCGGAAGTATTGCCGGACGATCATCTCGCGACGTTGCGCAAAGCGTGGGATGCCGACTCGGCGTTGTACATGGCGGACTTGGAAGGCCCGGTGCATAAGATGCTGATCGCAGCGTGCTCAGGGTGAGGGAAGGGGGAGGAAGACGCGGAGAAGTTGGCTTCGACGCCGTCGGGGATACATCCGTCCCCTCCGTCCCCTCCGTCCCATCCGCCCCTTCAGCATTGGCTCCTCCTCTCCGCGTCCCCGCGTCTCCCCATCTCCGCGTCTTCTTCCGAGCGTCTTCTTCTTTCCGCCGCGCTCCATTTGCTGCACAGTCGAAACCATGCACATTGCCATCATAGGAGGCGGGCCCGCGGGCCTGCGCGCCGCGGAAGTTGCCGCCGGGGGGGGCGCTTCCGTAACGCTCTTCGACGCGATGCCGTCGGTGGGGCGCAAGTTCCTGGTGGCGGGGCGCGGCGGGCTGAATCTTACGCACGCCGAGTCGAGCGAGCACTTTGAAACCCGCTATCTCGGACCGGGAATGCCGGACGGGATCTGGCGCTCGCTCCTGGAGGAATTCGATCCGATCGCCCTGCGCGCCTGGGCCGCATCGCTGGGTGTCGAGACGTTCGCAGCTTCCACGGGGCGGGTTTATCCGCGCGAACTGAAAGCGGCAACCTTGCTGCTTCGCTGGGTGGAAAAATTGCGCGGATTGGGGGTGGAATTCGCTCTGAACCACCGATGGACCGGCATGACTCCAAGCGCTCCTCTGCGACTCGGATTTGAGGTCAATGGAGAACCGGCAAGCTTCGACGCCGATGCCGCCATTCTGGCACTCGGGGGCGGGTCGTGGCCACGGACCGGCTCGGATGGAAAATGGACGGGCATTCTAAAAAACCTCGGTATTTCCGTATCGCCGCTCCAACCAGCCAATTGCGGTTGGGAAGTTGCCTGGCCGCAGGAGGTGATTTCCCGGGCGGAAGGGAAGCCGCTCAAAAACCTGACCGCCTCTGCCGGAAACGCCACGGTCTCCGGCGAATTGCTCGTGACCAAATATGGCTTGGAAGGGGGCGCGCTCTATCAACTCGGTCCCGCGTTGCGGCTCATGGCCGAACCCGAGCTTCGCATCGATTTCAAACCGACGTTTCGGGCGGAAGAACTCGTCGCGAAAATGGGGACGCAAGGCAAACGGCAACGGGATTATTTAGGGGAGGGGAGGCAACGCTGGAAATTGACCGATGCCGCCTGTGCGATTCTGGAAAGCCGGGGGCCGTTCGCATCCGTGGAAGCGCTTGCCCGGTTGGCGAAGGCATGCCCGATCCAGCTTGTGAGCCCGCGTCCACTAGAGGAGGCGATTTCTTCCGCTGGCGGCGTCTGTTGGAGCGAGTTGAATGAAGGCCTGATGGTCCGGCGGGTTCCGGGCCTCTTCGTGGCCGGCGAGATGATCGACTGGGAAGCGCCGACTGGCGGCTACCTTATGCAAGGGTGCTTCGCGACGGCCACCCGCGCGGCGCGAAGCGCGCTGAAGGCAAGGGAATAGGACTTATGGGACGGATGGGACTGATATAGGTCCCATAGGTCCCATAGGTCCCATTGCTCTATTCACTGGGCGGGCGTATCTCCCGCGGCATCGCCGAACTGCGGTGTTCTTGTGAACGGGATCGTTCCTGCTGCGTGCTCTTTTCGTGCTCGCCGCGGCTTGGTGACGGGCTTGCGGCCTCGCCCTGCTCGCGCTGGGTTCCAGTCCGTTCGCGAACCGGAGCGGGTGACTGTCTCGATTCAGCTCCGGCAGGGCTGGGCTTACCCGCGCTCCCGGGCGTCGCATGCTGCCTGGCACGGTGCTGCCTTCCCGCAGCTTCACCGACCGGAGCTGGCGATTGCCCGCTTTGCGCTCTCGACGGACTTGGACTTCCTTGAACGGCTCCCCGTTCTCCAGCGCGACCCGCAGTCTCACCCCGTTCAGTTCCCTGTTCCATCGCGCCGCGCCCTTCACGAATCGCACGCCCTCCGCTGATCCCTCGCTCGCCCCGGCCTTCGCTCACGTTGATTTCCGATGGGTTGACTCCGTAATAACCATAGATCTGCTGCGTGAACTCGGGGCTCGCGAATTCCTCGATGTTCTCCTCATTCACCACGGGGGCGCTGACGAGCCGCTCCCGGTCAACGGTCACCGTGTAGGAGCCTGATCCAGTGGAGTGCAGGATCTGATAGGGTGCCGCCACAGTGCGACCGCCGGTCTGAATGAGAACGAAACGTGCGCATCCGGTATTCGGATCGAGCACCACGTCTTGAACGGTGCCCGCCGAACCGCCTCCCTCAAAAGAGATGCTGGCCCCCCGGATGGAGCTGGCGCGCACCACCCCGCTTCTTGTTCTTTCCGCAGCAAAACACGAGGAGGCCATCAGCGTGCCTGCGACAATCCAATTACCTATTCTTAGTAATTTCATGATCTCTTTTTCGTTTCAGTGCCGCAGGACGACCCAGCGACATACGAAAACTACGGATGCTCCCGCGTGATCGGTTGTGAAATGGCTGGGTTTGAATGCGTTAAGCTTCTTCAATCGTGTTGACACAACCCCGGATTTCCCTCTAAACTTTCCGCCGCATGATCCTTGCCGATCGCCAAACCGTAGAGCTTGTTAACGTTGGCCGCGCCGTAGGCGTGGTCGTCGTAAGCGTTACGCTTGCTGGCGTGCGGTAAGGGTTTCAAATCAGATCACTGAAGAACAACCCCCTCCGGCACGACAGCCGGAGGGGGTTGTTTTTTTCCTTCGGCGCTGCAGGAATCCAACACCAACTACTTATGAAGCTTAACGGAGCCCAGATCATCTGCAAACTACTCGAACGCCAAGGCATCCGCGTGCTCTCGGGAATTCCCGGCGGGGCGATCCTTCCCTTATACGATGCCCTGTACGACAGTCCGCTGCGCCACATCCTGGCCCGTCACGAACAGGGCTCCGGATTTATCGCTCAGGGCATGGCCCGGGTGACCGGTCGCGCCGCCGTCTGCCTCGGGACGTCCGGGCCCGGAGCCACCAATTTGCTGACGGCCATTGCCGATGCCAAGCTCGACTCGGTCCCCCTGGTGGCCATCACGGGCCAGGTCGCCCGCGGGTTGCTCGGCACCGACGCCTTTCAGGAGGTGGACACATTTGGCCTTACCCTGCCGATCACCAAGCATAGCTTCATGGTAATGCGGACCGAGGACTTGCTGGACGTGATCCCGAGAGCGTTCGCCATTGCGGAATCCGGACGGCCCGGACCGGTGGTGGTCGATGTCCCGAAGGACGTGTTCCTGGGCGAATGCGAATTCGAGGAGTGGCCCGAGCCGGGCTCCGCTTCAAAGCCGGAGCCGTGCGCGCCGGACCAGATCGCCTCCGTGGTCGAATTGATCCAAAATGCAAAGCGTCCGGTGCTCTACATCGGGGGCGGGGTGATCGGGTCGGATGCAGGCGGGATGGTCGTTGAGTTGGCCGAAAAGATCGGCGCCCCGGTGGCGTGTACGTTGATGGGCCTGGGCGCGATTCCCTACGATCATCCACTTGCGTTAGGGATGCTGGGAATGCATGGTGCGCCGTTTACCAATTACGTGCTCGACGAAGCCGATCTACTGGTGGCCATCGGCGCGCGATTCGACGACCGCGCCACGGGTCTGGCCTCGCGGTTCTGCGAGCACGCTTCCATCATTCACATCGAAGTCGATCCGTGCGAAATCCACAAGATCAAGCCGGCAAACTTCGCGATTGCCGCCGATGCACGCCAGGCGCTCACGCAATTGTTACCCGAGGTGCGGTCCCAGGACCGCTCCGCCTGGCTGGGTCGCGTCTGCGAACTGAGGGCTGCCCATCCGATGGTGATTCCAAGCGGCGGGACGAACCATCATCCGCTCTCCTTTTGTAAGATTCTCGGGGAAGTGCTTCCTCCGGATGCGATCGTCACGACCGACGTGGGCCAGCATCAGATGTGGATGGCCCAAGGCTTCCCGGTCCAACGCCCTCGTTCATTTCTCACCTCCGGTGGACTTGGCACGATGGGATTTGGACTGCCCGCAGCCGTTGGCGCGGCGCTGGCTGCGCCCGGTCGGCGCGTGGTGTGTGTCAGTGGTGACGGATCAATCCTGATGAATGTTCAGGAAATGGCGACGCTCGCCGAGTTGAATCTCGATGTGACGATCGTCATCCTCAACAATGGAAGGCTCGGCATGGTCAGGCAACAGCAGGAGTTGTTTTATCGGGGACGTTATCAAGCCTCGGTATTCGATGCACAACCCGATTTCGCCGCGATGGCGCGGGCGTTTGGCTTGCGCGCCAGCGATCTCGATCCTTCATGCGACTTGCATTCCGCGTTGAGCGATGCCGTGAGCCAGCCGGGGCCTTGTTTGTTGAATCTCCCCATCAACCCCGAGGAGAATGTGTACCCCATCGTTCCGCCCGGCGCAGCCAACACGGAGATGATTGGGATCAAGGGACAAAATGGTTGAACTCGGCGCGCCATCCCAAAGCTGTGGGGGCCGCTTATTATTACCCACAAATCCGAAGCGCTGAAGGCGCGGTCCCCATACCAGCCTTGGGCATCGCCCCAGGTTTTCGATTGAAAAACGTCCAGGGCTGAAGCCCGCCCATTCCGCAGCGCCACGAAAGGATGGCGCGGGCCGTCAGCCCTTCCCCGTTTCTGGTTATCCTGGGGCTTCGTCCCGGGGCAAAAGAAACCGAGCACCGCCATGAAGCGGTGCTCGGTCCCCTAATTTATATTAGCCAGCCAGCTAAGTCGCCGAACTGGAGTTGTTTGCGTCTTGGTTACGCCGGCACGAGACCGTAGCAGCCCCACTCGCCGATGGTTTTGCTGACGAGAACCGAGCAATGGGGCCAAACCGATTGCACCGTATTGACGGCTGCGGTAGTGATGATGTTGGTTTCTTGATCGGAAGTGCACCAGTATTCGCCTTTCGGGAGGTTCACTTCCACTCCGTTCGTGGAGATGGTTCGCTTAAAGCCAACCTGATCGAGGGCGCTATTGAGCGCTTCGTAGGTTTTTTCGGGGATATCACTGCCGTGCAGTTCGACGCGGATGGTGTAGGTAAGGATTTCCATATGGGAAGCGTTACGGCTATTCGCATACGTAATGCCTGTAAAGTGGAATCCGTCGCAGGCAAGTCCGGCTGGGAGCAGGACAGGAAAGTTACCGATGGGGTTTCGACTCTTTTTTGAGCGCCAGCGGCGCGGCGCCATACCAGCCTTGCTGGGGCGGAGGCTTTGCGCAGCCTCAGGAATCCATGAGTTACGCGATGAGGGCGGAAAGCCCGCCCCACCTCGGGGGGGATGGAGCGGGCCTTCAGCCCTAGATCAGTTGTGTAAAAAAGACCTGGGGCGATGCCCCAGGCTGGTATGGTGCCGCGCCGTTGGGGCTCAGGAAAGAGCCGAAACCCGTCTAACTTTCCGCTTCTGCACCCGAGGTAGCCTAATAATCACCCTCAGACTTGCATCCCTTCAAAGCGCGGGGCAGAGTTGTTCTTTTACCGATGTCTGAATTGCTCAATCCCACCGAACGCACCTCGGTCCTCGCCTACTTGAATGGACTAGGTTCCGCCACCCGCAAGCGCGGCGAAGCTTACTTTAAAGAGGGCAAGGTGAAGCTTGTTGAATTCATCTCTGCGAAGGGCCCGATCTTCGCAATCGTAAAAGGTGCCTTACCCTACGAAGTGGAACTCGCGCAAGGAGACGAGGGCGAGTGGGAAGGCGACTGTGATTGCCCGGTGGAAATGGACTGCAAACACTGCTGTGCGGCGATGTATGCGGTCCTGGAAAAAATGGACAACGCTGGCGCGGCCAACGCGAAAGAGAGCGGGAAAAAAGCCAAGAACAAGAAACCGGAGAACGTCGGCCCGAAACAGCCGGACCCGGAATCGGTTGTCGCGGGCATGATCGCCCGGCTGGGGAGGCCGCTGGCCAAGGATGAACTGCACGCAGCAAGGGAGGCGGATGCCTTGTTTGAGAAGCACCGAACTTCCAAATACGTTGCGGAAAATCTGCTGGATGCGATCCGGGGCGAACGCGCGCACTGGGGCTGGAATGCCGTTGAATTATGGCCGGAGCCGCCGGAGTCCCCCTGGCAGGGATGGCTCTACCTGGCCGCGATGGTGCGGCGGAAACATTGGGCCTGCCCGCGTGCGTTGCTCGACGCGACGGATTGGAACGAGGTGGACGATCTGGTTTGGGAGAGCGAGCGGAAAGGCTTTGTCAACGAATGGAGCGATTGGTTGCGCACCCACGCGGAAGTCGTGGATCGGAAGGTCGAGGAGAAGAAAACGGAATTGCGCGTCCGGTTTTCTGAAAGATCGGTATTCCTCGAAATCCGCAAGCCTGAAACCGCGGAGTTCAAGGAGCTTAAAGCGACGCCTTTCAAACAGATCCTTAATGAGAGCTATAATGGGCATCTGCCGTTTGAGCCGACCTCGCTCATTATTTGGCAGATTTTTTCCATGGCTCGGGCAGGTTCCTATGAGTTGGATCATCCGGATTTGCCGCGCATGCTCAACCAATTGCTTCGGCTGCCGGGACTGGAAAGCAGCGTGGTGAACCCGGACGGGGAACCGTTTCAGCGCTCGGCTGAATTGCTGGAATGGGAGATTGCGACCACCGGCCAGCGAGGTCTGAATTATCGCTTCAAATTGCGTCGCCCGGACGGGACCGAACCCGGAAAGCCCCTCGTCGTGCTCGACGGCAGCCCTTCGCTTTATATCACCCGCACGCACATCTACGAGGGACCGCCGCTTGCCGGGATCAAGGTCTCGCACGGGCCCGTGGAAATTCCGGTCGAAGCGCTGGAAAGCAGCCCCGGGCTTGCGCTGCTGGACCGCATGCGGGTTCCGGTTCCGGAACGGATCGCGGAAAGGCTCCGCACAATCCATCTGCGCACGGTGGTGCGGTGTAAACTGACGCAGGATCACTGGGACAAAGAGTATCTCGACGTAACCATCTGCTCTCAAGACGGAGAAGGCAAAGTCTATACCCAATTCCGGGAAAGCTATTGGAGTGCCATGCCCAAGCAGAAGCAAGCCGACGGGCTGACCCGCTGGGATCGCACCTCGCTTCAGTACGCCCAGATCATCGTGGACTCGCTCCGCATCTCGTGGTCTTACGCCACGCGGAGTTGGACCCGGAGCATTGGAAAGACCTTTCCCGTGCAATTCGCCGAGTGCCTCGCGTCGATCCCTCCAGATTCAGGCGTCGTTTTTGAGTTGGACCCGCTGCTCGCATCCATTCGTGAGAATCCCGTAACCGCTTGCGTGACGCTGGAGGTCCAGGAAGCGGGCATTGACTGGTTCGACCTGAAAGTCGCCTTGGACGTGGCCGACACCACCTTGACCCCAGAGGAAATCCGGCTGCTGCTCAATGCGCGCGGCGGCTTTGTGCGGCTGGGCGAAAAGGGGTGGCGCCGCCTGCAATACCAATTCAGCGAAGAAGAGGAGAAGCAGCTTGCCGATGTCGGCCTGAGCGCAAAAGATTTTTCGAGTGAACCGCAGCGGCTCCATGCGCTTCAACTCGCCGGGAAGAAAGCGGCGGCTCGCATGCTTCCCCAAGATCAGGCGAACGCGATCGAACTGCGCGCGGAACAAATTCGGACGCGAGTCACGCCCGATCTTCCAAGCAGTTTGAAAGCCACCCTGCGGCCCTACCAGATTGAAGGGTTCCATTTCCTGGCTTACCTGTCGGAAAATCATTTCGGCGGAATTCTGGCCGACGACATGGGGCTCGGAAAAACCCTTCAGACGCTGGCCTGGCTGCTCTGGTTGCGCGGACAACCGAATTTCTCGGGCTTGCCGAGCCTGGTCGTCTGCCCGAAGAGCGTCACGGAGAACTGGGCTGTGGAAGCCGAGCGCTTTGCCGAGGGGCTCACGGTGCAGGTCCTGCCGAGGGGCGGTTGCGATGCCGAGACTCTCAAACGCATCCGGAATGAAGCCGGGCTGCTGGTCATTAATTATTCTCAAATGCGGCTGATCGATTCGATCAGCAGCCTTCCCTGGCATGCCGTCATTCTGGATGAAGCGCAGTACATCAAGAACCCGCAATCGCAGACCGCCCAAGGCGCGTGCGCGCTGAAAGCCGAACACCGGCTGGCCCTCAGCGGCACCCCGATTGAAAACCGGCTGCTCGATTTGTGGAGCATCATGACCTTCGCCATGCCGGGCGTGCTGGGCAACCGGGCCGCGTTCGGGCGCGACTTCGATCAGCGGACCGATCCGCTGGCGCGGCGGCGGCTGGCGGCCCGGGTTCGCCCGTTTGTTTTGCGGCGCACCAAAACCGAAGTGGCCAAGGATTTGCCCGAGCGCATCGAAGAAGACATCCACTGTGAACTCGAAGGCGAGCAGGCCAAGCTTTACACCGCCGAGCTGAAGCGGGCGCGGGCAGCGTTGTTGAAAATCAAGACCTCGCAGGAACTCGACAAAGCGCGTTTTAACATCCTGACTTCCATGCTTCGGTTGCGGCAAATCTGCTGCCACCCGGCATTGGTGGGCGCACAGAGCAAAGAAAACTCCAGCGCGAAGCTCTCCGCGCTCCTCGATCTGCTCGAACCGCTCATGGCCGAGGGCCAGAAGGTGCTCGTGTTCTCTCAATTCGTGGAAATGCTCAACCTGATCCAGGCCGAGGTGGTGAGCCGTGATTGGAACCATTTCATGCTGACCGGCGATACCGAAGATCGGGGCACGCTCGTGAAAAACTTCCAGCAGACCGAAGGCTCAGCGATCTTCCTCATTTCGTTGCGGGCCGGTGGATTCGGCTTGAACCTGACTGCGGCGAGTTACGTGGTGCTCTTCGATCCGTGGTGGAATCCGGCGGTTGAAAACCAAGCGATCGATCGAACCCACCGCATCGGGCAGACCAGCACGGTCATCGCCTATCGCCTCGTGACCAAGGAAAGCATCGAGGAGAAAATCCGCGCCTTGCAAACCCAGAAGCGAGCCATGGCGGAGGATATCCTGGGCGAAGAGAGCTTCACCCGAGCGCTCACTCTGGATGACTTCCGATTCCTGCTGGAAGGGTAGGTGCGTGGTTTGACTTCGATCCTCGCACTCGTTAGTTTTGCGGCGAGCGACTTCAATACGGTGATTGCGGTCCCCCAACAACGGTTTCCATGAACGACGATCTTTTTAGGCGTGATTTTAGCACCCGCGAACCTGAGCCTCCGGCCCGGGACAATCTCTTTTTATGGACGGTGCTGATCCTTCTGCTCATCGGCATGGCGCTGGCTTGCTGGCTTGGCAGCTTTTATATTTTCGGGCACCCGGAGAAACCCGACAGCTATCGAATCCTCCAAAAGCTCCATAAGCTCGACGCTCCGAAACGGTTTGAGCTTACCCAGGCGCCTCCCGGCGAGTTCCTGACGCCGCAGAAGGCGTTCGAAAAGTTCTCGATGATGTCGCGCTTCGACCTTCAACGGGAGAACGAGGCGTTGCTGCGAGATTACATCAACAATTTCCAAAGCACCAAGCGCCTGGTCCCATACATCACCGGGCGCTACAGCATCATGAGTTCTCATGAACTCAAGGAGGGCGATTTCTTCGGCTCCGGTGTGGTGGCGCTGGCTCAGTCGGTGGATTTTCCGCAGACTTTGATCGAGCACGTCTATACGGCCGGAGCGCAGACCGTCCCGGTTTTGGAACAGATGCTGGCACCCGGGTTGGACATCAAACTGGAAAAGACGATGGACCTTTCGGCCATTATCCACGTTTCCCGGATGTTTGACGGCCGCCTCCAGTTCACGGTCGTTCCGCTTCTCTACGGTTCTTACGCCCTCAAGCAGGGGAGCGGGAACTTCAGCCTGGAGCCGCCGCCGATTTTGAATCCAGCCGGGGGACTCCCGATCTTGCGGGATCAACTCCTTCAGGACGCCTTGAAAAGCTATGCGGATCATTTGAGGCAGCGCCCCGGAGGCCGGGCGGTTGCCGCCGGGGCTACTCCGAACATCCCTGTCGCCAAATCGGTGGCGCAGACGACCATCGTGCGGGTGGACGAATCGCCGGATTCGGAGGCGACCCCGGCTGCCGCGCCATCGGCTACTCCAGCCACGGCGATTGCATCAGCCGCCAGCAAACCGGCGGAAACCCCGGCGCCGCCGGCTGCCGCCGGCACTCCGGTTCTCGCGGGAACGACGCAGTCGGTTGCCGAGGTCCCTGTCGCCACGCCTCAGCCTGCCGCCACCCCGGTTATCAAGCCGTTCCTGACCCCAGCGCCGACTCCGGCCCTCGCGTCGGCGGAAGCTTCGGTGACCCCGGTTCCAGTTCCTTCTGCCACTCCTCAGAGAGTGCAGCTCCAGCCTTTCCTGGTCTCCTCGCCGACTCCTGGCGTTACGACGAATTCCGGGGGCACCTGGCGGACCTATTCTCCCGGCCAGATGCCGCGTGGCCGCCTGCTTAGTCTTGCGGAAACCAGCGAGATCGCAAATCGCGGAACCGGTGGGGAACGCCTCTATCTGCACGGCAGCTTCGTGGTGACCGCCACTGGTGAAAACCGGGCGGTGCTTCGTTCCAACAGCACAATTGGGAATGCCCTCGCAAGCATGACCAAGGCTCCGACGGTCCGGGTGATCGTTGATTTCCCCGCCGGGGTTCAGCCGCCGCCCGAGCGGGCAAATGTTTCCCGCGACGAACTCCGCCCCTTTGAAGTCCGGGATATCCGCAAGGGCTCCGACGGCCAGATCAACGTGTACGTGAGGGAAATCACCACGCCGTAACGGGTCCATAGATCCATGCGGCCCCGCCCGAATGGACGAAATGGACGGAATGGACCAGATGGACGGCTGCCCAGCAGAATCTCCCCGTCTCCGTATCTCCGCGTCTCCCCGTCTCCTTCCCTCGCTTTTCCCTCCTCTTCCGGATAATCCTGCATTCGTCAAACTTCCGGCTTGTCCCCGGCCCGCTCCCTTTGCATGCTGAGAGTCTTTCTTATGAACGTTCCTAAAGTTCTCGTTGCTGATCCCATTTCCGAACGCGGCGTTGCAGAGTTATCTGCGGGCGGTGCATTGGAAGTCACCGTCAAAACCGGTCTCAAAGAAGACCAACTCCTTGAGATCATCGGCGAATACTCCGCCCTGGTCGTGCGTAGCCAGACGAAGGCCACCGCGCGTCTGCTGGCTGCGGCGGATAAGCTTCGCGTCATCGGCCGGGCCGGCGTGGGCGTGGATAATGTCGATGTCGAAACTGCCACCAAGCGCGGCATCATCGTCATGAACACCCCTGGCGGAAACACCATCTCCACGGCGGAACACGCGTTTTCCCTGTTGATGTCGCTCGCCCGGAACATCCCGCAGGCTCATTGCACCATGAAAGCCGGCAAGTGGGACCGGAAGAATTTCGAAGGCATCGAACTCTATAACAAGACCCTGGCCATTCTCGGCATGGGCCGCATCGGCACTGAAGTCGCCCGCCGCGCCATGGCGTTCGGAATGACCGTGCTTGCCTACGACCCGTATCTTTCCGCCACCCGCGCCCGCGCCTTGCAGGTGGAATTGGTGGAAAATCTCGATGACATCCTCCCGCGCGCCGACTTCATTACCCTCCACATGCCCTCCACGCCGGAGACGAACCACATGCTGAACGCCCGGCGCCTGGCGCTGTGCAAAAAAGGCGTGCGCATCGTCAACGCCGCCCGTGGCGGTCTGGTGGAAGAAGCCGCCCTTTACGACGCCCTCAAGAGTGGCCACGTGGCCGGAGCCGCGCTCGACGTCTATGAAGTCGAACCGCCGCCCGCCGAATTTGCCCTGCGCGAACTCCCGAACCTGATTCTGACCCCGCACTTGGGCGCTTCGACTGCGGAAGCGCAGGAGAACGTCGGCATTGAGATCGCTCAGGCCATCCGCGCCGCCCTGCTCGATGGCGAGATTCGCAACGCGGTCAACATGCCCAGCATTGACGCCAAGACCCTCTCGGCCATCGGCGGATTCATCGAACTAGGCGACAAACTTGGCCGGTTCATCTCTCAGATCGCGCCGAAGCGCCTTGAGAAGCTCAATATCGCTTACAGCGGCAAGATGACCGACATGAACACCACGCCGGTTAGCCGCGCGGTTTTGACGGGATACCTAAAAGCCGTAGCCGGCTCGGAAGTCAACAACGTCAACGCTCCCGCGTTGGCCGAGACGCTCGGGCTCAAAGTTACCGAGACCCGGGTCAATGCCCAGGGCGACTTCACCGAACTGATGGAAGTCTCCGCCGGGGACAACGGGAACGTGGTTTCCGTCGCCGCCACCTTCTTTGGCTCGGCCTCGCGGATCGTAAAGATCAATAATCGTCACGTCGAAGCCAAGCCCTCGGGCGTCCTGCTGCTCCTCGAAAACCGGGACATCCCCGGGATCGTTGGCCGCGTCGGCACGCTCTTGGCAGAGCACGGCGTGAACATCGCAGGCATGTCCCTGAGTCGCAACGAGGCAGGCGGTGAGGCCCTTACCGTCCTCAACCTCGACACCAAACCCAACCAGGAAGTCATGAACGCGCTGCTGGCTGTGGACGACGTCCACGCTGCCCAGGCGATCGTCTTGTAAGGTTACCCGCTAGCGGGTCGAAAATTTCGGGCTTCATTCCGCGATCGGAGTGAAGCCCGTTTTGTTTTTTGGGGGAGGTATGAGGATTATGGGACTTATGGGACTTATGGGACTTATGGGACTTATGGGACTTATGGGACTGATGGGACCGATGTTTGGGGTCATCCGTCCCATCTGTCCCATCCGTCCTATCAGTCCCATTCTTCACCAAGCAGCACCCGCTGATGCACGGCTCGGATGATCTGCGAAGTGCAATACTTGTCTTCCGCATAGCTCACGTGGTGCGTTTTCCATCCGCATAGCAACGCGAGCAGTTCTTTCGGATCATAGACTTCCGAGTGAAACTCAATCACGAGCGCGTCGAACCGCTCTGCCAACTCCAGCGGCAGACCGGCAAGGATCTCCAATTCCGATCCCTCGCAATCGAGCTTGCAGATCCGGACCCGCTCGATGGCGTTCTCTTTCATTACCTGTTCGAGGGAAATGACATCCACAGGTATTTTCAAGCGCACTTCCAGATTCGCATTCGCGGCGAACGATTCCTGGATTGTATCCATTCCTCCGCCCAATCGATCACTGACCAGAAGTTCGCGCCGGCCAGTTTGTCCACCAATGGCGCAGCATCGGGCTTTCACGCGCGCGTTCAATCCGTTGGCAGCCACATTTTCGGTGAGGCGACCGAAGCTCTCCGGGAACGGTTCAAAGGCATGGATTTGCGCGCCATGCCACGCGGCGTAACAGGTGTAAAAACCTTGGTTGGCGCCGATGTCTAGTACGACATCCCCCGGGCGAATGGCCAGTTTCGGCACATCGTAATCGCGGTCATGCCACACCTCCCCGAACATGCGATAGGAGCGCACCTTGCATTGACACGCCACGCCACTTGCGCGATCCACCACGGTGACCAATCCATCCGGCCGGACGCTCCGAGCCCAGAGCACTTGCAAGGGGTTCCGGTAGTTGCGGCAAAACCGGATGACCGACGAGAGCTTGGACAGAATGTTCATGGGGAAGGGGACGCCCGATGCTTGGAGCGAGCCAGTTGCCAGGCGTTGTACGAATTGTGGCAAATAATATAAAAGGTGGGCCCCAGCGCGACCAGCGGATTCACAAACGTCAGCGCCAGCCAGAGCGTCAGCATCGTATTCTTCTGGCCCAGGCTTTGGCTGGCTTCCTGCCCCAGAAAAGCTCCGCCGATTCTCCGGCCGATGCTGAAATTCAGCAAACAAAGCAAAGCGGCCAGAAGCGCAAGTTCCGCCGCTGAAGTGATGCCACAAAAGGAAGTCCTCATGAAATGACTGGCGTTAGCCGTCGCCAGAAACAACACCGTAAGCCAGGCATAAAAGGAAGCGCCACGGTAAGTCAGAATCCGGCTGGTGATAGCAGGTGCCGCGATTCGAACTGCCTGAGCCAAGGCAAAAGGGACTAATACGATTCCGGCGGTCTGGACCAAAAACGGCAACCTGGGGATGTCCGCATGGGTGCCTAAGAGGGGTGGGAGAATCACGGGAAACAACAGGCCTGCCGCTAGGTTGGTCACCAGCAGCGATCCTGTGACAAACTCCACGCGGCCGCCCAGCATCCCGGTAATCACCGGAGCGGCGGTTGCAGTCGGCGTGAGCCCGATCAGCAACGCCGCCAGCCCAAGTTGCCGATCGAACGGGGTCAACACCGCCCAGCCCAGCAGCCCAATCAGCCAGTTGGCCAGGAGAATCGTCGCGTGTTCTCTGCGGAATTTCACAAAACCCACTTCCAGAAATGCCATCCAGAGCATTGCCATGATCAGGTAGCGGATAAGAAATCCCAACTGGTGCGCGGTCGGACAAAGCGCCCCCAACGCCATGGCGGCCACAAGTTTAAGATTGCGCAGAAGGGCAGGATTCACCGGAGTAAAAGCTTGATCAGCACCTCCAGCCCGTGAGGTTCCCGGTTCCGCGCGGTCACCGAACCGCGGCACGATTCCACGCAGGTTTTCACGATCGTAAGCCCCAGGCCGACTCCGCCGGTTTCCCGCGTCCGGGAGGCATCCAGACGGTAGAACGCATCGAAGATTTTCGGAAGTTCCGACGCTGGAATCCCAGGGCCGGAATCCGCGATGCCGAGCGTGACCGTCCCGCCCTGTTGAAACGCGCTAACGGTGATCGGCCCTGCGTTGCCGGCGTGGCGAATGGCGTTGCGAAGGAGATTGGCAATTGCCCGCATGAGCAGTTCGCCGTCCGCGAGAACCGTCAGGCTGGCGGGAATATCAACTTTGATCTCGTGCCCCTCAGCGGTCTCCTGGCGAACCGCCGCTTCGACCATTTCCTGGAGGTTGACCGAGTGAAGGGAAACGAGCGAAGCATCATAGGACGCTTTGGAAAATGCGAGCAACTCGTTAACCAGCGCTGCGATTTGCCCGGTCTTCTCGATGGCTGAATTTGCATACTCCTTCTGTGACTCCCCGGCGCGCTGTTCCAGTATTCCCAAGACCATCTGGAGCCGGGCGAGGGGAGAGCAAAGTTCGTGGGCGATATCTCCCAGGAACCGCTTCTGGTCTTTAACGAATCCATTAAGCCGACCGGCCATTTGATTGATGGCCTCGGCTAACGACCCAAGTTCGTCCTTGCGCTGGGTTGAAATGCGAACATCGAATCGCCCCTCGGCGATCTGGCGGGTCGTGTCTTTCATCTGCTTGATGCTCCGGGTGATGCCCCGCAGCAAAGGCAGCCAGAAGAGGACGGAGAAAATCACGGCTCCGACCGCCAGGGTCAGCCACGGTGCGGGATCGAGAATGAGCCCGCCCACGCTGAGTGAATCGGCTTCGGCCACCAGGACGACGTGCATCGGATTTCCCGCCTGCGGGTTATCCAAATGAGCGTGCAGCAACAGCCAGTATTGCGTCGGACTTGTGGTGCGGATAAATGCACGCCCCGGAGAACCTCTTTGCCCGCCTATGCTCATCGGTTCTGGCGGGGGCGGCATCTCGGAGATCCCGGCATGGAGCGGTTCGCTGGGGCGCGATGGAGGCACCATCCGCTCTTTTACTGTCTGCGGGACATTCGTGATCCCGCCGATCAAGTGTTCGCCGTTTGGCTCAAAGAGGCTCAAGCGAACATGGTAGGCGCTGCTAAAGCGCTCCAGCACCCGGTCCCATTCGTCCGGCGCGGTCGTGTTCAGCTCCCCGACAACCAGGGCGCGGAGTGCGTCCACCCTTTGTTCGGCGCTGGTGGCAAACACCCAGTCGAGGTCGAAGCGAAACTGCGCGTTGAAGAGCAGAATGACCACCGCCGCGAGGACGAGAAGGTTCAAAAAGAACCAGATCAGGATTTTTGCGGAGAGCGGCAGGCGCATGGGATGGGGCGGCAGTTACTCGGCGTCGGGATTGATCAGCATGTAGCCGACTGCCCGGACGGTTCTGATAAAGCGCGGATTCTTGGGATCGTCCCCCAGTTTTTTACGCAAGGACCAGATGTGGACATCGATGGAACGATCCAGGCCATCGTAGAGCCGTTCCCCAATTTCCTCGATCAACCGTTCGCGCGACTTCACTCGACCGCGGGCCTGAGCGAGGCTTAGCAGAAGGTCGAATTCGAGGGCCGTCAATTTCAATGGCTGTTCTTTTAACAAGGCGAGTCGTGCCTCCGGATTCATGCGGAGCGGACCCACCACGACTTCCGGGGCCGGACCCTGGTCGCCCGATGGAGCGCGGCCCGTGCGGCGGGTGACTGCCCGCAAGCGCGCCAGCAGTTCGCGAGAGGAGAAGGTCTTTGGCAGGTAATCGTCCGCTCCCATTTCCAAGCCGACGATCCGATCCGTTTCATCGCCTCGCGCGGTCAGCATGAGTACGGGGACATCGCACCGGCTTCGGATTCGTTTTAGCACCTCGAAACCATCGATGCCGGGCAGCATGACATCCAGAATCACTGCTTGGAATTCCTCTTCGAGCACACGCTCAGCTCCGGTCAAACCATTGTGCTCAGTCGTGACTTCGTATCCCAGCGGCGTGAGGTAATCGCCGATCAACGCGCAGAGTTCCCGGTCATCGTCAATCAAGAGGACTTTCGGCCCTCCGCCGGAAGAGGATGGTTGAGAAGTGTTTGACATGGTTAGCAGGGAACCGCTCGCAAGGAGCGTTAGCGCCCATCGAGATTGCCAACGAATACAGAGGTTTGGACGCGCGGTCGAGATCAGAAGAACGCTGCGAATATGAACGCCTCGGTGGCGGCCCTCCAGTGCATTTTCGAATGGCCGAAAATCAAGTCCCAAGTTAATCCCGCCCCCGGCGGCGTGCCTTGCCGGATCATTCGTCGGGGAAACTATACACCT
>JBAXSN010000033.1:0-23609 GCA_037130675.1 Verrucomicrobiota bacterium
GTCGCGCCTTCAGCGCTGAAAAAGGAGTCGACAAAATTTGATGCGTTTGCCCTGGCTTTCCTGTGGCAAACAGAGCTGGCGCAACAACAGGTTGGCTATAAAACGCAATTCGTCCTTCCTATATCGAACGAAATGGCGCATTTTACATCCAACATGAGCATGATCCATCGCGATTACCTCATCATCGGCGCCGGCCTCGGCGGGGCTGCCGTCTGCGAAGCTTTGCGGGAATATGACCCGAAAGGTTCGGTGACCCTGGTGGGCAACGAATCGGTTTTGCCCTATCACCGCCCCCGCTTGCTGGAGGAGTTGCTCGCGGCGAAAAGTCCGGCCCTCGGGAAAATCGCTCATCTGGCTCCGGAATGGTACGCGGATCACCATATCGAGTTGCGCCTCGAAACGCTGGTGACCCAGATCAATTTGGAGCGGAGGCTGGCCGTATTGAATACCGGCCAGGTAATCGAGTTTCGCAAAGCCTGCCTCGCCATGGGGAGCCGTGCCCGGCGGCCGCAGGTGGGCGGGATCAGCCTTGGAAATGTCCTGACCCTGCGAAACGTGCGCGATGTGCTTGCGTTGCGCGAATTGGCGGCGATCGAAAAGAATGTTGTCGTGATCGGGAACGGCTTTCTCGCCACCGAAGCTGCATCGACTCTTCATGCGCTTGGAATAAAGGTGCAGATCATGTCCCGTTCGCCGTATCTCTGGCAGGAGTGGCTGGACCCGGAAACCGCACACTGGCTCACTGAGGAATTCGCGCATCGCGGGGTTTGCCTCCTGAACGAAACGCTCAACGGCTTCGAAGGCAAAACCGTGCTCCGCAATATCCAGACCAAGAGTGGGAACCGGCTTTCCGCCGGGTTGGTGATCCTGGCGACCGGCGCGGACCCAAATCTCGGCTTGGTGGCGAACACTCCGCTCGGCAGTCCAAACGGCACCCCGGTGAACGATTACCTGGAGACGGATGAGAAGGGGATCTACGCCGTGGGCGACATCGCTCTTTATCCCGATGCGGTATTCGGCGGGGTGCGCCGCACCGAGCACTGGGAAACGACCGTGGAACAGGCACGCGTCGCTGGCGGAAACATCACGGCCAAGAAACGCCAGAAATTCAAATCGCTTCCGTGCCATTCGAGCACCGTATTCGATCTCCGATTTAAGTTTATTGGCGATTTTCGGCAGACCCCCGTTCGGTTTGAGATCGATGGAGACCGCGCCAAACGCAGCTTCATCGCCCGATATTTCCAAGGCTCGAAGCTAATGGGGATGCTTCTTTGCAATCAGTCCGCTGAAACCTCCGAAGCCGCGAAGCAGGAGGTTTTGGACGCTCGCAAACGCTGAGTTCGGCACTCTCGTTGGGGCAGAGACAGGGGCGCTGCAATCGGCAACGCGGTCCTGATTGCTCTCTATACTCACCCTGCTTTAACAAACTTCGCGGCGAAGCTCCCGTCCATATCGTGCCGGTGCGGTTCGCGCCGGCACATGGCCGTAAGAGCAACCTCGGGCGTGGATTGGGCGAATTGCTCGGCGAGTTGTTCGTTCTCCTCCAACTCCAGCGAGCAGGTGCTATAGACCAGAGTGCCGCCCGGTTTTAGCAGCGGGACCAGAGTTTCCAAAATCTGGCGCTGCTTGCGGGGCATCTGCTCGAAATCGGCGGGATTCAGCCGCCAGCGGACATCCACCCGGCGACGGATGACCCCGGTATTCGAGCACGGAGAATCGACCAGGATCCTGTCAAAGGTCTCGTTGCCGAAGGGGAGGGGACGGCTCAGCCAATCCACTCGCTGGACCTCGGTGTTGGTGATTCCGAGGCGCTGCAGATTTTCGTGGAGCCGATCCAGTCGGGAACGGGAGGAGTCGCACGCGTAGATGCGGCCCTCGTTGCGCATGAGTTCGGCCATATAGCTCGTTTTGCCGCCGGGCGCGGCGCACGCGTCCAAGACTTTCTCGCCCGGCTGGGGAGCGAGAAGTTCGCACGCCATGAGCGTGCTGGGGTCCTGTACATAACAGAGTCCCTGCATAATCCACAGATAGGGGACCTGCCGGACTTTAAGCATCAGCGGGTGGGCCGGACATGGCTCCACGCCGGGGACGGTGCTCTGGAGTTCGCTGGGGGTGACCCGCAGGCCGTTGGCCCGGACATAAATCTCCGCCGGCGTGTTGTTCCAGGCGCAAAGTTTGGACGCCGTTTCTTCGTCGAAATTGCGTTTCCAGCGTTCGATGAGGAACGCGGGGTGCGAATACCGAACGTCGGGGGCCGCTTTTTCGAGCTTTTGCTCCAGCTCTTCCTTCTCGCGGATGCTCCGGCGCAGAAGCGCATTGACCAGCCCGCGCGCGCGCCCCGCCAGGTTCACGGTCTCGTTGACCGCGGCATGATGCGGAATGCGCATCCGAAAGATTTGGTAGAATCCGAGCCGGAGCACTTGCCGGGTAGGCAGGTCCAGATCGGCATCGCGGAGTTGGCGGATGAGAAAATCGAGAGAGCTCAGGTGCCGCAGAATCCCGTAAAAGGTCTCAGTCAGAAAGGCGCGATCGAAGGTGCTGAATCGGGCGGAAGTCAGCGCGTCGTGAAGGACTTCGTCGGCAAAGCGCTGGCTGGTTTCCCAGCGTTGTAAGGCTTGAACGCAGGTTGCGCGTGGATTGGTCGGAGCGGGCATGATCGTAAGGTGCGGCAGGTGAATCTCTTGTAACCTTGCACACCGCAGGCCCGCTGTCACGGAGGGGATGGGAAAATTTTGCAGGGCCATCTCACGCCCGGTTGACCGCATCTATCAGCGCCCGCGCCCTGCCGAAGTTGCGGCGATTCGGCGTAAGCACCAGGCGGGGTAATTTTGCAATCTCAGGCTGGTTAAGTTCCTCGGGCAGGGCCTCGCTCCGCTCGATTTTCCCGCTGGCAATCAGGTCTGAAAACTCCCGATTCAATTCGGCGATCGCCCGATCTGTCAGAGGGTGATCCATTCGAATCACCAATTTCTTGCCCACCCAACGGTAGCTTCGGAAATTTTTGTAGAATTGGAGAATCTCCTCAACAGCTTCGTCCACACTGGTGGTCACGCGGAAAAAATTGAAGTCCTCGGGGCTGACCAAGCCGTGGGCAAGGAGGTGCTGCTCGACGAACGCAAAGAAGGTCTTCCAGTAGGTGCCGCCGGGTTTATCCACGAAGACCAGCGGCAAAATCCGCGCTTTGCCGGTCTGCATCAGCGTGAGAACCTCAAATCCCTCGTCCATGGTGCCGAACCCGCCGGGGAAAAGCGCCACGGCATGGGTTTCCTTCACGAAATTGAGCTTCCGGGTGAAGAAATAGTTGAAATTAATGAGCTTCGGATCGCCATGAATCACTTCGTTGGCCCTCTGCTCGAACGGAAGCTTGATGTTCAAGCCGAAGGAATCGTCGCGGCCGGCGCCTTCCTGGGCCGCCCCCATGATGCCATCGCCTCCGCCGGTGATGATCATGTAGCCGCGTTCGCGCATCTTGCGGCCAAACTCCAGGGCCGCGCAAAATTCCGCGGTGTCCCTCGGCGTCCGGGCCGATCCGAAGACCACCACCTTGCGCCGATCCGCATACGGCTCGAAGACGCGGGCCGCGTACCGGAGTTCTTTCAGGGCCCGATTAAAGAGCTTCAGGTCGGCGACGCTGAGGTTGTCTTTACCCATCTTCAGCGCGGTGACGATCATTTCCTGGATCAGGCTGCATGAACCCGCGCAGCCCCAGTCGTGAACGAGTTCATGGATGCGTTGATCGAAATTTACGTCCCCGATGGAGCGCGTTTCGGTGGGAAGTCCATGGATGCCGCCTGCGGTGAAATCAGCCATTTCGAAATTAAGGTTTTAGGTTTTCGATTTTCGCGTTTACAAAAGCGGGCTCTATTTTCACAGCACATCTGAATTTTTAAAACGCAAATCCATGATCATTGTCATTAAGCCAAACACGCCGCGCGAGCAAGTCGATGAAGTCATCGCCGAAGTAACCAAACTCGGATACGACCCGCGGCCCATTTATGGCACCGAACAGACCGTGGTGGCCGCGATTGGCGACGAGCGAACGCATCACACTCTGGAAAGTCTGAACGTGCTGCCGCAGGTCGATCAGGTTCTGCGCGTGCAGAAGCGCTACACGATGGTGAGCCGGGAGTCGCATCCGGAAGACTCGGTGATCGATGTGGACGGGGTGAAGGTGGGCGGCTCGAATTTCTGCGTCATGGCCGGGCCGTGCTCGGTGGAAAGCGAAGAGCAGTTGTTGTCCACTGCCCGGGCCGTCAAGGCGGCGGGGGCGACGATCCTGCGCGGAGGCGCTTACAAGCCCCGCACTTCGCCCTACGAATTCCAAGGGCTCGGCAAGGAAGGTTTGCGCCTGCTCCAGTTGGCCAAAAAGGAAA
Source organism: Verrucomicrobiota bacterium (assembly GCA_037130675.1). GTDB lineage: Bacteria > Verrucomicrobiota > Verrucomicrobiia > Chthoniobacterales > Chthoniobacteraceae > JBAXSN01. Next base: position 4,374 of record JBAXSN010000033.1, read on the forward strand.
CCGGGTTGAAAATCATTACCGAAGTGCTCAGCGAGCGCGACGTGGAGCATGTCGCCGCAGCCGCCGATGTCCTGCAAATCGGCGCCCGCAACGCCCAGAATTTCCAACTCCTGATCGAGGCTGCCCGGTCCGGGAAGCCGATCCTCCTCAAGCGCGGACTAAGCCAGAAGATCGAGGAATGGCTGCTGTCGGCCGAGTATATCCTCGCGCACGGCAATCCGAACGTGATGCTCTGCGAACGGGGCATCCGGACTTTCGAGACTTTCACCCGCAATACGCTCGATCTCTCGGCGGTGGCGGCAGCGAAAATGGAATCGCATCTGCCGGTCATTGTCGATCCGAGCCAGGGTTGTGGAAAAGCCAACCTCGTCCGAATGATGTGCCGTGGAGCGGTGGCGATGGGTGCCGACGGTCTCATCGTGGAAGTGCATCCCAACCCTGCCGAAGCGATGAGCGACGGCCAGCAGCAGGTCGATTTCCGATCCTTCGAGGCATTGATGAAAGACATCCAGCCTTACCTGGCGATCACGGGAAAAACCGCGTAAGTTCCCGTGCTGACCTCCCTCAAACTCCGTGACTTCCGCTGCTTTCCAGCGTTGGAATGCGAGTTTGCTCCGGGAGCCAATGTCATTATTGGAGCGAACGCCCAAGGGAAAACCTCCATTCTCGAAGCGGTTTGCGTTCTGTTGCGATTGCAGTCGCCACGGGCCGTGTCGCTCGTGCCGTTGATCCGCCTGGGCGCGATCGGATTCGTGCTCGACGGGTTCTATTCGGACTACCACCTGCAGTTCTACCTCTCGCCGAAACGCAAGAAGCTGGCCCTGGACTCCGTGGAGCAGCGGACGTCCGCCGAGTATCTGGAGGTGGGCCGGGTCGTCTGGTTTTCCAACAGCGACATTGCCCTGGCGCGCGGAGGAGCCGAGGAGCGTCGGCGGTATTTCGATTTTGTGGCAGGTCAGCTTGACCCGGCTTACCGCCGACACTTGCGGGCCTATGAACGCGCGTTGCGGTCGCGAAATCGACTGCTAAAATCGGCAACGGTGCGCTGGCGCGAGGTTGAGGCTTTTGATGAACCGCTTGTCGCCGCCGGAACCGCTCTCACCGTGGCTCGCGCCTTACTGGTTTCGGAACTCCAGCCGCACGCCTCCGAAGCCCAAAAGGCAATCAGCAGCGTGGCCGGGGAATCGTTGAGCCTGGCCTATGTTTCGGGAACCAACGGCGGGGCAGGGGACTTCGCTGCGAATCTTGCCGCCAGCCGGGACGAAGATCTTCGGCTGCGCCAAACGACTGTCGGGCCCCATCGAGATGATTTGGGGCTAACCCTCAATGGGCTGGCGATGGATCTTTCCAGCGAAGGCCAGCAACGGACGGTGGCTTTGGCTCTGCGGCTTGCTCAAGCCCGCCTGATTGCGGCCCGGCGCGCCCAATTGCCGCTGCTCCTCCTGGACGACATTTTTGGCGAACTCGATCCCGCGCGCCGCAACGCGCTGCTCGATCACCTCCCATCCGGCGCTCAACAGATCATCACCACCACGCATCTTGACTGGGCCAGCACCCAAGTGGAACGGGTGTTCCGGCTGGAGGGACGATTGCTCAAAATTGAGGGGTAGGGGAGGCTCCTCTGGATTTCGTTTGAGATGTTGATCTTCAGCGCTGAAGGCGCGACCCCATACCAGCTGGGGTGGAGCGAAGCGAAGCCCCAGGTTCCCTCAAAGACAGGGTTTCAGGGCTGAAGGCCCGTGCCATTCTCTTTGCCGTGCTGCGGAAATGAAGCGGGCCTTCAGCCCTGACCTTTGTTGGCCGTAAAACCTTGGGCGTTGCCCAAGGCTGGTATGAGCCGCGCCTTCAGCGCTTCGGAGTTGTGGGGTATCAACAGTAAAACTTCCGGATCACGTCCACGACGTATTCCAACTGCTCGGGCTTGAGTTCGGGGAAGATCGGAAGCGCCAGAGTCTCCAACGCGGCGCGCTCCGATTCCGGCAAATCGCCTTGCTTATAACCCAGATAGGCGAAGCATTCCTGGAGATGGAGCGGCACCGGATAGTAAATGGCGTGGCCGATCTGAGCGGCTTCGAGCGCCTTGCAGAGTTCGTCCCGGCGCGGAGCGCGGATGACAAACTGGTTGAAGATATGGTGGTTCACGAGACCGCTGGCAGCATACGGCTCGACGGGCAGCTTGAGAATCCGATCCAAACCAGTCCGCGCAAACGCGTTCTGATAAATCTTCGCGTTGGCACGGCGTCCGGCCGACCAGCTATCGAGGTGCGGCAACTTGATCTGGAGCACCGCCGCTTGCAGCGCATCGAGCCGGAAATTGCCGCCGATCATCCGGTGATAATAACGACGCTCGCCCCCGTGATTTCGCAAGGCACGGAGCTTCTGCGCCATCGCACTGTCCTTGCAGACCACCATGCCGCCATCGCCGAATGCCCCGAGATTCTTCGACGGGAAAAAGCTGTAGCATCCGAAATCGCCCATCGCGCCGACGTGGCCGGTGCCGTTTTTCGAGGGGTAATCGGAGCCGAGTGCCTGGGCGGCATCTTCGATGACCGGAAGTCCGTATTGCGCCGCCAGGGCCAGAATCTCGTCCATCGGGCAGCAAAGCCCGTAGAGATGCACCGGCATGATTGCCCGGATGACCTGCCCGGCATGGCTGACGAGTTGGCCTTGGGCATTCGTTTTGCACGCTTGCAAATAGGCATGAAGTGCGGGCACCGAAATGTTGTAGGTCTGTGGATCGATATCGACGAACGCAGGGGCCGCTCCCACACGGGCAATGCTTCCGGCGGTGGCGAAAAACGTAAACGGTGTTGTGACCACAGCGTCGCCAGGCCCGATGTCGAGCGCCATCAAGGCAATGAGAAGGGCATCCGTTCCACTGGTCACGCCAATGGCGTTTCCGGCTCCGGTGTATTCGCAAATGGCGTTTTCCAGCGCCTCGACTTTGGGTCCCATGATGAACAACTGGGATTCCATGATTTGATCGATCTCGGTGCGGATCTGATCGCGAACGGTCTGATATTGGAGCTTAAGGTCGAGAAGAGGCACTTGCATGGCGCGGGATATTGTCAGCCCGAGGCACCGCTTGGCAATTCGATTGGTCTTAATCGCGCCCTTTTTGATCAACAATGATGAGCTCTCCTGTGTTGAAGCCCAAGTTTTGTGCCTTTGAGATCAGGCTTGAGAGGACGGGATGGGGGAGTGTTTTCTCCCGACTCAAGATCCAGAGGTAGGATCTGTTCGGCCCGGCAATCATGGCATAGCCGTATCCTGGCTCGTCGAGGGCGATTATGTGATAGCCGCCCCAGAATGGCCGAAAAAAGGAAACCTTGAGACTGCCAATGTGGGAATCGCCAATGAATCGCGCCACGCCATGAGCCTCACTCCATTGGCCGGTTTTGGCGTTATATCCGCGATTTACGACAGAGATCGAACCGTCGGGGCGGCGTGAATACTCAGCACAGACTCGGGTTAAGCCGCGTTCGAACGAATGGTCCAGACGGGCGATTTCATACCATTTCCCGAGGTAACGGTTTGCGTCAAAATTTTCAACCGGGCGAAGTCCGGCCGGAATCGAGGTGCAACCCGCCAGTGCGAACAGCATCCCTAAAGCGGTGAGAGCGAGACGATGCAAATGGTTTGGCATGAAAAGGTGCGGATTAAGATGCGTTCAGCGATAGGTAAATCAACCACAAGGGAAGGTGATTTGCAACCCGAGCGGCAGCGGGTTTCGGCTCCATCGAGAGAGGGAAGCCGGGTGTCATACACCCGGTTTCGATTTAAAGTGGGTGTATTACAGTGCGTGGAAGGCGGCTAATAAAGCCCCAGGGCATTCGGGCGCTTTCGCTGAAGTGAGCCTGGATTGAGGCAGGATGGCTTTAGAGGGATCCAAGCGCAGAGCGAAGAGCTTGCGCCGTTAGCGATCGTGGTTGTCTAAACGGTCGCAACGATTGCGGCAGGTGTTCGGGCAGTAAGCGTGGCCCGTTATATGGGTGATTGCGACCGAGGCGACCCGGCTATTGAGTCGTTCGCAAGTTATTCTTCACGCGGCGCGCCTGTGAATAACTCAGTTGCTTTCCAGCGCCCTAAAATAGTGAGGGTGGTTTCCCACAAGTTATTAACACTTGGCTAAACCCCGCTGGGCAAACGGGTTATCGACAACATCCTACAATATGTGTCATGTGAAATCGACTTAGGTGGTTCCGTGGCCTTGTCTTGCCAGAAAAGCTGGTCATTTTTAGAAAGCCTACGCAAAACGATTGCGGGGTTCGTCACAAACAGGCCCCACCAACAATTTGAATACGCAAGTATGCGCAGCCACTGATCGCGATTTTCCTTTTGGGGGTGAAAATTTGTAAGTATTACGGACGTAGACCAAATGGCATGATCGGCGAAGATGCCTTCGATGAATCTTAAACCTATGTCAAGCAACCTGCGAGCGCGGGAAAAACATGGGATACTCCCCCGGAAGGAATCGGGCTCATTTTGGCTTCTGGGATTGGTGTTGTTCGCGTTCATGCTGCTTATCGGATTCTCCGCCGCCTATTACGTGCAGTCTCAGGCTGAATCAGCCCGTAAAACGGCGATGGAAGAACTAACCGCAATCGCCAACTTGAAAGCCGGGCAGATTACCAACTGGTTTCTGGAATGCTCTTCGGACGTGGAGGTATTCTTCAGGACGCCCATTCTGGTTGGCCAAGCCCGTGAATGCCTGCAAGAGGCGCCGCCCCTGCAAACAAAGGAAGAGATGCAGAAGTGGATGGCCCTGATTCTAAAGGTTTACCATTTCGAGCGGATTACTTTGTACAACACCAAGGGTCTGCTGGCATTGACGCAACCCACGAGCATCGAAGCCGAGAAATGTTCACCGAAAGAAGAGAGCATCCGCGCGGCCTTATTTTCCAAGGAATGCCTGAAAGAGGATTTACATCTGCTTCCGGGCAGCGGCCCCCTGGAAAGTAGAATTCGGCTCAACTTCTGGATTCCCATCGGCCCCCCCCCGGAGGCAGGCAAACCCGCCGAGGGAGCCGTTCTTGTACAATTGAACCCCTGTGAGTTTCTTTATCCCCTCATCCATTCCTGGCCCACGCGAAGCGCCACTGCGGAGACTTTGTTGCTCCGGAAGGAAGGCGACGAGATCGTTTATTTGAATGAACTGCGCCATCGCAAGAACTCGGCGCTTACTTTCCGCCGACCGATCACCCCTGACCTTGCACAAATTGCCGCTTCCATTTTAAAGGGGAAAATTTACGCTGGCGAGAGCAAGGATTATCGCAACGAACCGGTGCTCAGCGTAGCCCACGCGGTTGAGGGGACGCCGTGGGTATTGGTGGCAAAGATTGACCGGAAGGAGGTTTATGCGCCGCTCTGCGACTGGGCAATCTCTTTAGGCGCGCTGGTTGGGGCCTTCATGCTAACGATCTTTCTGGGAGCCTCGGCGTTATGGCGTTTGCGGAACATCCGGGGGCTCGAACGCCAATTGAAGGCGGAGTTGGCGCTACAAGAAAGCGAACGTCGTTTCCGGATGCTGATTGAGCAGGCGCCGGTGGCTTTTGGCATCAGCCGAATGGGGCAAGCCGTCTATTCCAATAAGAAATTTCTCGAATTATTCGGATTCCAGAGCATGGATGAACTGGTTGGGCGCCCTATTTGCGAGATGTGGGCTCCGGAAAGCCGGGAGATGATCAAGGACTATGTTGCCCGCCGGACCCGCGGCGAACCGACTCCAACGGAGTATGAAGGGGTTGGCCAGCGCCGGGACGGTTCGAAGTTTTCGATGCATGTTTCGGTGGGAGCGGTGGAGCTTCCGGATGGCCCGGCCACGTTAGCCATCCTCTTGGACATCACTCAACGCAAGTGCGCGGAGGAGGCGCTGCAATCCAGCCGAAACATGCTGGCTCAAATTCTTGATTCCGTTCCGCAATCAGTCTTTTGGAAGGACCGTGACAGCGTTTATCTGGGTTGCAATAAGGTCTTTGCCACGGCGGCAGGAGTTTCGGACCCGCAGACGGTGGTCGGCAAAACGGATTTCGATTTCCCTTGGGCTGGACATGAGGCGGAAGCCTACAGGGCCGCTGACCGGGAGGTAATGGAAACCCGCCAACCCAAGCGGCACATCATTGAACCCCAACATCCGCCAAATGGAACCTGCATTTGGGTTGACACAACCAAGGTTCCGCTGACCGACGGCAACGGCCAGGTGTACGGGGTATTGGGCATCTTTGAGGACATAACCGAACGACTGCAAACTGAGGAGGCCAATCGGAACTGGATGGTGGCCATCGACCAATCCGCGGAATCCATCGTTTTCAACGACATCAACGGAACGATCCTCTACGTCAATCAAGGATTTGAGAAAGTCACCGGCTATACCCGCCAGGCGGTTCTGGGGCAAAATATCCGCATGCTTGGCAACGGCGATCTTCGCGGAGCCTATAACCGGGAAATGAGGGAGACACTAGCCCGCGGAGAGGTCTGGCATGGTCGGCTATCGAGCCAGCGCAAAGACGGCACGGTTTTCGATGAGGAAGCCACCATTTCCCCCGTGCGCGATAAACACGGAAAAATCGTAAGCCACGTTGCCGTCAAACGTGACATCACCCGGGAACTGCAATTGGAGCGACAGGTCATTCAGGCGCAGAAAATGGAAGCCGTTGGGTTGCTCGCAGGTGGATTGGCTCACGACTACAACAACATCCTCGCAGCCAACATGATGCTGCTGAGCCTGCTTTTCGATGATCCCCTTCTCACACCCTCCCTCCGGGAAGGGCTTGAATCGTTGCAAGTCGGGGAAGAACGAGCCGCCGCCCTGACCCGGCAATTGCTGGTGTTCAGTCGCAACCAGCCAATGCAAATAAAAACGCTCGAGTTGAACGCTTTGGTGCGGGAGGAATTCAAAATGCTCCGTCGCCTCCTCGGCGAGCACATCGATCTCAACCTCTTCTCCCAAGATGATCCCGCATGGGTCGAGGCGGACGCGGGGATGATCGAGCAGGTCATCATGAACCTGTGCATCAATGCGCGGGACGCCATGCCCAAAGGCGGCTGCCTCACCGTAAGCATCCGGATTGTGGAACAGAATGAATCGCAGGCCGCAGGCTGTCATTCGAAACCTGGGCGGGTGTTTGCCTGCCTGTCAGTAGCCGACACCGGTTTTGGAATGAGCGAAGAGATGCAACAACGAATTTTTGAGCCGTTCTACACCACCAAAGAGGCTGGCAAGGGAACGGGCCTGGGTCTGGCCACGGTGTATGGCATCGTCAAACAGCACTGCGGTTGGATCGAGGTGACGAGCCAACCGGGCATCGGCAGTGAATTCCGCGTTTATCTGCCTGCCAGCGCCGGAGCGGGCGGGGAAACCGCGTCGGCTCCCGATGGCTCGGACTTGATGGTCGGCGGCTCTGAAACCATCCTCTTGGTGGAAGACGATCCGAACGTGCAAAAGTTTTTGTCTCTTTGCCTGAAGACCAACGGATACCGCGTGCTGGAAGCGACTCATGGACAAGACGCGCTCCAGCAGTGGAGTGAAGTGGCAGCCCATCTTGACCTTTTGCTTACCGACATGATCATGCCCGGAGGGATGACCGGAGTGGAATTGGCTGAGGCATTCCAGAAATTCAAACCCGATCTGCCGGTGATCATTTTCAGCGGCTACAGCCAGGATATAGCGGAGGCGCGCATTCCCAACCGGCCGGATTACTCTTACATCGCCAAGCCGTGTGGGGTAACGGCTCTCACCATCGCGGTGCGCAAAGCACTTGACGATGCGCGACAGCGCCGCAGCCAGGGCTGATTTGCAACGGCGCAATCGGCATAGAAATCGGTTGCCTGTCTCGATCTCCCGGGCTCGTAACTCCTTAGTAGAAGCGGCTTCCAGCCGCTTTCTGGGGGGAGAGGAACGAAGCGGCAGGGATGCCGCTTCTACTACGGGCGAAGCTCCCCTCCCCTGTGAGTTTGATTTGGGAGCCGGGCCTCTGTAAGCTGATTCCTGCTCATGGACTCAATTTACCTGGATCACAATGCCACCACTCCCCTCGCCCCTGCGGCGTTGGAAGCAATGCTGCCGTTTCTCTCAGGCTCTTACGCGGGCGGTTTTGGCAATCCCTCCAGCATCCATGCGGCGGGCCGCGATGCGAGGGCAGCCATCGACGACGCTCGCGAGCGGCTGGCCCGGATTTTTGGCGTGCGCCCGCATGAGATCGTTTTCACGGGAGGCGGGACCGAGGCGGATAATCTTGCGGTGATCGGGCTGGCGCGCAACCGGGCCCGGAATGGGGCGCAACGGCATCTCATGGTTTCACAGATCGAACATCACGCGGTCCTCCATGCCGCGGCTATTCTTGAGAAAGCCGAGGGTTTTCGGCTTACCCGGCTTCGGGTTGACCGGCGCGGCCTGGTCGATTTGGAGGAATTGAGGCAGGCGATTACGCCGGAGACTGCCCTGGTCTCGATCATGTCTGCCAATAACGAGACCGGCACGCTTCAGCCGATTCCCGAGATCGCCGCGATCTGCCGTGAACAAGGCGTTCCTTTCCATAGCGACATGGTCCAGAGTTTTGGAAAGACGCCGCTGGCCTTGGATCGAGCTGGTGACTTTGGCCCGGACGCCATTTCGATCGCGGCGCACAAGTTTTACGGGCCAAAGGGCTCGGGCGCGCTCTGGCTGCGGTCGGGGCTTTCGATCGATCCGCTGCTCGTCGGAGGCAGCCATGAAAACGACCGGCGCGCCGGTACGGAGAACGTGGCGGGAATCGTCGGCCTGGTCACGGCGGCCGAACTGGCCCTTGAGGGAATGGCCGGGGAGCAATCCCGGCAGGCCGCACTGCGGGACCGGTTGTGGCATGGTGTGCAAAAGGCGTATCCCGCAGCAGTCCGGAATGGCTGCTGGGACGATGCGGCGGGCGGATCCGCGCGGCAACTGGCAAATACCCTCAATGTTTCGTTCCCGGAATTGGATGGGGAAAGTTTGCTGATTAATTTCGACCTGGAAGGGATCGCCGTCTCCAGCGGTTCGGCGTGCATGGTTGGGTCCATCCAGCCCTCGCATGTTCTCCTGGCCATGGGCGTCCCCCCGGAAAATGCCGGAGCCGCCGTTCGGTTTTCATTGGGAAAAGGGACGACCGAAGATGCCATTGAGCAGGTGATCGGGCGATTGCCCCGGATCATCGGCAGGCTGCGTGCGTAGGGTTCGCTGTTGCCGCCCCGCTTCCTTAAGCCCGTAATCCGGAGTTCTCTCTGAAAATAGAGCACTATTTGGTGCCGGGACTTAAGTCGGCTTTTCACAGGAGAGTGGCCATCTCGACCTCTCCGGGCGGCGGGCGGGATGCCGATAGTATTTTTGCTTAGGACCAAAGGTCCGTCCCATACCAGCCTCGGGCGGAAGTTTGCGACGCCCCAGGAATACGAAAAAAACGAAATCGCGGGCTGAAAGCCCGCCCCGTCTCTCTGGAATGGTTCGGGCCTTCAGCCCTAAAATTCTTTTAAATGCAAATTCCTGGGGCGATGCCCCAGGCTGATATGGGGCCGCGCCGTTGGCGCTGAAAGTCGGCATTTCATAACGGGCAATTTTTATGCCGAACATATTGGCGAGACGGCAAACAGGCTACCCCCGAGACTCCGAATGAAAGCGATTTGAGAAAAGGAAAAGATTTCCCTTGCACCAACCTACATAATCTCGATAGACATTAATCACGAAATCTTCGATGGAGTTTACGGATTCTTTCGAAGGGCACAATAAACCAACAAATAGATCCATGAAAAAGCCACTCCTCCTCTCCGCCCTGCTCTCCCTGACGTTGGGCGTCGGCGGTTACGCCCAGAGCCAAGACAGCGCCCTCATCGATGCGCTCGTTCGCAAAAAGATTCTCACGGCAAAGGAAGCCGAGAGCATTCGTGCGGACGTCGTGAAAGAAAATGTTTCGGCCGAAAAAATTAAGCTGAGCGGTCCGCTGACCGAACTGGCTCTCTATGGCGACGTTCGGGAGCGTTATCAATGGGATAACGTCGATCCGCAATTCGATGCCAAGGCTCCCAACGGAGATCCGGGACACGGCAACCAGAGATCGCGGTGGCGCTTTCGCCTCCGGCTAAACGCCGATTTCAAGCTCGCCGACAACTGGTTTGGCGGGGTGCAGCTTCAGACGGCAAACACCTCCGACAGTGGGAACCAGACTTACGATGGAGGCTTTCAAAACTATAACATCTACATCAGCCGGGCATTTGTCGGCTGGAATGCGGCGGACTGGTTGACGTTTATCGCTGGGAAACAGGCGAATCCGTTCTATACGACAGAGCTCGTCTGGGACCCTGACATCAATCCCTCCGGACTCGTCGAACAGGTGCGATTCCATAAGCTCTTTTCCGTAGGTGGCCAGGAAGCGGAAGGCTACACGAAGGATGGAAAAAGCATCGCATCGAGCAAGGCGGTGGTGGAGGAAAGCCCGTGGGAGCTGACGCTGAACGCCGGGCAGTTCATCTTCGACGACAATAATGAGTATCTTGCGGACAGCGATTCCAATACGGACGCCTACCTCTTTGTCGAGCAACTCCAGTTCAGCTACAAATTCAGCAAGGATGTGAAGTTCACAATCGCTCCGGCGTATCTGACTTACACGGCTTCGCAAGTGAACTCGGTGCAAAACTCCCAGGGCTTCGCGCAAAACGTGAACGGCAAAGACACCGACGTGCCGGAGGGCCTCGGCGAAACGCGGGACCTGTCGATTATCCAGGTTCCGGGTGACATCACCTTCAATTTGGCTGGGCAGAGAATAAAACTTTTGTGGGACAGCGCCTACAACACCGCGGGGAGCAAGCGGGTGCATGACATCTACGGTGTCGCAGATCACAGCAGCCGCGACGACCTGGCGTTTTTGGCCGGGTTTCAGATCGGTGAAAACAAAAAGAAGGGCGACTGGTCGCTATTGGTTAACTACCGCCAGGTGGGGCTGGCGGCTGTGGACCCGAACCTCAACGACTCGGACTTCGGCTTGAGTCGCGTGAACATAAGGGGCTGGAAGGGCGGCGTTGCCTATAACTTCACCGACTCAGTGGTGTTGGCGCTAACCTATATGAATGCTGACAATCTCCGCAAAAACCTGGTGGGCGGCGAAGCCACCAATGATACGAAGCTTGCCGACGCAAATTCCGTTCAAGTGTTGCAAGTGGATTTAAACCTGAAGTTCTAGCTAACGGACTTGTGCGGGTCCGGCGCCAATAGTGATCCTATGTACATTGCTTGTTCAAAAAAATCTATTTTCGGCACCAACGGCGCAGCCCCATACCAGTGTATTTTCAGCGCCAACGGCGCAGCCCCATACCAGCCTGGGGCATCGCCCCAGGTTTCCGATTTAGAATATCCAGGGCTGAAGGCCCGAACCATCGCATCGCACCCGAAATAGCGCGGGCCTTCAGCCCTGATTCGCTTTGCGAATTTTCCTGGGGCGATGCCCCAGGCTGGTATAGGACGGACCTTTGGTCCTCAACGAAAACGAAGCCGAGCACTATTGGTGCGACACCCACGTCGCGCCGGACCCGCAATCTACAAACCAACCAACGTTCACTTATGAAAAACGCCCTGTCTATTATCACCGCCGTATTCCTTGTAGCCGTTGGGCTCGGTTGCCAACGCAAGGAAACGGCAGTCGCACGCGGAGCGGAACTGCTCAATGTTTCCTACGATCCAACCCGCGAACTTTACACCGACTTCAACGCGGCCTTTGGGCGCTACTGGAAAGCAAAAAGCGGCCAGGACGTTTCGGTGAATCAATCGCATGGTGGATCGGGCAAGCAGGCGCGGGCCGTGATCGACGGACTCGAAGCCGATGTGGTGACGCTGGCGCTGGCCTACGACATCGATGTGATCGCCCAAAAAGGAATCCTGCCAGCCGACTGGCAGTCAAGGTTTCCGAGTAACAGCGCCCCCTACACCTCGACGATCGTGTTCCTGGTCCGCAAAGGGAACCCGAAAGGCATCAAGGATTGGGATGACCTCGTGAAGCCCGGTATCCAGGTGATTACGCCAAATCCGAAGACCTCGGGCGGGGCGCGCTGGAATTATCTCGGCGCGTGGGCGTATGCCGAAAAGGCGTATGGCAAAGACCAAGGCAAGGTGAAGGAATTTATCGGGAATCTTTACAAGAATGTTCCCGTGCTCGATTCCGGAGCTCGCGGTTCGACGACGACGTTCGTGCAGCGTGGAATCGGAGATGTCCTCCTTGCCTGGGAAAACGAGGCTTATCTCGCCCTGAAGGAGTTCGGCGCTGACAAATTCGAGATCGTCACCCCTTCGTTGAGCATTCTGGCGGAACCGCCGGTGGCAGTGGTCGAGAGCGTGACGAACCGGCACGGAACGACTGAATTGGCCAAGGCGTATTTGGGTTATCTCTACTCCGAAGAAGGCCAGGAGATTGCCGCGAAGAATTTCTATCGGCCCCGCGATCCGAAAGTCGCAGCCAAACATGCAGCGCAGTTTGGACGCGTCGCCCTCGTGACGATCGATGAAGCGTTTGGAGGCTGGAATAAGGCCCAGGCGACCCACTTTGCCGACGGCGGAGTGTTCGATCAAATTTACAATCCGGCCGCTCATTAGATCCATTTTCAAATCCGCTCTGCACCCGAATTTTCAATCCATGACCACCGTTATGCCTCGATCAACCTACATTCCAAGAAGTCTCGACTTGCCGAAACCGCGGACAAATGGCTGTGTTGCATCGACAATGATCAATAACGGCCTGGTTGAGCTGCTGGAAGAGCTCCGCGGAGCTTCCGAGAACTCGGAACACCTGTTTTACTCCGAAATCGGGAAGTTCCGGCACGGGACCGGAACCCATACCCTCCCCCGCTTTGTTTTCTTGGGACCGGATTCCAACGATGCACCGGTCCGGATCGGGATCTTTGCGGCCATCCACGGCGACGAACCGGAGACAGGCCATGCTGCGTTGGAGTTTCTCGCGCGGCTGCTTCAAGAGCCGGAACGCGCTCGGGGCTACCAGATTTTTGTTTACCCGATTTGCAATCCCACGGGCGTTCACGACGGCACGCGCCATTCGCGGACCGGCAAGGATTTAAATCGCGAGTTCTGGGTCGGCTCGAAGGAACCGGAGATCTATTATTTGGAGCGTGAACTGGGCGTGCTCGGATTCCAAGGCGTGATTTCTCTCCACGCCGACAACACCACCCACGGGGTCTATGCTTATGTGCGGGGAGCGACGCTCACCGAAGCGCTCGCCCGCCCGGCGATCGAGGCGGCCGAAGCGTTTCTGCCGCGGGCCACCGGCGAAATCATCGACGGGTTCCCGGCGAAAGATGGGCTGATCCATCAACATTGCTACCAAGGCGTTTTAAGCAACCCGGCGGAACTGCGTCCGGCCCCTTTCGAGTTGATTTTTGAAACTCCACAGGAGAAGCCGTTCGAGCTCCAAGTTGAAGCGGCGGTGGCGGCCCTAAACAGCGTGCTGGAAGCTTACCGCCCATTCCTCGCCTTCGGTCAGGGGCTCTAAGGTCTTGAATGAAACGCATTCTTCCGGGATTCCCACTCACGTTCGGTCTTTCAGTGGTCTATCTGACCCTGATCGTGCTGATTCCGTTTGCCGCCCTTGCGGCCAAAGCGTTCAGCGGATCGTGGCACCACCTCTGGGAGGCGGTGACCTCGGCGCGAGTGGTGGCCTCTTACAAACTGAGCTTCGGGGTCTCGCTGCTTGCCTCATTGATTAACGGCGTCTTTGGGTTCATCACCGCCTGGGTGCTCACCCGATACCAGTTCCCCGGCCGGCGCGTCCTCGACGGACTCGTGGACTTGCCGTTTGCGCTCCCCACCGCCGTCGCCGGCATCGCTCTGACTTCGCTCTATGCGCCCAATGGCTGGATCGGCGCGCCCCTTGCGAAGATCGGAGTGGCGGCGGCATTCAACCGCTTGGGCATTCTCATTGCCCTGGTGTTCATTGGATTTCCGTTCGTCGTCCGGACGCTTCAACCCGTGATTCTCTCCCTCTCCGAAGAGGTGGAGGAAGCCGCCGCCTTGCTCGGCGCGACCCGGCTCCAGACGTTCTTCCGGGTCATCTTTCCAGCCACGCTCCCTGCCCTGCTGACAGGCATCACCCTTTCTTTTGGCCGGGCAGTCGGCGAGTACGGCTCGATCGTGTTTATCTCCGGGAATCTTCCTTTCAAGACCGAGATCACGCCGCTGCTGATCGTCGCCAAACTGGAACAGTATGATTACCAGGGCGCGGCGGGAATCGGGCTGGTGATGCTGCTGCTTTCGCTAGTCATTTTGGGACTGGTGAACACTTTCCAATGGTGGAACCAGCAACGCGTCGGAAGGGTTGCTTAATCGGGATTTGATTATGGCTGGAGCAATTCAAGATTTAACCGCATCGAGAGGCTTGGCGCGGCGTCCGCAACGGGCCACCGAGGAACGCCCGCTGGTCCGCTGGCTGCTGATCGCCATCAGTGTCGGGTTCTTCGCCGGTTTTTTGCTGCTGCCGCTGGTGGCCGTTTTTGTAGAAGGCTTCCGGCGCGGGGCGGCTCTCTACTTCCAGTCCTTTAGTGACGGGGTCTCGCTGGAGGCAATGAAGCTTACGTTGATCACGGCAGGAATCGCGGTCCCCTGCAACACGGTTTTCGGAGTCGCTGCCGCGTGGGCCATTACGCGGTTTGAGTTTCGCGGCAAGCAACTTTTCACGACGTTGATCGACCTGCCGCTCTGGATCTCGCCCGTCATAGGCGGTCTCATTTACGTGCTTCTCTTTGGGTCGCAAGGCGTGCTCGGGCCCTGGTTGCAGCAGCACCATTGGCGGATCATCTACAACACGCCGGGCATCGTGCTCGCCACCGTGTTTGTCACGTTCCCTTTCGTCGCGCGCAGTCTCATCCCGTTGATGCAGGCCCAGGGCCTGGCTGAAGAAGAAGCGGCGCTCACGCTGGGCGCACGCGGCTGGCAGGTATTCCTGAGGGTTACCCTGCCAAAAATCAAGTGGGGCCTGCTCTATGGCGTGATTCTTTGCAACGCGCGAGCCATGGGCGAGTTTGGAGCCGTTTCCGTTGTCTCCGGGCACATTCGCGGGCTGACCAATACCGTGCCGCTCCAGATCGAAATTCTCTACAACGAATATGCGTTTGCCGCGGCTTTTGCCCTGGCATCGCTGCTGTCGTTTCTCGCTTTGATCACCCTGGCCATCAAAGGCTATGTCGAATGGCGCGCCCTCCAGGATTTGAAAGCATCGCAACTTTAAAATATGAGCATCCGCGTTGAAGAACTCAGCAAGGCATACGGCAAACACGCCGCGCTGCACAACACCACGCTTGAGGTTTGCACCGGCAAACTTGTGGCGCTCCTGGGCCCCAGCGGTTCAGGCAAAACCACTCTCTTGCGGCTCATCGCAGGGCTGGAGACCCCGAACGCTGGTCGTGTGTTTTTCCATGGCGAAGAGGTCACTGAAAAGAGCGCCTACGAACGGCGGGCGGGCTTTGTCTTTCAGCATTACGCCCTCTTTCAACACATGACAGTGTTCGACAACATCGCTTTTGGGCTGGAGGTGCGGCCTCGCGCGACGCGCCCGTCCAAAGCTCAAATCCGCGACCGCGTTCAGGAATTGCTGAAGCTGATTCAGTTGGAGGCGTTTGGAAAACGTTATCCGGCCCAGTTGTCCGGCGGCCAGCGTCAGCGGGTGGCGCTGGCGCGCGCTTTGGCGATCGATCCCAGCGTGCTCCTGCTCGATGAACCCTTTGGCGCGCTCGACGCCAAGGTCCGCAAGGAACTCCGGGCGTGGCTGCGGCGGTTCCATGACGAAACCCACATCACCAGTTTGTTCGTGACGCACGATCAGGAAGAGGCGTTCGAGGTGGCCGACGAAGTCGTGATTTTGAACGAGGGCTCGATCCAGCAAATCGGCAGCCCCCATGGGATTCGCAAGGACCCCGCCAATGTATTTGTCCAGGATTTCCTGGGGATCGAATACCAGATTTAGAAACCCAGACGCGGCGTACTGTAGGCGCCCCGCTCAGTCGCATGCGCGTAAACTTAAGGAAATGTTTGGTGCGAATCCGAAGCGCCGCGTAAGGCGGCAGAGGACTGTCGCACTCCAAGGCGCTGGCGCGCTTTAGAACACGCACGATATGAATGCGCGAAGCGCCTTGGGTGCGGTGGCCCTCCACCGCCTTTGAGAGCGCTCTGGAGAAACCAGCAGTTCCCCGAGTCATCGCAAGCCGAAGTTTCAAATCCCAAAACCTTAAATTGCCGCCAACGCGCTCAGTCGGGGCGGCGATGTTATCTCCTCTTCGAGACATCTTCGCGTCTTCACGTCTTCACGTGACCGCGAGAACCGCAATAGCAGCGCTGGACGTGATCGGCCACGGCCTCCTGCCAGGGGCGAAGTGAGCGCCCCGTGACCGCTTCGAGTCGGGGTGTCCCGAGCACGGTATAAACCGGACGCTTTGCGATGAAAGCCTTCAAATCCGCCATTGCCTGATGCGCAACGTGCCGACCCTTGAGGGGCAATCCGGCTGCGGCGGCGCAATCGAGCGCCAACTGCCCGTATTCCCGCCAGGTGCAGGCCCCTTGGTTTGCAATATGGAGCACTCCCCCGACCGAGGTCTCGCGCAAGAGCGGCCGCAAGGCTTCCACAATGTCCAGGGTGTAAGTCGGCGCAGACCATTTATCTCCGACTGCCTGCAGTTCCTCTGTCTCCATCGCCCGCTTGAGGATCTGATCCACAAAGCTCGGGCGGTCTGGCCCGAAGACCCAGGAGACCCGCACCGCCAGGTTGCTTTCCGAAGCTCCCAGGAGTTGCGCTTCACCCTGGCGTTTCGACTCTCCATAAACGCTGATCGGAATAGGCGAATCCGTTTCGGTGTAAGGTTCGCGTTTTTCCCCGTCAAAGACGTAGTCGGTGCTGATATGGATACAGCGCGCCCGCTTGCTCCCGCAAATCCGGGCGAGTTGTCCGACCGCCGCGGCATTTACGGCGAAAGCCTCTTCCGGGTTGGTTTCACAGCGATCGACGTTGGTCAAGGCGGCGCAATTAATCAGCGCATCGAACTCGAGTCCGTTCAATGCATTTTCAATGGCTGCAGGCGACGCCAAATCGAGCTGGTTGTGATTGAACCCGATCACATCGGCTTCCTTTGCGTAGCCACGCATCAACGCCGCGCCCAATCGGCCACCGCTGCCAATAATAACCAGTTTCATCAGACCCAGGGATGTGAAGCCGCGTTACTTGCGGCTCAAGAGCGGCTCCCACCATTGGCGGTTCGCCACATACCAGTCGATGGTCTCGCGAATACCCTGCTCGGGCCGGTGCAGCGGTTTCCAGTTCAGTTCGTGCTGAATCTTCGACGAATCGATGGCATACCGCCGATCATGCCCGAGGCGATCGGTGACGTATTGGATCAGCGATTCCGGTTTCCCTAATTGCGCGAGGATCATTCGGACGACCTCGATGTTCCGCAATTCGCCGTCTCCGCCGATATTGTAAACCTCTCCCGGCCTGCCATCGAGGAGGACCGCAAAAATGGCGCGGCAATGATCTTCGACGTGAATCCAGTCCCGTACGTTCAGTCCGTCGCCATAGACCGGGAGCGGCTTGTCGTGGAGCGCATTGAGGATCATCAGCGGGATCAGTTTTTCCGGAAACTGATAGGGCCCGTAGTTATTCGAGCACCGGGTGACAAGCACCTCCATGCCGTAGGTCTTTTGATAGGCCAAAGCGAGCAGGTCCGCTCCGGTTTTGCTGGCCGAATACGGCGAACTCGGATCGAGCGGCGTCGTCTCGGTAAATTTCCCCGTGGCGCCCAACGATCCATAAACTTCGTCAGTCGAAATCTGGATAAACCGTTTGACTCCATGCTGGCGGGCGCATTCGAGCATGACGCTGGTGCCCAGGACGTTGGTGTGGACGAAATTCTGAGGCGAATTGATCGAGCGATCCACATGGCTCTCCGCGGCAAAATTGATGACCGCATAGAACTGGTGCTTCTTCATGAGCGCCTCGATCTGCTGGACGTTCGCAATGTCGGCTTGAAAAAATTCATAGCGCTCGCCGAAACACTCGCCCAGTCCTGCCACGTTTGTAATGGAGCCCGCGTAGGTCAGCGCGTCCACGTTGGTGACAAAGGCGGGCGTGTAGTGCTCCAGGATAAACCGGATGAAATTCGATCCGATGAATCCGCAGCCTCCTGTAATCAATAATCGCATAAGGGATGGTGTATTAGCAGTGGAATGGGTTGCGTTCCAGCCATTTGTCAAAGTCGATCAAGGCCGGAGCACGCCTAAAATCGCCGCTGCCACTCCTCTGTGCCGTATTTAGTTGCGGCGAGTTCTTCGGCTTCCGCCAAAGCATCGGGGCTGAACGAACGCGTGGTCACAGTTTTCGCCAGGCCCCCGGCCAGGCAATCCGCGAAATTTCCCGTGAGCGCCACTCCTTGAACGCTTCCCTGGTGGAGCATCCCCCACCGGGAACGTCGCTGAGCAGCCCCGGCGATTTTTTGTCCAGCAAGCAGCACGTCGTATTGCGCGGGGTTTTCGAAGCAGGCATGCGATATTTTGTGGGCCGACTCCGGGGTGAGCGCCACGTCCCCTCCCCCCATTCCGCCCATGCCCGGCAAACTCGCCCGGCGCATCGCTCCGGCAAGCAACTCGTGCAAAAGCCGGTAAGACTCCGCCGCACCGACCCGGGCAAACGGGAGGTCGCGGGGCACGATAATCGAGTAGGTCCAGTCCTCACCGTGAAGCACCACGCCCCCCCCGGTCCAACGGCGGACCCATTCCCGGTCCGGATGCGCCTGAGCCACTGGAGCCCACGGTTCAAAATAGCCAAAAGACACCGCAGGCCGCGCCCAGCCATACACGCGCAGCACCGGGTTCCGGGCATGGATGAGCAGCACCTCATCGACCGCCATATTCAATGCCGCGCCATAGCTGCCAGCCTGAGGCTGAACCAATAATTCCAAGTTTTCGAAAATCACCCCCCAATTTTGCACCGAAGCAGCGCCCCGGCGAAAGCCCTATTTTTATCTAGCGGATTCCAGGGGTGTAATTAACCTAGATCCGGCAGAAGAGCCCGCGCCAAGGACGCAAAGGCCGCCAAGGGAGGAACTTATGAAAAAGGCAGAAATCACCGTGTAGGTGATCCCTTTGATGTTTCGCCCACTTCGTAAAGCTCTGTCTTGGCGACCTTTGCGTCCTTGGCGCAGAAATCACCGTGTAGGTGATCCCTTTAATGTTTCGCCCACTTCGTAAAGCTC
>JBAXSN010000034.1:0-23406 GCA_037130675.1 Verrucomicrobiota bacterium
GCGTATAGTTTCCCCGACGAATGATCCGGCAAGGCACGCCGCCGGGGGCGGAACTGACTCGAACATTCAGTGGTTACTTCGAAGCGCCCCCAAAGGCGGTGGAGGGCCACCGCCCCCAAGGCGCTTCGCGCATCCGCCGTCGGGAAGCGCGCCAGCGCCATGGAGTGCGGCAGTCCTCTGCCGCCTTGGATGGCGCGTACGAAGCGCCAGAGAGGTCCAGTGCCGCCTTCACGTTTCCTCAACGAATGACCCGGCAAGGCACGCCGCCGGGGCCGGGACTGCTCCGTAAATGCCGCAACGCCGCCTTCGTTCCCAACGTGACACAGGCTTTCCAGCCTGTTCGGGAACGGCGGCGCGAATCCTGCACCGGAACAGGCTGGAAGGCTGTGTCACATTCCCCGCCGCCCCGCTCAGTCGGGGCGGCGATGTGGACCTGAGCCTCTTGCCTCTTGTTTGCGCTCGACGCGCCACCCCGGCGGCGACAGAGCGCCGCAGCCACAGCAAACCGCAACTTCGGAGTTCGGGGTAATATCAAGACCTTGGGCGTTGCCCAAGGCTGGTATGGGGCGCCTTCAGCGTTGAAGAAGGAGTCGTCCAAAATTTGATGCGTTTGCCCTGCTCTCAATCTGGCTTGAAGTCGCCGGGCTTGGGAATAGGGTGTTAGGAGGCGTTCGACTAAATCAACTCGACTTTAGCGGGAACTCATCATGGGTCCAGCGATGAAAACGACCTGAAAATGACCAAAAAGCCAGCCAGCAAAACCAAGCGAAAAACCTCCGCTCAAGCCATGGTCCCGCCGCAAGAGGCACCGAAGGAACTTGAGGCGCCAGCCTCTTCGCCGGAGGTCGAGTTTCCGATCGTCGGCATCGGCGCGTCGGCCGGGGGGTTGGCTGCCTTTGAGGCTTTCTTTTCGGGAATGCCGTCCGACATCGACTGTGGAATGGCTTTTGTGCTCGTGCAACACCTTGCCCCGGACCACAAAAGCATCCTTACCGATCTGGTCAAGCGCTACACCGTCATGCAAGTCTTCGAGGTCGAGGACGGGATGGTGGTGGAACCGAACTGCGCCTATATCATCCCGCCCAACAGAGACATGTCTTTCGAGCACGGTACGCTGCGGTTGCAGGAACCGAGCGCCCCGCGCGGTTTGCGCTTTCCGATTGATCATTTTTTCCGTTCCCTGGCCCAGAGCCAGCGTGAGCGGGCTATTGGGATCGTCCTCTCCGGAATGGGCAGCGATGGCACCCTGGGAGTGCGGGCCATCAAGACTGAAGGCGGCATGATCATGGCGCAGAACCCGGAATCCACCGAGTTCGACGGGATGCCCCGCAGCGCCATCGCCACGGGCTTGGTGGATTATGTGCTGCCGCCGGCAGAAATGCCTGCCCAACTCATCGCCTATAGTTCCCATGTTTCGGGGAAGGCGCAACGCCCCATTCAACCCCCGGCCCACAAAACAGGCGCTTCTTTAAAAAGGGCGTTCACCCTGCTGCGCGCCCAGACTGGCCACGACTTTTCCCATTACAAACAGAACACCATTCTGCGGCGCATTGAGCGGCGGATGGCGGTTCACCAGGTCGATTCGCTGGATGGGTATGTTCATTATTTGGAGCAAACCCCGTCCGAGGTGGACTCTCTCTTTTGCGATCTCCTCATCGGGGTCACCAATTTCTTCCGCGACCCGGAAGCCTTCGAGGCGCTCGAGGAACAGGTCATCCCCGCTCTCTTCGCCGACAAGCCGCCCGGGTCGCCAGTGCGGGTATGGGTGCCGGGCTGTTCCACAGGGGAGGAAGCTTATTCGATCGCCATTCTGCTCCACGAGCACATGGAGCGCCTGGAGCATAATTACAAGGTTCAGGTGTTTGCCACAGACATCGACGTGCGCGCCATCGAACAGGCTCGCAGCGGGATTTACCCGTCCTGTATCGCCGAGGACATTTCGCCGGCGCAATTGGCGCGCTATTTCGTCCCGGATTCCGAGGGCGGCAGCTATCAAGTGCAGAAATGCATTCGGGATCTGCTGATCATCTCGGAACAGGACATCATCAGAGATCCCCCTTTTTCGCGTCTCGATCTCATCAGTTGCCGCAACCTTTTGATCTACATGGATACAATGTTGCAGAAAAAGCTGATCCCTCTGTTCCATTACGCATTGAACCCAGACGGATTTCTCTTTTTGGGCACCTCCGAAAGTGTCGGCGAGTACGTGAATCTCTTCTCCACGCTTGATCGCAAAGCGAAGCTCTATCAGCGCAAAGAGAGCGTCGCCCGGCTGCAAGGCCACAGCATTGAAGGAATTCTTCCGGCGAAAAGGGAAAACCGGACCGTTTCACGGCTTTCCGGAAAGGCCTTGGTCCCAAAAGTTCAGCCTCGGGAACTGATGGAGCGAACCCTGCTGCAACACTTCACTCCGGTTGGGGCGCTGATCAATGAGCATGGCGACATCCTCTATCTCCACGGGCGCACCGGCTATTATTTGGAGCCATCCCCGGGAGAGCCCGGCATGAACATCTTAAAAATGGCCCGCGAGGGATTGCGCCGGGAATTGACCATTGCCTTGCACAAATCAATTCTGCACCGGCAACCGGTGGTCCACTCCGGAGTTCGAGTGAAGACCAACGGGCATTTTACGACCGTGAATCTCACGGTGCGTCCGGTGGGAACAGATCCCGAGCATCCCCACGAGCAGTCGCTCTACCTGGTAATTCTGGAAGAGGCCCCGTCGGAACCAGGAGCCAGCGAGGGTCCAGGCGAAGCGACGAGCTTTAGCGATGCGGACGTGGACGCACGGATTGCCGCGTTGAAAAAGGAATTGCAGGTCAAAGAAGACTATCTTCAGAGCACCAACGAGGAGTTGGAAGCGTCTAACGAAGAACTCAAATCTTCAAACGAAGAGATGCAGTCGATGAACGAGGAGTTGCAGTCCACCAACGAGGAGTTGGAGACGTCCAAGGAAGAATTGCAATCGGTCAACGAGGAACTGGCCACGGTCAACGCCGAACTGCAAACCAAGGTGGCGGATCTTTCGCGCGCCAACAACGACATGAATAACCTGCTGGCAGGAACGGGCGTGGGAACGATTTTTGTGGACTACCGGCAGCACATCCAGCGGTTCACTCCGGCGATAACCCAAGTGATCAACCTGATCCTCAGCGATGTGGGCCGACCGGTCGGTCATGTCGTGTCCAACCTCCTCGGGTACAATCGCCTGGTCGAAGACATCCAATCCGTGCTCGACACCCTGATCCCAAAGGAAGTTGAAGTGCAGGCCAAATCGGGTCCGTGGTTTTTGCTGTCCATCCGGCCGTATCGCACCTTGGAAAACGTAATCGAAGGGGCGGTCATCACGTTTGTAAATATCACCGAGCTGAAAAAGGCGCAGTTGCAGGCGCGGGATACCGAGGCGCTGCGCCGCCTGGCTGTGGTCGTGAGGGACTCCAGCGATGCCATCACAGTGCAGGATCTGGGCGGTCGGATTCTGGCGTGGAACCCTGGTGCGGAAAGGCTCTACGGGTGGGGCGAGGAGGAGGCGCTGCAACGAAACATCGGCGATCTGGTCCCGGAGGGCCAAAGGGAAGGGGTGCGAGCAAGGCTGCAACGGCTCGCCCGCAACGAGGCGCTCGAACCTTACCGAATGCAACGACTCGCCAAAGACGGGCAGGTCGTGGAGGTGTGGGTCACCGCCACAGCCTTGGTGAACGATTCCCTCGTCCCCTACGGCTTGGTAACGACGGAACGGCGTGCCAGGGATCATGGGGGTGCAGGACAGGAAGATCACCGCGCATGAATTTTCTCTTACAGGCAGGGTGTATTTTCGTGCATAGAATCCAACACCAGAAACGCCAGGATGCCGCTTCTAAGGCTCTGGAACTTTCAGCGCCAACGGCGCGACCCCATACCAGCCTGGGGCGGAGGCTTTGCGCAGCCCCAGGGTTTATCGTCTCCGCAATCAGGGCTGGAGGCCCGACCTATCTCCCCGGAATGGGACGGGCCTTCAGCCCTAAGGCCTGGTGGCGCAACGACCTAGGCCGTTGGCCTAGGCTGGTATGGGGCCGCGCCGTTGGCGCTCAGGAAATCATGACCTCGATTACGGGGCCTTTCAGTCCTGCACCCAGAGCATGGTCATAATCCATTAAGCGTTTTCCCCAGCAGACTGTATAACCATGAAAACTTTACGCGAACGGGCGGAGCTAAAGGCAGGGGCAGGCCAGACCAAAGCGGAAATGCTCTCTCCGGAGATGGCGCGGAAAGTCCTCCACGAATTGAGCGTGCATCAGATTGAGCTGGAGATGCAGAACGAGGAGTTGCGCCGGGTGCAGAAGGAACTGGAGATGTCCCTGGAACGGTATTTTGATTTGTACGACCGGGCTCCCGTCGGCTACCTGACTCTGAGCAAAGAGGGGCTCGTCCTTGAAGCCAATCTTACCATTACCAAATTGCTTGGCATGAAACGAGGCGCTTTGGTTCGGCGGCCATTGACACACTTCATCCTTTTGGCCGACCACTCTGTTTATACCGGGCACTGGAAGCGGCTGACTGAAACCGGCACGCCGCAGGTCTTGGAAATCAGGCTGGTGAAGCTCGATGGCAGGCAGTTTTGGGCACGCTTGGAGACAACCGTGGCCAGAGGGGCCAACGAGACCTCCGTTTACAGGGCGACCCTCAGCGACATCACCGAATGCAAGCAGGCCGAAGAAGCACTCCAGGAGGCCCATGATGCCACGGAACGAAACGTGGAGTTGCGCACGCGTGAACTCCAGGCCGCACTGAACGAATTGCAGCAGCATCGCGTCGAGCGGGAGCGCTTGGGTGCGCAGCTTCTAAAGATTAGCGAACGCGAGAAGCAACTCATCGCCCAGGAATTGCATGATGGTCTCTGCCAGCATTTCTCGGGCACGGCGATGATGGCGAGCCTGCTTGCGCGCCGCCTGGCGGCAGTCGGGTCTCCGGAAACGCCCCAGGCAAAGCGGATTTGCGACCTGTTGAACACCGGTGTCGCAGAAACCCGCAATCTTTCCCACGGGTTGCACCCGGTGAAGTCCGAAGGCGAGGGCCTTGTGGAAGCGCTGCTGCAGTATTCGAAAACGATCACGAACCTTTTTCATATCCGCTGTTCGTTCCGGTGTGGCAAATCGGTAATCATCGAAAGCCAGGCTGTAGCGACGCAGTTTTTTCGGATCGTCCAGGAGGCGGTGAGCAATGCCATCAAGCACGGCGAGGCGAGCCATATCATGATTTCACTCCGTCACGGACGTGATGGAATCAACCTCTCCATCCGCGACAACGGAATCGGCATCTCGCGGGAGTTGGCCCATTCGCGAAGAATGGGGATGCAGATCATGCAGCATCGCGCCGATTCGATCGCGGCGACCCTGGAGATCAAGAGGGGGGCACGGGGCGGAACCATCGTAAGTTGTACATTAGCACAGGGTTGAATCGCGGCGGAAAACGTACAATTTATTTCATGACGAAACGTAAGGGTGCGCCAGTCCCCGAGCCCGTAGCGGGGCTGCGCGTTCGTGCTGAAGAAGAAGCAGGGAATGACAAGACGGCAAAAGGGCTGTCGCCCCGGCGTGCCCAGGAGGTGCTTCATGAGTTGCGGGTCCACCAAATCGAGTTGGAGATGCAGAACGAGGAATTGCGCCGGACGCAGAAGGAACTGGAAGCCTCCCGGGAGCGCTACTTTGACTTGTACGATCTCGCCCCGGTGGGTTATTTGACGCTGAGCCGGCAAGGGTTGATTGTCGAAGCCAATCTTACGGCAGCTAAATTGTTGGGGCTGAAAAGGAACGACTTGGTTCACCGGTCGATAACGCACTTCATCCTTTTCGCCGATGACGAGTCCTACCAGGAGCATCTGAAACAGCTCTTTGAATCTGGCGACCCCCAACTCTTCGATCTCAGAATGGTGAGGCGGGATGCCTCGCATTTTTGGGCCCGCTTCGAAACCACCCGGATCAAAGATAATGATGGTTCGTTTCTGGCTCTGGCCATTCTAAGCGATATCACCGCGCAGAAAGACGCAGAGGAAGCTCTCAAAAAATCGGAAGAAGCAGCCGAAGCAGCGAACCGGGCCAAGGATCAATTTATTGCGGTGCTCAGCCACGAACTGCGGACCCCCCTAACGCCCGTGCTTGCAACGGTAAGCGCCCTCCGGACCGAGAAGGATCTGCCGCCCCCCCTGCGCTCCGATATCGAACTGATTCAGCGCAATGTGGAAACCGAGGCGGAACTGATCGACGATTTGCTGGATGTTACCCGGATCAGCCAGGGAAAGGTTGTCCTGCAGCCTGAAATTCTCGACATGCACACCTGCCTGCAAATGGCCTTGGAAGTTTGTCAGCCCCAGATATCAGCCAAGCGACTCGAACATCGTTTGGACTTCCAGGCTTGTCGACATCATGTATGGGCCGACCCGGTCCGGATGCGACAGGTTTGTTGGAACCTGCTGAAAAACGCGGTAAAATTCACCCCGGAAGGAGGCAGGGTGACCCTGCGCACGTATAATAGCGGCGAGCGGTTGAAGATCGAAATAGAGGACACGGGCATCGGGATCGACCCCAAAATCATGCCCGAAATTTTCCACCCCTTTAAACAAGGCGATCAGATCAGTAATCGTCAATTCGGTGGGTTGGGCCTGGGGTTGAGCATCGCCAAGGCCGTGATGGAACTCCACCAGGGGCGCTTGACCGCATACAGCGAAGGCCGGAACAAAGGAGCGACCTTCACGATCGAACTGGCCACCGTAAATCCCGAGGCCGAACCGCCTGCTTCCGCGCCACAAAGAGAGCACGAAGAACATCCGCTAAGAATCCTTTTGGTGGAGGATCACGCCGACACTCTGCAGGTGCTTTTCAAACTCTTGAAAGACTGGGGACACTCCGTGACTACTGCGGGATGTGTTCGGAAGGCGCTGGAGTTGGCCGCCGGGCAGCCTTTCGATCTGCTCATAAGCGATTTGGGCCTGCCCGATAATTCCGGACTGACTTTGATGCGGCAGGTGAAAAAGAGCTGCGGAATTCCCGGCATCGCCTTGAGCGGTTACGGGACCGAAGAAGATTTGCGCGAAAGCCAAACCGCGGGGTTTACGAAACACCTGATCAAGCCGGTCAATGTTGCCGACTTGAGGGTCGCCATCCGGCAGGTCGCGTAGTGGCGTGGTTAAAGTGGAGCAAACGTGCCGATTCTTCCAGCCTACAAAGGACGGAACGCTTTCTAAAAAGCGTGGCCATCGTGGCCGCGCGCGCGCGGGCCAATCGTGTTCGGCATGAAAAATTGCCCGTTATGCGACTTTGAGCGCCAACGGCGCCCGGAGGAGCTTCCCCGGAGGGGTTCGATAAACACATTAAAAATTTTCTCTCCATTCCTCACTTCCTTCCAATCGCGCCGGATTTCGTCATATTCCGATTGCATGGCGCGCCGAGTTCCCCAAAATGGGTGGCTCTGTGAATACCCGCATCCATTACCAATGCCAGCGCTGCACCGCTTGCTGCCGCTGGCCTGGGTTTGTCCGGATCGGCCAGCAGGAGCTTCCACGGATCGCGGCGTACCTCGGGCTTTCCGAGAACGAATTTATCCAGAGCCACACCCGCCTTACGCCGCTGCGCAACAGCCTGGCCCTGCTCGACAAACCAAACGGCGAATGCGCGATGCTGGACGGCAACGATTGCCGGATTCAGGCGGCCAAACCCGAACAGTGCCTCGGGTTTCCAAACACCTGGAATTACCCCGGCTGGCAGGAAATCTGCAGAGCTGTTCCCATTGAAATTTCCGATGAAACTCCAAATCCCTGACGGTTCCTTTGACGGCTATATTTTTGATTGCGACGGCACCCTGGCCGACACCATGCCGCTCCATTACGAAGCGTGGTGCCAGGCCCTGGCTGAACACGCGTGCGAGTTCCCCGAAGCCTTCTTCTATGAACTCGGCGGCATTCCCACCGAGCGGATCGTGGAGATCCTCAATGAGCGCCACGGACACAACATGCCGGTCGTGGAGACTGCCAAACATAAAGAGGAACTCTTCGTTGAGCTTATCCCGCGCATCCTTCCCATCGAGGCAGTCGTCGAATTCGTTCGCGAATTTCACGGCAAGAAACCGCTGGCCGTGGCTTCCGGCGGCCACCGGGCCATCGTAATCAAGACGCTGACCGCGCTCGGGATTGCGGACAAGTTCGACGCAATTGTCGGCGCCGACGATTACGTCAATGGCAAGCCCGCCCCCGATCCGTTTTTGGAAGCTGCCCGCCGCATCGGAGTGCCCCCGGAGCGATGTCTCGTCTTTGAAGACACTCAGATCGGAATCACCGCCGCGACCGCAGCCGGGATGCAGAGCGTGCTGGTTCCAGCCCCGGCGCGAGGGTAAAGCGCCGCGATTTCCAATGGCGGCTGACGTCCACGGTGCGCGGGCGGAAGCAGACGGGCTATCGCATCGCTCCATCACCGCAGCATCGAACGCACCGACCGAAAAGCCGACACTCGTGGCTGAACTGGTTTGGGGTTCTTGGGCTTAATCTGAGTCGCTTCTGGCTAACGCCCCATCCACCCGCCATCGACGGGGAGGATAGTGCCATGCACATAAGCGGCGGCTGGGCTGCAAAGGAAAAGCAGCGCTCCAACCAAATCCTCGGGAACCCCCCAGCGTCCGGCCGGGATTCGGGCCAGAATTGCCTTACTGCGGTCCGCATCCTCCTGAAGCGCGGCGGTGTTGTCAGTGGCGATGTAGCCGGGGGCAATGGCGTTGACATTGACCCCCCTGCCAGCCCACTCATTGGCAAGCGCCTTGGTCAGCTGCCCGATGCCCCCTTTGCTTGCCGCATAGCCTGGCACGGTAATGCCCCCCTGAAAGGTCAAAAGCGAAGCGGTGAAGATGATTTTGCCTTCCCCTCTCGCGAGCATGCCGCCGCCAATCTCGCGGCTGAGAATGAATTGCGAGTTGAGGTTGATTTCCAACACTCGATCCCAAAATTCGTCCGAATGTTCGGCCGCCGGTTTGCGCAGGATGGTGCCGGCATTATTGACAAGAATATCGATCCGCGGCACGTCGGCGCGCAGTCGTTGAATGAAGGCGTAAAGTGACGTGCGATCGCCGAAATCACACGCATAGCCACGAAAACCGCGCCCGAGGGCGGTGACCTCTTTTTCCACTTCGCTGCCGGATTCCTCCAGCGTGGCGCTCACGCCCACGATGTCGGCGCCGGCCGAAGCAAGGCCGATGGCCATGGCCTTACCAATGCCGCGTTTACAGCCGGAGACCAGGGCAACTTTGCCATCGAGTCGGAAGAGATCGGTGATTTGGGATTTCATTGGGCGTAGTTATTTCATCTCCTGGATGGCAATGGCGTCCATGTCTGCGAAGCGTTGATTTTCTCCGCCCATGGCCCAAACGAAACTGTAGGCTTGGGTGGCGCAGCCGGAATGAATGGACCAAGCGGGGGAGAGGACCGCTTGCTCCGAATGAATCACCAGGTGCCGAGTCTCCTGGCCAGGCCCCATCAAATGGAACACTGCCGCATCTCTCGGCACGTCGAAGTAAAGGTAGACTTCCGAACGGCGGGAATGTGTGTGGGCGGGCATCGTGTTCCATACGCTCCCTGGCTCCAATTGCGTAAAGCCCATAACCAGCTGGCAGCTTTTCACGCCTCCTTCATGAATGTACTGGAATATTGTCCGGCAGTTGGCTGTCTCCTGGTTGCCCAGCTTTATCTGGTTTACGCTTGCATTCTTGGCCAGCGTCGTTGGGTGTTTCGTGTGCGCCGGATAACTCATCAGAAAGAACTTGGCCGGCGTGTTCGGGTCAATGCTTTCAAACACAATCTCGCAACTTCCCCTGCCGATGTAGAGGCAGTCCAGCGATTCCGCATCGTAGGTCTGCCCGTCCACGCGGATGCGGCCGGGGCCACCAATGTTGAGAGCCCCCAATTCGCGGCGTTCGCAAAAATAGTCACTGGAGAGTTCCTTGAATGTTTCGAGCCGGAGCGGATTGGTGCTAGGAACGGCTGAGCCGGTTACAGTGCGCTCAGTCTCCCAATAGACAAGTTCAATGGCGTCACGGGTGAAAAGAGTCTCAATGAGGAAACTTTCGCGTAGTTCGCGCGTGGTCATTCGCTCGTATTCTTTGATCCCGGTGGTGTATCTGAATTGCATGGTCGTTATCCTTTGAAATTTCCGTTCTTCGCGATCTTATTTCTCGCTTAGCGAGGCTGCGAAATTTGAAAAATACGCCTCCCATTCGGCAGGCGTGGCGATCTCGCCGGCATGCTCCCAGCCGGATCCGGCATAGCCGATTCCCCCAGGAAAAGCCGCTTTTGCGGTTCGATGGTGATCCGCTTGGCCTCGTGAACGCTCATTGCCTTGTTTCCATAGTCGGAGGAGAGTTCAAACACAATCTTTTTGGGGTCGTTTGAAACGATTTTCCATCTACCGAGCAGCTGAATCAGTTTTGAAGACCGTGTCATAAGGCTACTGCCGTGTAACACGTAAAATGACGCATCCAGCTTGTCTTTTTGGCCCAGGGTTCTGTTGTCAGCCCAAGTGCTGAACCAAGCGCATTGCAGTGAAAAAGAGGAGGTGGCTGGAGCCGGAATCGAACCGGCGACACGAGGATTTTCAGTCCTCTGCTCTACCAACTGAGCT
Source organism: Verrucomicrobiota bacterium (assembly GCA_037130675.1). Classification (GTDB taxonomy): domain Bacteria; phylum Verrucomicrobiota; class Verrucomicrobiia; order Chthoniobacterales; family Chthoniobacteraceae; genus JBAXSN01. The sequence goes on from JBAXSN010000034.1 coordinate 10,635, forward strand.
ATCCAGCCCCAAAAGTGAGCGGTTAATTTGCACTAGGGACCGGGGAAGGCAAGCTGTTTTCGCGAATTTTCTGCGGCCCGATTTCGATACGGCTGCTTGATTCACTCTCGGTCGAATTCAAAGCGATGATTTACCCGCGAAAGTCTCTCCTTCTCGACTGGATCTTTCTTGCCGGCCTGCGGCGGGTGATGCGCCGGCGGTTTTACGGGGTTTTTGTGCGCGGGTTGGAGCATCTGGAGTCGGCGCGATTGCTCAATGCGCCCCTGATCGCTTGCACGAATCACAGCAACTGGTGGGACGGGTTCGTGGTGGGGTTGTTGACGGCGCGACTGCCCGGGCGCCGGGTGTATGTGGCTCAATACGAAAAGCTGCTGAAACGCTACCGCCCCCTGCGCTGGCTGGGGGCTTTCGGGCTGGATCTCGATGGCTCGGCCTTGCCTGGGCTCCGTGAGGCGATGAAACTACTTCGCGATCCCAAAAACGTGGTCTGGATCTTTCCGCAAGGGGTGCTCATTCCCCAGTGGAACCCGATTGTGGTGAAGTCGGGCGCGCTTTGGCTTGCGCAACGGTGCGGGGCGCCTCTGCTGCCGGTGGTGTTCCGTTATGAATGGATGGTGGAATCGCGCCCGAGCATCTTCGTGCAGTTCGGAGGGGTGTTGATGCCTGGCGCCACCAAGGTGGAACTGGAAGCCGCCATGCAGGCACTGTACGACGACATCGGAAGGAGCCTGGATCCGGAGAGGGAGGAGAGGCTGGGGCTTTCGTCGTTTGCCCCCCTCTTCGAGCCGAAGATGTCGATGAACAAGCGATGGGACTGGATCTGCTGGCAGGCAGGCGGAAGAGGGCCAGGGTTCAACCCCCGGAACGAGGCTTAGCCGAGCGGCCAATGCGGCCACTCTTCTGTAGCCGCCCCGCTCAGTCGGGGCGGCGACGACCGCTCGTCGGGAATGGGAAGCATGGGAAGCATGGGGCTGCTTTGAAGTTCGGTTTTACTTGGTGGGGGACTTTTCTTAATGGACCGGGGCACGAAAAAACGCTTTCCGGGCTTCCTAACTCTCTTTCCTTCTTTTAATCTGCCGGGGTGTTTGAACTTCTTGCCACCGATCCCGCTTCCAAGGCCCGCCGCGGCCGCCTGACGACCCGCCGTGGGGTCATCGAAACGCCCATCTTCATGCCCGTTGGCACGCAGGGGAGCGTGAAAGCGGTCAGTCCGCGTGAACTCCGCGAGATGAACGCGCAGATTATCCTCGGGAACACCTACCATCTTTTTGTCCGGCCCGGCATGCATGTGATGCGCCACTTCGAGGGACTCCATAATTTCATGCGCTGGCAGGGTCCGATCCTCACCGACAGCGGCGGGTTCCAAGTCTTTTCGTTGGCCAAACTTCGGAAGATCACGGAGGAAGGCGTTCATTTCCAGAACCACCTGGACGGCTCCCCTTGTTTCATCGGCCCGGAAACGGCCATGGAAATTCAGCAAACGCTCGATTCGGATATCGCCATGGTTTTCGACGAATGTCCGCCGTATCCGTGCGACTTTGATTATGCAGCGCAAAGCTTAGACCGCACTTTGCGTTGGGCCCGGCGGTGCCGCGACTGGGCGCTCCGGCAGGACGAGGAGGGGCAGCGGCGGGGCGCAGTTTTCGGGATTGTGCAGGGCGCCACGTATGCCGACTTGCGCCGGACCAGTGCCGAAGCGCTCGTGGCTATGGATTTCGAAGGGTATGCGATCGGCGGCGTCAGTGTGGGGGAGACCGAGGCCGAAATGATGGCCGCCGTGGAAGCCAGCGAGCCATATCTGCCCGCCGATAAACCGCGCTACGCCATGGGTTTGGGCACACCGCCCCAGATGCTCGAGATGGTCGCGCGTGGCGTCGATATGTTCGACTGTGTGCTGCCGACCCGCATCGCCCGCAATGGAACCGCTTTTACGGCCTCCGGGACGGTGAACCTAAAGAACAGCCCGTTCATCATGGAAAAAGGGCCGATCGAGGAAGGCTGCGCCTGCCCGGCGTGCGCCGAGTTTTCTCGCGGCTACCTGCGCCACCTGATCAAGTCCGAGGAAATCCTCGGGCTGCGGCTGGTCAGCCTGCATAACCTGCATTTTTATCTGAACCTGATGAGTCGGGCGCGTTCGGCGATTGAGACCGGCACGTTCGAGCCGTTCCGCCGGGAGTTCGTGGCGAACTACAAGGTCTGGCGGGAAGATTCTTGATGCGAGAAATCCTGCGTAATTTTCCGCTGGTCAAGGCCTAATAATATCCTTTACTGGCGCCGCCCAATAATGTCTAAATCGTTGGTTCGCAACCGATAACACCATTTCCAACGGCTATGAGCAGCAAATATACCGCTTTCCGATGCCCCGAAGAATTGCTTGAAAAAGCAAAGATTCGCGCAAAGCGTGACCGCCGCTCCCTGAGCAACTATCTGATCACGCTGATCGACAAGGACGTCGCTGGCTTGGACGACGTAGTTTCAGAGGACGACAGCGCTTCACGCACTCGTAAGGAGAAATAGGCGATCTCCCGATTCGCCTCTACAAGTTGAGATGTCGTCAGCCGCCCCTTGACGCAAATCAGAGGGGTGGCTGGCTGTTTTTTTCAACTGCGGGAGCAAGTCTCGGAACCCGCCCGAATTTTTGTCTTGTCCGACACCCCTTCGGAAGGTCATGAAAGGAGCCTTATGAACATCTTGATCCTTGGCGCGGGTTACGCAACGCGGCTTTACCCCCTAACCCTGACCAAAGCCAAACCGTTGCTGGACGTTGCCGGCAAGCCAATGATCGAGTGGGTGATCGACAATCTGGCGCCCATTCCCGACATCGAGAACGTCATCGTCGTCACGAACAACAAGTTTGCCGCCGATTTCCAAGCCTGGGCCGACGAGTACACCTGCCGCCAGCCGAAGCTGCATTTCAAGATCATCAACGACGGCTCCAAAGACGATTCCGACAAACTCGGCGCCATCGGGGACATCAACTTGGTCGTTGCCCGCGAAAACCTGGGCAATTCCGACCTGGTCGTCGTTGCTGGAGATAACCTTTTCAGCCAGTCCTTGGAAGGCTTCGCCCAGTTCGCCAAAGGCCGCGCTGCGGTTTTGGCCACTTACGACGTCAAAGACCTCGAGGCGATCAAGAAATACAACAGCATCGAGGTGGACGCCAACGGGGTCATCACGCACTTTGAAGAGAAGCCGGCCAACCCGAAGAGCACCAACACCGGCATCGCCCTTTACTATTTCTCCAAGGAAACCGTCACGCAGTTTGCGACCTACATCGCCGAAGGGAATAACCCCGATCAGCCTGGCCGTTTCATTCAGTGGCTCTATACCCGCATTCCCGTCCACACTTAACGGGTTCCGGGCATCTGGTTCGACATCGGGAGCAAAGAAACGCTGGTAGAGGCCAACGAGATCTTCGCGGGGCTGAAGTAGAAGACGCGGAGACGCGGGGAGGGGGAGACGCGGAGAGACCGCGGGTGCGTGCCGTCCATAGCGCCGCCCCGACTGAGTTCCCGCGGCAATGTTTTTGCTTAGGACCAAAGGTCCGTCCCATACCAGCCTGGGGCATCGCCCCAGGAATTTGCATTTAAAGATTTTAAAGGGCTGAAGGCCCGAACCATTCAGGGGAGATGGCTCGGGCTTTCAGCCCTGATTCCGTTGTTTTCAAATTCCTGGGGCTTCGCAAAGCCTCCGCCCCAGGCTGGTATGGGGCCGCGCCGTTGGCGCTGAAACCCGGATTTCGTAACAGGCAATTTTCAGGCCGAACACTATTGGCGGCGCGCCTACCCGCCCTCGCCAATCACCCAGGTGAGCCGACCTGAAGCGGGCTTGACCTGTTCCGCAGGATACCCGCTATTGCCGCGCAGAATGGCTTCGATGATCGGTTCCTTCTTCGGATCGTTCACCAGGAAGCAGACGTGCCGGGCCGCGTTGATGAGCGGAAAGGTAAAGGTGATCCGGTGCGCGTTGAGCTTGGGGGCGAAGTTGGCCACCACATTGCGCTCCGTCTCGGCCAGGGCTGCGCTTCCGGGAAAGAGCGAAGCGGTATGCCCGTCATCGCCGATGCCCAGCAACAGGAGGTCATGGGCATAGCGGGGCTCGCCGAAGCGCCCGGCAACCTCGGCCAGCTTGGTCTCATATTCGTCGGCAGCGGCGGCGGGTTCGATCTCTCCGAGCATGCGAAACACGTTTTCCGGCGGGATCGGAACCTGGGAAAGGAGGGTCTCACGCGCCATGCGATAATTGCTCTGGTCGTTATCGGGCGGGACACAACGCTCATCGCCAAAGGTGATCTGAACCGCCTCCCACGGGAGGGCGACCTCCGAAAGCGCGGAATACACGGGGCGCGGGGTGTTGGCTCCGCAGAGACTGAGCCGGAATAAGCCCCGCTCGGAGATCGCTTGGCCGGCAGCGGCAGTAATGAGTTTCACCGCGTCGCCGGTGAAATCGGATGTTCTGATTATCTCGGGTTTCATAGCTGTCAAATTCCCTCCTTGGTACGCCTGCCCAAAGCCCTTTTACACCAGTTTGGCCGGGATCAGAAAATCGAGTTCGCCGCCTCCGGGCCGCAGGGTCGGGATGTCGATTCCGGCCAGGGTGGCCTTGCGGAATCGGATGGCCGAGTTATCGACCAGGTCGAGGAGTCTGGAGGCGAGCAGGCTGAGGTCGGGTTCATGGCCGACCAGCATGACAGAATCGAGCCGTTGGTAAGCCATGAGCGCTTCCACGGCTGTGGCGGGGCTCATTCCTGGCGAGAGAAAACCCGCCACGGTCGCCTCGCTCTTCAATTCCGTAGCCACGATTCGCGCGGTATCCTCCGCCCGGCGAAACGGGCTGGTGAGGATGAGGTCGGGCTTGAGTTCGTGCTCGTGGCAGAAGCGCCCGATGCGTTTGGCTTGCGCGCGGCCTTTGTCGCTCAAGGTCCGCAGGTCATCGGAAGGGGCCGATGGCACAGCGTCCGCATGACGTAAGAGCAACAATTGCATTGGACTGTTGAAGTTACATCACCATGCCGCCATCGACGGTAAGCGTCTGGCCTGTGATGAATTTGGCTTCCGAACTGGAGAGGAACGCCACGGCCGAGGCGATGTCCTCGGGTTCGCCAAAGTGGCCCGCCGGGATTTGGGAAAGCACTCCGGTTTTGATGGCTTCCGGGAGAACGTCGGTCATGTCGGTCTTGATGAAGCCCGGAGCCACCGCGTTCACGGTGATGTTCCGGCCGGCGAGTTCGCGGGCGAGGGATTTGGTCAGCCCGAGGAGACCCGCCTTGCTGGCGGCATAGTTGGCCTGGCCCGCGTTGCCCATGAGCCCCGCGACGCTGGAGATGTTCACGATCCGCCCGCTGCGTTGCTTGATCATCGGCCGCATGACGCCCTGGATGAAATTGAATGCTCCTTTGAGATTGGTATCGATCACGGCATCCCAGTCCTCTTCACTCATTCGCATGGCGAGGCCGTCGCGCGTGATTCCTGCATTGTTGACGAGGATGTTGACCTTGCCGAAATCCGCGAAGATTTGCTCGCAAACGGCATCCACGGCCTTCTTATCGGCCACATCCACGGCGTAGGCTTTGGCCGCGCAGGGGTGAACCGCGTTGATGCCGTCGGCGACTTTGGCGGAGTTGGCTTCCGAGCGGCTGACGCAGGCGACTTTTGCGCCTTCTTCGGTAAGGCGTTTGGCAATGGCTTCTCCGATGCCGCGACCGGCCCCGGTGACAATAGCGATCTGGTTTTCGAAACGGTTCATAAGGAAGACGACGGTTTAGCGCGCAAATCGACCTTCGGCAATGCCGCAGTTCAATCGGTGTGCGTATTGTTGCGGATTCTCAATTATCGGCGATTCCCCTATTTTCCAAGTAGTGCTAGCGAGCAACACCATTCGGAAAAACGAAATCGGCTCTTTGATGGAAGCCGCTGATTCTGTTGCGGTTGCCTTTACCGAAGCAAGCTGCGTCCAGATTTCCACGCTGGCGCTGTTGATCGCCAAAAGGGTTGGCCAATCCCAGCCGGAAGCGACGATCCGCCTCGGCGAAAAGGGGTTCAACAATTTGATTCACGCCATCAAGATCTGGGTCAGCCAGCTCCCAAAGTCTTGTATCGCAAAAATCCAGAGTGGAGAGGTTTGGCCGCACCGCAATACCAACCCGGGAGGAGCCCCGGTTTCTTTGGGGATTCATGTTCCCGGAACGCCGAACGGCTCTGACCCGATCACCTGCGCGATTTACCAGGTGCTCTCCGAACTCGGTGAAATCCTGACCACACATGGGTTTAACACCAATGATATCGGGGCGTTTTACGACCAGCGCAAGCTCTTGCACTTGGGGGTTCTGCTCCGCTTCGCGTGGTCCAATGAAATGAAAGGACTTTTTACGGCGTATCAGGAAATCCTGGACGCCATTGCGAAGCTGAACCGGGGGCTCTCTGACGAGACCCCGGAAATGCTGCGCGAGCGCGCCTTCATGATGTGGAAAGGCGTTTAGGAATTTGGGAAGCTGAGAATGGGGGTTCAAAGGCTGAGCGCGCCGGTGATTGGTTCCCACCGGCGCGCCACTTCCAACCCGAACTCGGAAGTTCCAGAAAGGGCGTCCCGCGCCATCCCGCCCGGCGCACGGGGCCACGCTCCTATTACCACAGCGGTTTGGTCGGCGTTTCGCCGGTATCGAGCCCCATTTTAAAAGCCGCCAGCGCCGTTTTCAACCGCACGGGGCCATGCTCTTTTCTGACTTTGAAGATGGCCTCCTGCGCCAGCGTGTCGCAACGTTCGTTATGTTCGTGGCCGGCGTGACCCTTCACCCAGCGCCAGTTGATCTGGTGGCCGCTGGTGGCGCTGTCGAGTTCCCTCCAGAGATCGCTGTTCTTGACCGGGGTTTTGTCCCGCGTTTTCCAGCCGCGCGCCTTCCAGCCGGCGAGCCACTCGGTGATGCCCTTGCGCAAATATTCCGAGTCCGTCCAAAGCTCGATCTGGCACGGCTCCTTGAGGGCGCGCAGCCCTTGGATGGCCGCGCTCAACTCCATCCGGTTGTTCGTCGTGGCGGGCGCACCGCCGTTCAGCTCTTTTTTGCGGCCGTTCCAAAGCAGCACTGCTGCCCACCCTCCGGGGCCGGGGTTTCCCACGCATCCGCCATCGGTGTAAATAGTGACAATTTTCAGGGCTGACATTCTGGCAGCCCGGAGAGTGCCGGGAGGCCTGGAGTTTGTCGAGTGTGCGGTGGACGAAATGGAATCGATGGACGCGATGGACGGAAAGAAATCATCGTAGGGCAAACGCATCAACCTAAATCCGGCAGAAGAACCCGCGCCAAGGACGCAAAGATCGCCATGGGAGGAACTTATGAAAAAGGCAGAAATCACCGTGTAGGTGACCCCTTTAATGTTTCGCCCACTTCGTAAAGCTCTGTCTTGGCGACCTTTGCGTCCTTGGCGCGAAATCCAATTGCTTTTTCTAGGATCAAATTTTAGACGACTTCTTCTTCAGCGCTGAAGGCGCGACCCCATACCAGCCTGGGGCATCGCCCCAGGTTTTGATGCTACGAAACGTCAAGGGCTGAAGGCCCGCCCCATTCCGACCGCCAAAGAATGGCTCGGGCCTTCGGCCCTTCCCCGTTTGCTGGTTATCCTGGGGCTTCGCTTCGCTCCACCCCAGCAACTGGTATGGTGCCGCGCCGTTGGCGCTCCGGAATGCTGTTCCATCTATTTTGATGCGTTCGCCCTGGAAATCATCGTTTCTGGCCTTTCGCGCCGACAAAAGCAGTACATAGTGTGGGGCGACTTTTCGCCCTGCCACCCCATGCCTCTTTCTTTAAGTTTTCCCCGTTTTATTGCTGCCGTGCTGCTGGCGTTTGCTCCAGTCCTTGCCGGTGCTGCGGACTACAATTCCGAAGTGCTCGCCCAGATCCAGGCGATGCCACGCGGCGGCCAGTATGGCGTGACCCGGATCGCCTCCCTTCGCCTCCAGGCTGCCGCCCATCTCGAAAGCGGCAAGTTCTGTGTGATTCCTGACTCAGCTTCTCCAAGCTTCTGCTCCGGGGCCACATACCTCGTTTTTCTCAAAACCATCGAGTCGCTGCGGCGCCGCGACAAACTCGAACTCGATTCCAGCGCTCTCGAGGCGCTTTTAATTCGGGGGCAATCCGATGGCGCCGGGATCTGGGGCCGCTGGAATGCCAATGGCCCCGGCACGGCCCGACTGTTTTATGAACTCGGATTGGGCCGGAACTTTGACGATCTGAACCAGGCGCGCCCGGGCGATTTCATGAAGATCCTTTGGACAGGGGAAATCGGCCGCTTTGAGCACGGGCATTCGGTGATTTACCTGGGACGAGAAATCCGGGACGGGGTCGAACACGTCCGCTTTTGGTCGAGCAATCAGCCGGCGGGCTACGGCGAAAAGTCAGTTCCGCTGTCTAAGATCGGCCTTGCCATTTTCTCGAGGCTCGAACATCCCGAAGCGTTGAGCCGATGGGCAGCCCTTCCCGCCAGGGACCCGTATCTTGCCAGTTTGACCGCGGCGCGGTCGTCCTTGGCCGAAACCCGGAAGAAAACTGGTCTTTGAAGCGCGATTTGCAGCTTTTGAAGTCCGGTCCCCAGCAAATTTCGCTTTCCCTTCGCGCGGGAGCACTTCAAGAATGGACGACGCATGAAAATCATTGACCGCTACGTCGGCAAAGAAATCCTCGTAACCGGCCTTTTCGCGGTTTCGGTTCTGAGCCTCGTGCTTGTACTGGGCAATGTTTTCAAACAGTTGCTCGACCTGCTGGTGAACCACGATGTGCCGCTGGAGTATATCTTCAGCTTCATCGCCTACATCCTTCCATTTTCGCTGACGTTTACCATTCCCTGGGGCTTTCTCACGGCGGTGCTGCTGGTTTTTGGCAAGATGTCGGCCGAGAACGAGTTGATCGCGCTCCGGTCCAACGGCGTCAGCATCCCCCGGTTATGCGTGCCGTTGGCAGTCCTGGCGGTGGCCTGCTCGGCGATTTGCCTCTGGATCAACGTCGATATTGCCCCGCGCGCTCAACAAAACATGAAGAACGCGCTCTTCAACATCGCCACCAGCAACCCGATCGCCATGTTCAGCAGCGATCAGGTGATCGACGAGTTTCCGGGCAAAAAGATTTACGTCGAACGCAAGGAAGGCACCCACCTCTTCAATCTCCTGGTCTATGAGTTGAACGACAAGGGCGAACCCACCCGGATGACTCACGCACAGCGGGGAGAACTCACCACCGACCTGGAGAACCGGCAGGTGCTGATGCGGCTGAAGGATGTCCGATTTGAACAGCGCGACGAATCAACCCCCGGCGACCTCACGCGAATCCGGCAGGGGATCACGATGCGCGAAGGCACTTTTCCGCTTCCCCTTGAGGAGCTGTATGAGAAAAACAAGCGCCGCCGGGGCCTAAGTCAGATGCCGCTCAAGGAGTTGTTGGACGACAGCAAAGCCAGGAAAATGAACCTGTCGGAAATCACGGCTGCCCGCACCGAAGTGAACAAGCGCTTCTCGTTCTCGCTCGCCTCGATTGCCTTTGCGCTCGTGGGCGTGCCGCTCGCCATCACGGCCCACCGGAAGGAAACCTCCGTCGGCTTCCTCTTTTCATTGCTGGTGGCGTTCATCTACTTTTTCTTCATCATCGTCGCCAACGGCGTCCGCGAAAATCCCAAGGCTCATCCCGAACTCCTGATCTGGGCTCCCAACATCATCTTCATCACCTTGGGAAGCTGGATGTTCTACCGGTTGGCGAAGAAGTAGGTTCTCGGTGCGGGATACTCCGGCGGATCGCGGCGGCTCCGGTGACGGTTTCCGACTTGAAACTTGCTATGCAGAGTGACACGGGCGCCTCGCTGCTCATCAGCCGGATGGCCATGCCTGTGCTCTACTTCATGGCCAACTCCCCACGCGGCAAAGCAGATTCGCCCGATTTCGACTCTGAAAGACCTGTACGAAATCGTGCGCGACTCCGACAAATTGGTAACTTTCTGACCGCCCGTCCATGAAATTGCGCGAGAGTGGAATGCCCGAAGAAGCGTATTGGGAAACGCTGTTCGACGTGGACCTGATTCTCGACCGGTTGGGCGTGGACGCCCCGTTAAAGAACGTGGTCGAATTAGGCTGCGGCTATGGCACGTTTACGCTCCCCGCGGCGCGGCGCATCTCTGGTGTCCTCGAGACCTTCGACATCGATCCGTCCATGGTTGAGCGAACGCGGCAGCGGGTTGAGGCTGAGGGCTTGCAGAATGTGAGTTGTCATTTGCGCGATGTAACAAAGGACGGCTTCGGGAGTGAATTGGATTCCAAGGACGCCTGCCTGCTGTTCAACATCCTGCATTGCGAGGAGCCCGTGCGCCTGCTGACCGTTGCCGCGCGGTCGGTCCGTCTTGGTGGGCTGGTGCTCGTCATCCACTGGCGGTACGACCCTGCCACACCGCGCGGTCCTGGAATGGATATCCGTCCGCGCCCGGAACAAATTGCCACTTGGGCCGCTCAGACTGGACTGCTGGAACTGGTCGGCGCCTCCATTGATTTGCCCCCATGGCATTACGGGATGCGGTTTCGGCGAATGTGAGCGGGCGCGGGTTGTCGAACGGTTTTTCTGGGATGGGTTGATGAGCGTCGCGGCGCGCGTCAAGGGATTGGGGTTGTCTCGGAGGCCATCCGCTGAATGGCCTCGCGCAGGGCTGCGATATTCACAGGTTTGACAAGGTGTTGCTTGAAACCGGCAGAAAGGCTCTGCTGAACGTCCTCTCCCGTGCCGAAGCCGCTGATGGCAATGCCGGAAATATTCCCATTATCTCGGGGGGATCGGCTCGCATGATCAGGCCCGCAGGCACCCCAATCGTCTGGGCCATCAGATCAACAATCCCCTGCCATTTCGTGAGAACCTCTGCGGGAAGATGCGGAAGAACCCCTTCCTTCTCGGCTGAGCGGCTTCCCATCCTGCCATCGCCGGGCTCGTCGTCAGACAAACGCTCCCAGATTGGCGCACCGCTCGTATCGTCTGCCTGAAATTCACCGTGCGTTGGGGCCGCTCAGTTCGATGAGGGGCGGGTGCGAGACGGTCATTGGCCTTTAACGCCTCCCAATCCGTCAGCCCCGCCTACTCTACTTGGCCTTTTCATCTTCCCAATAGCCATCCGCTTTTAACGCGCGCCAGCCAAACGCCCTCTCTCAAACCCCAACTTTCCGAAAAAATAGTTGGACATTTTGGCGGTGGCCTCCATATTGCCCGTCCTTTTTAACCTAAACCGCAGGAGAGCACTCCGCTCGTCAGCACTGCATTACCTATGGCCAAATACAGAAGCAAACGCTACCGCGCCGCCGCCGAAAAGGTGACGGACAAGGCGTATCAACTCTCCGAAGCGATCGGTCTCCTCAAGACCCTTCCCGCAACCAAATTCGACCAGACGGTCACTCTTTCGTTCCGTCTTGGGGTCGATCCCAAGCAGTCCGACCAGATGGTCCGTGGCACCTGCCCGCTCCCGAACGGCAGCGGTAAATCCGTCCGCGTTCTCGTTTTCGCCCAGGGCCAGGCCGCCGATGCCGCCCGCGAAGCCGGCGCCGAATTCGTCGGGTTCGAAGACATGGTGAAGAAATGCCAGGAAGGTTTCCAGGCGTTCGATGTCGCCATTGCCACCCCCGCCGCGATGGCCGAAGTTCGTAAACTCGGTAAAGTGCTCGGGCCACGCGGCTTGATGCCGAACCCGAAGACCGGCACTGTGACCGACGACACCGCGAAGGCTGTCAAGGAAGTCAAGGCGGGCCGCGTCGAATTCAAGCTCGACAAGAACGGCAACATCGCCGTTCCGGTCGGTAAATTTTCCTTCAGCGAACAAGCCCTCCTCGAGAACGGTTCCGCCGTTATCGACGCAGTGGTCAAAGCCCGTCCGGCGAGCGCCAAGGGCACCTTCGTTGAGAACGTCACCCTCGCGGCCACCATGCTGCCTGGAATGAAAGTTGACGTCGCATCCTTCATCAAGAACTAACCGGAGCCGCAATCCATGAGACCCGAGAAAATCACTATTGTAGCAGATTTGCAGGCCAAGCTGAACGCCTCGCCGTTCGTGTTGGTTACGGATTACACCGGCCTCCGCGTGGAACAGTTTTCCACGCTGCGCAACCGCCTGGCCGACGCCGGTGCGGAGTGCAAGGTCGTCAAGAACACGTTTCTGCGCCGCGCCCTCGCCGAACTGGGCCTGCCCGACATCAGCAACGAACTCAAGGGCCAGACGGCCATTGTGGTCGGTGAAAAAGACGTCGCCGCCGCCGCGAAGGTGCTCAAGACCTTTGTCAAAGAAGTCAAGAAGCCTGAGATCAAGCTCGGCATCGTCGATCGCCTGATCATCGATGTGGATCAGATCAATGCGATTGCCGACCTGCCTTCCCGCGAAGTGCTCCTGGGGCAGTTGCTGGGCACCTTGCAGAGCCCGGCGGCAACGCTGGTCCGCCTCCTCAACGAGCCCGCCTCCGCGCTGGCCCGTGTGCTCAAGGCAAAAGCCGACGCCGCTGGCGAAGCCGCCCCGGAAGCCGAAGCCGCTCAACCCGAGGCAGCCGCCTAACAACCAATTTTGCGGGGCGTGTGCCCCGCGAATCCAAAAAACTCAAAACTGGTTCCTCGTCGCGCTGACGGCTGTCAGCTTGAAATGACCGGATGCCTCCGGAAACGACGATACCCTCAAAATATATGGCCGATATCAACGCATTAGTCGAACAACTCAGTGGTCTTACCGTTCTGGAAGTCGCTGACCTCGTCAAGAACCTCGAAACCAAGTGGGGCGTC
>JBAXSN010000035.1:0-23347 GCA_037130675.1 Verrucomicrobiota bacterium
TTCCTGGGGCGATGCCCCAGGCTGGTATGGGACGGACCTTTGGTCCTCAGTAGAACCAATCCGAACAGAATTGAGCTGGAAGCCTGTGTCACATTGGGAACGCTCGCGCCGAACCATTCCGGGTATTTTCACCCTAGATCCGGCAGAAGAACCCGCGCCAAGGACGCAAAGACCGCCAAGGGAGGAACTTATGAAAAAGGCAGAAATCACCGTGTAGGTGATCCCTTTAATGTTTCGCCCACTTCGTAAAGCTCTGTCTTGGCGACCTTTGCATCCTTGGCGCGAAATCCAATTGCTTTTTCTAGGTTCACTCAGTCCCTCCAGCGTTCACATGGCGCTTGAGCGCCTCGCGAAGCTCGCTGACGCGAACGGGCTTGCTCAGATAGCCATCCATTCCCGCGGCCAGGCATTTCTCGCTGGCGTCTTCCGCGACATTGGCCGTCATGGCAATGACGCACGCCCGTTTGCCGCCACGCGCCGCTTCCAGTTTGCGAATTTGCCGCGTGGCTTCATAGCCATCCATTTCCGGCATGTGGCAGTCCATCAAGATGACGTCATAGTAAGTATGGCGTGCAAGCTCCACCGCCTCCAATCCGTTCATCGCAATATCGACGGGGTCGCGGTTGATCTGTTTCAACTGAGCGACCGCCACCGCGCGGTTCACGACGCCGTCTTCCGCGAGAAGAATACGCAAGCTGCGCAACGCCTCGGGCGCTTGCGTTTCCGCCACCGTCGCAGCAGTCGCGCTCGCCGTTGCCAAAGGACGGGTTAGCGAAGCCAGGCAGGCCAGGAGTTCGGGCCTCTTGATCGGCGTTGTAATACAGGCCTGAATGCCGGCCTCGTGGATGTCCGCCATTTCGATCAGTTGCCCAAAAGGAGTGAGCAATACCAGATTGAGGCGGCTGGTTATGGGATCGGCTTTTAAAGTGCGGGCCGCGTTGAGTGCATCCGGAACTGGCATGTGGAGTAGGGCGATCTGGGGAGAGACCGGGTTGCCTTGTCCTTGCAATTGCAATAACTGCCGCAGTTCGTTTGCGCTGGCCGCCCCCAGAGTCTGTGCTTTTAGGGAGCGCACCTGCTGTTCGATGATGTGGCGGATGGCAGGCTGCTTTCCAACCACCACGGCCCGAAGTTCCGGCAGGCACAATGCCTTGGCCGTCTCCACCATTTCCGCCCCCTGCTGCTTGCGCAACGAAATTGTAAACCGGAAGGTGGAACCAGTGCCCGCTTCACTCTCCACCCCGATCTGGCCGCCCATGATTTCCACGAGCTGTTTGCAGATCGCCAGTCCGAGTCCCGTGCCGCCGAACTTGCGGGTGGTCGATGCTTCCGCCTGGCTGAATGGCCTGAAAAGCCGCAATTGCGCCTCGGGTGCGATGCCGATGCCGCTGTCGTGGACTTCGATGCACAGAGTCACCCGGTCAGCCGTTTCGTCCAGCTTCGCGATCCGCACTACGACCGATCCGGCCTCGGTAAATTTGATGGCATTGCTGACCAGGTTCGTAAGGATTTGGCGGACGCGCAAAGGATCTCCGCAGAGCCTTACCGGGATATCCGAGGGGACAATGCCTGCCAGGTAAAGGCCTTTGGAGTGGGCGCTGTCGGCCGCCAGCCTTAGGACTTCGTCCACACTCTTTTGCAGATCGAAATCAATTTGTTCCAGGTTCAGCTTTTGCGCTTCGATCTTGGATAAATCCAAGATGTCATTGATGAGCCCGAGAAGCGATTCGGCGCAGTCCCGGACGGTCTCGGCGTATTCGCGCTGGAATTGATTGAGCTCGGTGTCGAGCAGCAGATTTGCCATCCCGATGACGCCATTCATCGGGGTGCGGATCTCGTGGCTCATGCTGGCGAGAAATTCCGATTTGGCTTGGGTCGCATTCTCAAGCTTTTCGTTGGCCAGTATGAGCGATCCATTGCTCACCACCAGCGCCTGCTGGCTGCGGCGCAAGGCGTCGAAAGCTTCGTCGCGCTGAATGCGATGCCAGTAAGCGGCGGAATGATGGCGCACCCTGGCCAGCAGTTCCAAGCGATCGGGCAGCTTGACAATATAGTCATTGGCTCCGGCTGCGAACACGTCGCTTTTAATTTGGCCCTCCTCCTTGGTGGAAAGGACAATCACTGGCGTATGTGTGGTTGCCGGGTTCGCCCGAAACTTGCGGAGCAGGCTCACGCCGTCCATCTGTGGCATGACAAGATCGCTCAGGATAACCGTCGGATTCAGCTTGTTGGCCAGGTCCACGGCTTCCAGCGGGTTGGAGCAATAATGGAAGTTAATGTCGGCTTCGCCCGCGAAAGCGCGTTGAACGGCCGCAGCGATCAGCGCCTGGTCATCCACAAGCAAGACCAGAGTGGGGCAATTATCCTCCTCAGCGTTCCTCTTTTGACTATTTGGGTTCATTGCTTAGGGGTTGGCGTTCCAGTCTTTCTCGACCTCATTGTAGCACTCCGGACAGAGGCCGTGGCTGAAGGTCAGGTCGGAATGCTCAGCCAGGTAAGATTCTATTTGCTGCCAATACGTTCCATCCTGGCGCACTTTCTTGCAGTAACTACAAATGGGCAGCAGGCCGCGTAGTTGCTTGACCTCTGTCACCGCTTTCTCCAGCTCCTGATTGGCCAGGGAGAGTTCGGTGTTTTTTTTGACCAGCAGTTGCTGGCTTTCGCGCAGGGCTTTGAAGGCTTCCTGCCGCTGAACCCGGTTCAGATGCGCCTTTGAGTGATAGCGGACCCGCGCACGAAGTTCGATCATGTCCGGCAGCTTGACCAGGTAGTCATTTGCTCCCAGGGCAAAGGCTTCGCTTTTGGTTCGTGCCTCTTCTTCGGCCGAGAGGACAACGATGGGCACCTCGCTGGTTGGGGTGTTTTCCCGCAGGAGCTTAAGCAGCGCCAGGCCGCCAAGGTGAGGCATCACCAGATCCAGCAAGATCACCGTCGGCTTCAGTTCGTTGGCGACAGCGATCGCTTCGCACGCGCTGGCGCAGTAATGGAAATCAATATCGCTTTGCTCGGCGAGGGCGCGGCGCACGGCGTCAGCCACGAACGCCTGGTCGTCGATCAAAAGGACCAGGGCGTGGCAGGCTTCG
The DNA here is from genome assembly GCA_037130675.1 of Verrucomicrobiota bacterium. Lineage (GTDB taxonomy): Bacteria > Verrucomicrobiota > Verrucomicrobiia > Chthoniobacterales > Chthoniobacteraceae > JBAXSN01. Next base: position 3,084 of record JBAXSN010000035.1, read on the forward strand.
GGCAGGTTGAAATCCGTGCTGGCTTGATTTGAAGGAGTGGGCATAAAAAGCTATTTGGATCGACCGGCAAGGACGCGTTGCTCCAGCGCGAATGCGATTTTGCTTAAGGGAAGAATTTCAACTGCGGCGTCAATTTGAGCGGCGGCCTTGGGCATTCCATAGACCGCGCAACTTTCCTGGTCCTGGGCAATGGTGTGGTGACCGGCGTCGCGCAACCGTTTGAGGCCCTTGGCGCCATCCCTGCCCATCCCGGTCAGCAGGACGCCAATGACTTCTCCGGTCCAGTGTTCCGCGACACTTTCGAAGAACACATCGACCGAAGGCCGATAAAAAACATCGCGGGGATTTTCCGAATAGCCAAGCACACCGGATTTGCGCAAGACAAGATGGTGGTCCTTGACCGCCAAAGACACCTGTCCGACGCCTGGCCTATCTCCGTCCTTTGCTGCGACGACGGGCAAAATCGATTGTTGCGCCAGCCAACTGGCCAGCGATGGGGCAAACTGCTCGTCAACATGTTGGACGAGCACCACCGGTGCGGCGAAGTTTCTTGGCAGCTTTCCCAGGATCATGGCCAGCGCGCTCGGGCCTCCCGCTGAAGCGCCGATCACCACCAGAGGCGATTTTACGGGTGGCGAACTCCGCTTGAACCCATCCAGGCTGTTGCCGCCAAGAATGCGGCTGACCATGTCGATTTTCGACAAGAGCGCGGCGCATCCATTCTCCGGGTTGGAACTGTGCAATGCGGGGGTGTCCACGGCATCGAGCGCGCCCCAGCCCATGGCTTCGAAGACTTTCGCCGCATTCGCATTGACGCTGGCGGTAACCACCACAATGGCGCACGGGCAGTTGGCCATGATCTGCCGGGTGGCTTCCACCCCATCCATTACCGGCATGATGAGATCCATCAAGACCAGATCCGGCGTGTCCTGAAGGCAGAGTTCCAGCGCCTCGGCTCCATTGCCTGCCGTCCAAGCTATCTGGTGCTGCGAGCGCATCGCGAGCGTTCGGCGCACGGCTTCCACTGCCAGCGGCATGTCATCGACGATTCCTATGCGCATTCTTTTTCTCCCATTTTCATTGTGCATCCTCCGTTGCTTCATCGGCTTCGCCGATCAAGTCCGCCACTGCGTTGAGTAGCGTCTGGTCATGGAAACTGCCTTTGGTTAAGTAATAGTCCGCGCCCGCTTCCAGGCCTCGATTGCGGTCCTCCGGGCGATCCTTGTAGGAGACGATCATCACCGGCAAGGCGTGGAGTCTTTGGTCTTTTTTGATGAGCCGGACCAGTTCGATGCCATCCATGCGAGGCATGTCGATATCGGTCACCACCAGGTCGTAGGCCTGGGTTCGAACCGCGTTCCAGCCATCCATCCCGTCGACCGCCACATCCACGTCGTACCCGCTGTTGCCCAAAAGCTTGCGCTCGAGTTCGCGCACGGTCAGGGAGTCATCGACCACGAGAACCCGCTTGCGGCGGTGTGTGGCGCCCGCGGCCTGTGCGCTTTGCAGCTTGCTCAAGCGGCCCCCGGAAACCAGAGACTCGATCGAGCGCGAAAAATCGTCCACGTCAATGATCAACGCGGGTGACCCATCTGGCATCAGCGCTCCGGCGCTGATATCCTTGATTTTGCCCAACCGGGAATCAAGCGGCTGCACCACGAGCTCGCGCTCGCCGAGGAACTTGTCAACCGCCACGGCAAAGCGCTTGGTCCGATCGCCGAGAACGACGATAGCCAGTTCGTCCACGCTCGGTGCAGCGTTTTTGTTAAGGATCTGCGATGCGGCGACCAGCCCCACTCGTTCACTGGCAAAGGGAATATGCTCGCGACCCTCGAGCGTCTCAATCTGGCTCCGTGGAATGCGCACAGTGCTGTGGATGCGCACCAGCGGAAAAGCATAAGGCTCGCCCGCGACTTCCACCAGCAACACGCGCATGACTGAGAGCGTCAGCGGCAGGTGCAACTGGAACCGCAGACTGCGCCCCGTTTCCGTGGTGACGCGAATGCTGCCTCCGACCGATTTTACCATGTTGCGGACCACGTCCAGTCCCACGCCGCGCCCGGAAACTTCGGTGACTTCCTCGCGCATGGAAAACCCAGGCAAAAACAGGAAATCGAGCAACTCTTCCTGGCTGAGTTCCGCCGCCAGTTCATGGGTCGTGAGCTTCTTCCGGACAATGGCCTGCCGCAGGACGTCCAGCGAGATGCCTCCCCCATCGTCCTCAACCGTTACCATCAGCAACCCGGCCGAGTGGCGCGCGTCCATTTTAACAGTGCCTCGGGCCGGCTTTCCGGCATCCAGCCGTTCCGCGGGCGTTTCCAGGCCGTGGTCCACCGCATTGCGCAAAAGATGGGTAAGCGGGGACTCCAGCTTCTCCAGCATGTCGCGATCGACCTGTGTGGATTGCCCCGTGATTTCCAAATGCGCTTCTTTGCCGAGCGAGCGCGAGAGATCCCGGACCAGGCGGGGAAAACCGTGTGTCCCGTCGGCAAAAGGCCGCATGCGGCTGGCCACCGCTTCACTATAAAGCCGGTGGGAAAGATTGGTGCAACGGCGGACGAACACTTCCAGTTCCGCATGGCGATCTGAGAGTTCCTGCATGCAGGCCACGGCTTGTTGCTGCGCCTCGTTCAGGCGAATCTGGCTCTGCTCGTCGAGCTCTTGTTGGCCAAGCGCATCGCGCAGAGACTCCACAGTTTTCGAAAGCTTGTATTGCTGCCGCTTGAGTCTTAGGAGCGACTCCGCGTAAGGCGTCAGCCAGCGCGAGGTCACCAGGGACTCGCCGGCAAGCCCCAGCAGACGGTTCAGGTTCGCGGCGGTAACCCGCAGGACGCGATCATTGACCTCCCTCGCCGGTTCGGATGCGGGGACCTCCTCCGCGCCTTGATCGGGAACCGGTGGCGTGGTGACTTCCTGCCCTTGTCGATTTGGAATAATCGCCGGTGTCGCACCGCTGGCAACGGAGCCAATGGCCGCGACCATTTCGTCAATTATCCGGCTAAAATCCTGGCCAGGTACCGCGCCGCCTTGTGCAGCCTTTGCCAGGCAATGGAAAAGGTCGGTTCCCTGCAACAGGAGATCGGTCGCTTCGGAGCGCAGCACGATGTTCCCTCGTTGCGCTTCGACAAAGCAATCTTCCATTGCGTGAGCCACGCGCACGGCTTCGTCCAGGCCGACGATGCGAGCGGCGCCCTTGAGCGAATGGGCGGCGCGCATGAGCGCTTCAAGCTGGGCGGCATCGGTGGAGCCGCGTTCCAGGGCAAGCAGTCCCTGCGTGATGATGGCGACTTGGGTCTCGGCTTCCTGCTGGAAGAGTTCGAGCAATGTAAACTGGCTGAGGTCGTCGGGGCTCATGCTAGATTTCTGCTGATCGTGTAAAACAACAATTCGTCATCAAGCACACCGACATTGTGCTTTTCCCAGGGCAGGACGCCCACCGTGTAGGCGGCATGGGTCCCAGTCGCCAGGGCAACCGTCGCCGGAGCAGGCTTGAGTTCGTCGGGATGATAGCGGCATCCCACATGAACTTCGTCAACGGAGAACACCACGCGACCGGAGGAATGCGCTATGACTAGCAAACGCCGATGCACGGCCCGCTGTTTGTGTTTCGGTTCCGGGTGTTCGCCAATATCGAAACCGAGCAAGCTGGCCAGTGAAATGCAAACCAGCAGCTCGCCACGAATGTTAACCAGCCCCTTCACTGTTTCCGCATCCCGGTGCGGCAACGAGTGAATCGGTCGCAGTTCCGCTACTTCCAAAAACACGCTCGTCGGCAGAGCCAGCCATTCATCGCCGACGCGGAAAATGACGATCGACCTGGTGCCGGTCAGTTTTGAAAAGTGCGGCTGGGCCACCCGCTCCGTCCACTCTTCGCGGTAGCCCGGAGGAGATTCGCGGTTAAGCAGGGCCGAAGCGCCCGCGCAGAAGACCGAGCAGTTTCGGCAATGCGTGTGCTGTTTGAGTTCGGGGCAGGAGCGGTCTCCCCAAATCCCTTTGTTTTTCCAGCAGGCCTCGATGGCTAGGGTGCTCATGCGGTTTGCGCGGTCGTTGACGTTCTATTTTGAGCCCGGATCACGCGTTTCTCGAACTGGCGGGCCGCGGCCTCATCCCCGGACTTTCTTGCGAGTAATGCCAGATGCGCAAGCGCTTCGCAATGTTCGGGCTCCATATAGAGAGCCTTCCTATAGAGCGTGTGGGCTTCCGCCATCTCTCCGGCGGCATCGTGAATGAGACCGAGCAGACAGAAGACCCGGCTCGAAGGCCCATGGCTGCGCAGGTAGGCGTCGCATTTCTCCATGGCCGCTTGAAATCGACCCGCATCGGCGAGGGATTGTGCTTCGGCAAGCAAAGTCTCCCCGGGTTGATCTGCCGCCGCCGGAACCTTCGGGTTTTCCTGTGGCTGCGGCGCTCTTTCGCCGCCCTGGGCGACAACCTGGATCGCAGGCGCTTTCGCTTTGATGACGTGGAGCGGAACTGGTGCAGAAACTTTCCTTGCCGGAGTTGGACTTGAAAGTTGCGCTGGATGGGCCGCCGCAGCGCCCGGTTTTCCATCCCGTTTGCGAAACGCAAAAGCCATCGGCATCTGCGCCGCTTCGTACCCGAAGCCGCTGCAAATGAACGCCTCGGCATGTCCGGCGAATAGCAGTCCGTCAGGTGATAGGGTGGCCTGAATGCTGGCCAGGAGGCGCGACTGTGCATCCGGATCGAGGTAAATCAAGAGGTTGCGGCAGAAGATCACGTTTCGAACGGCGCCGCTCTTCCAGAAGGCCGGGTCCAGCACGTTGGCTTGACGAAATTGCACTTGTTTCAATACCGATTCGTTAAGCCGCCAGCCGCGCGACGCCTTGCAGAAATGCTTGTCGCGGAATTCCAGGCCCTGGCCACGAAACGAATTCTGTCCAAAGACTCCCTGGCGCGCCCGTTCGAGCGCTGCCCGGCTGATGTCGATCGCTTCCACGCTGAACTGCTCCGGGTCGAGTCCCGCGTCCAGCAGCGCCATAACCAATGAGAACGGCTCCTCTCCGGACGAACAGGGGGCGCTTAGCAGACGCAGTGCTTCATGGGGATGAGCGGGCATCCAGGTGTTCCTCACCCATTCAGCGAGCGCGCGGAAGGGAGAGCGATCCCGGAAAAACCACGTCTCCGGCACCACGACTTCCTCAATGAGGTCCTGCAACTCGGTTTCTGAGTTTTCAAGCACCGCGCTGTATTCCTCATGCGCCTTGATCTTGCGCTTTCGCATCCGCGCCTGAACGGCAATCGAGAGCGTGGACGCCCCCACGGAGCGGACATCCAGTCCGATGGCCTGATTGATCCGCGCCTCGATCTGTTGCAGCGCGGTCATAGGGCCTCCCCGGCTTGCACCCACAAACACTGGCGCACTTCCTCGGAGAGCAGCGGGCCGATTTCCACCCACTGGATCACTCCGCGCCCATCATTGATGACCGGCCCCAAATAGGGCGCGCCCGTTGAGGAAACTCCGGTGGCCTGAAAATCTTTGGGCTCAAGTCGGGCGGTTTCAGTCGCCCGTTCGGCAAGCATCCCCAACAGCTTCGGCGTGCCATCGGCGGAAGGGTAGTGAACGACCACCAGGCGCGTGCTGAGGCTCTCCTGCGCCGGTCGCCCGAGCGCCATCAGGTTCAAATCGACCACCGGCACCGCCGCACCATGATAGTTGAAAACCCCCGCGACTCCCGGCGCCGCTTGCGGAATCGTCTTAAGCTTCACCTGTGGAAGGACCTGCTCCACATGGCGGATTTCCACGGCGTAGCGATCTGTTCCGATGTGAAAAAGGAGGAAAATCATGAGTTCCTAGCTCTTCGCCTTGAACTTGGAGACGGCATCCTGCATCCCATGCACCGCCTGGGTGAGTTGCTCCACCGCCTCGGTGTTTTGCATGAAGGTCTGGGCCGACTGTTGCGCGGTATCCCCGAGTTGCCCCAAGGCGTCGCTGATCTGCCCGGCGGCAGTGGACTGCGTCTGGACTCCTTCGTTGACCGCCTCGAACCGAGGGGTGAGAGCCTGCACTTGCTCAATGATCTGCCCGAGCTGGCCGGTGACCTGCCCGACTTCATCCACGCCACGACGGACCTCCTCGTTGAACTTGTCCATCCCCATGACGCCGGCGGAAACAGCCGATTGCATCTCCTTGACCATCTGCTCGATATCGTAGGTCGCCACTGCGGTCTGATCCGCCAGGCGCCGGATTTCATTGGCCACCACGCCGAAGCCCTGGCCGTATTCGCCCGCTTTTTCGGCTTCGATCGCCGCGTTCAGCGAGAGCAGATTGGTCTGGTCGGCGACTTTGTTGATCGTATTCACCACCGAATTGATGTTCGCGGTCTTCTCGTTGAGGATCGCTAGTTTGGCGGAAATGGTGGAGGTGGCCACCATGATCTGCTGCATCGTGCTTTGGAGCTTGGCGAGCCCGCTCTGGCCGCCGATGGCCGAGTGAGCGGTTTCGTCGGCCACTTTGGCCACTTCGCCCATCGTTCTCCCGAGTTCTTTCGCGGTGAACGAAATCTCTTTGGCCGTGGCGCCGACTTCTACGGAGGTCGAGGCGACTTCGTTCGCCGTGGTCTGCTGTTCTTTGAGCGTGGCGGACATTTCCATGACCGACGTGTTGACTTGGATGCTCGACTTCTGCACCTGGCCGATCAGCCCGGCCATCGCTTCCGAAATCCCGTTGAGCCCTTCGCCAATGGTGCCCATCTCGTCGGCGCGCAAGCCGTTCACGCGCGAAGTGAAATCCCCTAACGAAATGGTGCGGATGGCTTTCAGCAAACAGACCAAAGGTTGCGAAATGGCCCGCAGCAGCACGAGCCCGCTGATCAGGGCGAGCGCGAAAACGACCGCGAAGGTCACTCCCATTCCAGTCTTCGCCGAGCGGATCGCGTTCTGAATGCTTCGGACCGAGTCGCCGCTTTCGTTGTTGTTGAGGTCCAGGAGTTCCTGTAACTGGCCCCGGATCTTGTCAAAGCTGGGGTCCAGCTTGGAATTGATCAGGTTGATGGCTTCGTGATTGTTCTTCACGTCCTTGCCAAGCTGCATGACCTCATCCTGGGTTTGCCGGTAAGAGACGAGGGCGGTCTTGTAAGCTAGAAACCGATCCTTGTCCTGGTTCTCGGCAACGAGCGCCTCGTACTTCGGAACCAGATTCTCCAGGATCTTCCGATGCTGAGAAAACTCGGCCGTGAGCTTTGCTCGTTCCGCGCTGTCCTCCTCAATGGCTAGCGCTTCGATGAGCGAATGGCTCATGACTTCGGACGCCAGGATCGCCCCACTGTAATAAAGCCCCGGCACGGTGTCGGCTTCTACATTGTGAACGGCCTCCGAGATCTTCTCGAAGTAGAGAAAAGCGATGGTCCCGATGACGGAGGTCAGGATGAGGACGACCGCGAAACTAAGAATGATGCGGCGGCGGATGGTTAGCATAATGAGTGGGTAGTGGAAGGCTGTTGCTATTGGGCTTTGAGTTGCGCTACCGCGCCTTGCAATCCTTGTGCGGCCTGGGTGAGTTGCTCGATGGCTTCACTGTTCTGCCGCAGGGCCTGGGCCGATTGCTGAGCGGTCTCCCCCAACTGCCCGAGCGCATCGCTGATCTGCCCCGCCGCGGCACTCTGCGCCTGCATCCCTTCGTTGACCGACTCGAATCGTGGGGTCAACGCCTGGACCTGCTGAATGATTTGCACCAGTTGCGCCGTCACGCCGCAGACTTCCTCGTTGCCCCGCCGCACTTCCTCGGTGAACTTGTCCATCCCCATCACCCCTGCGGAAACCGCAGACTGCATTTCGGTCACCATCTGCTCGATGTCGTAGGTTGCCACTGCGGTCTGGTCTGCCAGGCGCCGGATCTCCGTCGCGACCACTCCGAACCCGTGGCCATACTCCCCGGCTTTCTCCGCTTCGATCGCCGCGTTGAGCGAGAGCAGGTTGGTCTGGTCCGCGACTTTATTGATTGTCGAGACCACCGAGTTGATATTGGCGGTTTTCTCACTAAGGATCGCCAACTTGGCGGAAATCGTGGCCGTGGCGCCCATAATCTGGCGCATCGTGCCTTCCAGCCGCGAGAGACCGTTCTGCCCCCCGGTGGCGAGGTGCGCGGTTTGATCCGAGACGGCCGCCACGTCGCCCATGGTCTTGCCGAGTTCCTTGGTAGTGGCGGAAATCTCCTTTGCGGTGGCTCCGATCTCCACCGAAGTCGATGCGACTTCATTTGCAGACGCCTGCTGTTGCTTGAGGGTGGCCGACATTTCAGTCGCGCTTCCGTTCACCTGGATCAGCGCCAGCATCAGCTTGCGGAGGGTCTCGCTCAGTTTGCGGACGACCGAAAACGCGATCAGCACGCAACAGATCAAGCTGATCAGGCTGCCTGCAATCACCACATTTTTGGTAACTGTTACATCGCTGGTGATTCCGCTTGAGGCGACATCCGCATCGGTCTTGTTGTACTCTTGCAGCTTCTCGATCGCCGCCATGAACGGTGCAAGCGTTGCCTCCAGCTTATCAGCGGTAAGTGACGGGGCTTCCGCTTTATCCGTCAGGTCCCGGCATAGGGCAAGATAAGGAACCTGGGTCTTTTCAAGGTCGGCAAAAAGGGCAAGCTCATTCGTGCTGTCCTTTGGAATCCCCTTCTTGAGGTCCGAATGCAGGCTTTCAAGTTCCTTCAAATCGGCTGAAAGGGCCTCGCGGCGTTTGGATTTCTTTTCAGGGTCCCCGGGGTACAGCAACTGTTCAACTGAAGCCGCGCTCTGCTCGGCGTGATGCTGAAACTGTCCAATCAGGTATAACGCCGGAACGTGGTTTTCCTTCAGATCGAGAGCCTGACTCTGAATATTTGCCAATCGGTAGATGGAAAAGCCGCAGATTACGACGGAGAGAGCGATGACAAAGGCAAAACCGGCACCAACAAGCTTTTGGATGGTCCAATGTTTCATATAGAATGGGGGGTCAATGAGATTCCCAGAATCGAGACTCGCGGCTGTCAAAGAGCTGAAAGAACGCTCAGGGATTTCACTACGCCTAAGCCCTACGAGAGACAAGCGTGAAAGTCACGCCGCATCGCCTGCGTGATTATGCGTAGGCGGGGCGGCTACGGGAGAGTGGCCATCTTGGCCGCTCAGCGGCGGGCGGGACGCCCACGCTCCTTTCCTTCCATGCGCTCAGTCGGGGCAGCGGTGTGGACCATTGCCTCGCCCCCCGCTACGCCAGACACCCAGCCAGCGAGCGATTGATCGCCGCCGAGTCGAGTCCTTTGCCGATAAAGACCAACTGGCTCGTCCGGGGCTCACCCTTTTCCCAGAGTCGGTCCCAGAAGATGGTGAAGCGGTTGTTCACGCCGTGGAAAATGGCCCGGCGGGGATTTCCCGCGATCGAGATGAACCCCTTGGAGCGGAAAACCTGCTCCGTGCTGCTCAGTTCCTGCACAAACGCCTCGAAGCGATCCACGCTGAAAGGCTGGTCGAAGGTAAACGCGCACGATTGAATCTCGTGATGGTGGCGGGTGTTCAGTTCGTTGAGGAACTGCGGATCGACCGCGAGCTTCCGGTCCACGTCGAAGGCGGCCATATCGAGCACCTCCTTGAGGTTTACCTGGGAATGGTCCGTCCGGAAAATCTGCGTGTGCGGGTTGAGTTCCTTGACTTTGAATTCCACCCGCTGAAGGTGCGGTTCATCGACCAGATCGACTTTGTTGAGCAGGACGAAATCGGCCATTGCGATCTGTTCGCGGGCGGTCTCCACGTCGGCCATTTGCTTCTCGATCTGCTCGGCATCGACCACGGTGATAATCGAGTCGAGTTGCACGAATTGCTGCAACTGCGGGATGTTCAGGAAAGTCTGGGCGACCGGTGAGGGATCGGCGATTCCGGTGGTCTCGATCAAGAGGTAATCGAACCCGCCGCGCTTGATCAGCTTCTGGACGCTCTTGACCAGATCCTTGCGGACGGTGCAGCAGACGCAGCCGTTGTTCATCTGCACGATCTCTTCCTTCGCGTTCTCGACCAACTGGCTGTCGATGCCGATCTTGCCGATCTCGTTGACGATGATGGCGAACTTGTACCCGTGTTGCTGCTGGAGGATGTAGTTAAGCAGGGTGGTCTTGCCCGCACCCAGGAAGCCCGTCAGAATGGTTACAGGAATGCGCGGTTTTGGAGTCGGTTTTTCGGTCATGGCGAGCCGGGCACTATACAGGGTTTCCGGCCGCGAAAAACACTAAAAGGCTGCGCGGCGCTGAAAGCGCTCCAGGGAACACGGGTGCTTCCGAATTGGTCGATCGATCTGAAATCGGCGCGCCGATTTCACCCCTGCACTACTGGCCACAATAATTTTCTTGGTAGGGTGAACAGCTTTTATGCGAGCCATTTATATGGTTGACTTCGATCATATCCCAAGATTTACTCCCTCGATCTGTGAAGGTTCCCCTGCACATTGTTCAAGCCCGCCGCCAGCAGGTCGCGACCTGGATGCAACAGCATGGCCATGTCTCGCTTCAGGATATCTGTACCCAGTTCAAGATTTCCGAAGCCACCGCCCGGCGCGATCTCGCGGCGCTGGCGGCTGGGAATCAGATTGTCCGCACCTACGGTGGAGCGCTGGCGGAATACAATCACCGCTTTGCCTCGTTCCGCGAGCGGATGAAAAACTCCGCGGATGCCAAGCGCCGCATCGCCCGGAAGGCGCGGGGTTGGATTCGTCCGAACAGCACCATCTTTCTCGATGCCGGCACGACGCTCTACGCGGTGGCGGAAGAGTTGCAGCGCAACCCGGTGGGGCCGCTGGAAGTGGTTACCAACAGCCTCCCCGTGGCGGATGTCCTCGCGTCGGTTCCCGATGCGCGGGTGCATCTTTTGGGCGGCGAATTACTGCCCCGCCAGTCGGTCCTCTTCGGTGAAGCCGCCCGGAATGCTCTCCCAAATTACAAAATCGATGTCGCGTTTTTGGGCGTTCAGGGCGTCAACTCCGCCGGCCTTTGGAATTCTCAGGAGGACGTCGTCGCCTTCCAACAGCAACTCCTCCGGTTGGCCACCTGCGCCGTCTTCTGCGTGGACAGTTCCAAACTCGACAAAACCGCGCCGGTCTTCCTTTGCGACTGGAACGAGGTCTCCGCGTTCATCAGCAACGCCTCCGACGCGAAGCTCGCCTCCTTCGGCATTCCGCTTCGTAAATCGAAACCTTCCAGATTTTAACCTGTCATGTCTCACTACTACATTGCTTGCGACCTTGGCGCCGACAGCGGGCGCGTAATGCTCGGCCACCTTGACAAGGGCCGGCTTGAACTCGAGGAAGTTCACCGTTTCCCCACCGGGTCGAGCCGGGTGTTTGGAACATTGCGGCTCAATGTGCAGCGGATCTTCGGCGAACTGAAAATCGGGCTTAAAAAAGTGGCCGATCGCAACCTGAAGCCTGAAAGCTTGAGCGTCGATTCCTGGGGGGTCGATTACGTTCTCTTCAACTCAAAAAACCCGCAACTCTCGGTTCCTTTTCAATACCGGGACGCGCGGACCGACGCTACGTATGAGCGCGCGCTCAAGAAAGCGACGCCTGAAATGATTTTCGAAAACACCGGCACCCAGTTCATGAGCATCAATACGCTCTATCAGTTTGTGGATGACCTGGAGAACAACCCGGAAGTCATCGCCTTGGCCGACCAGTTCCTGAACATTGGCGATTACCTGAACTATCTCTTTTGCGGAGTCGCTCGCGCCGAGGAAAGCATCGCGAGCACAACGCAGATTTACAATCCCCGCACCCGGGCGTGGTCCAGGGAACTTATTGAGCTCTTTGGATTTAAAGAAGCGATGTTCCCGGGCATTGTTCCATCCGGTTCGGTATTGGCGCCGCTGCTCCCGGACATCGCGAGCGAGACTCATCTCGAAGAAGTGGAGGTTGTCGCCACCTGCACGCACGACACCGGTTGTGCGGTGGCTGCCGTTCCGGCCGAAGGCGACGACTGGGCCTACCTGAGTTCCGGCACCTGGTCGCTGGCCGGGGTCGAACTGCCAGAGCCGTTGATCAATCCGGCGGTGCTCGCGGCCAACTTCACCAACGAGTCCGGCTTCGAAGGCATCGCCCGGTTTTTGAAGAACACCCCGGGCATGTGGCTCCTGCAGGAATCCAAGCGCACTTGGGGAATCCGTGGCATCGACCTGACCTACGACGAGATCGACCGCCTCGCTGCCGAGGCCGAGCCGCTGCGCTCCATCATTTATCCCAGCGCCGCCCGGTTCCTTAAGCCCGACCAGATGCCGGAGAAAATCCAGAGCTACTGCGCGGAAACCGGGCAGCATGTGCCGGAAACGCCGGGGCAGATCGCCCGCGCCGCCATGGAAGGCCTGGCCCTTTCCTACCGCCACGTGCTGGAAGAAATTTGTGCGCTGACGGGGAGGACCATCCGCAAGCTGCACATTGTCGGCGGCGGCTCCAAGAACCTGCTCTTAAACCAACTCGCAGCCGATGCAACCGGGTGCACCGTCATCACCGGACCGGTCGAGGCCACGGCAATCGGCAACGTGCTCATCCAGGCCATTGCACTCGGCCATTTGAAATCCCTCGACGACTTGCGGAAAACCGTTAGGGCCTCGTTCCCTGTCATTACCTACGAGCCGAACGCCGCAACCGCGAAGACTTGGGAGGACGCTTACGAGCGGTATAAGGGGTTCACGGTGATGAGCTAGTGCCGTGTAAACGCAAAATGACGCATCCAGCTTGTCTTTTTGGCCCAGGGCTGTGTTGTCAGCCTAAGTCGTTATCTACGGATAGCGCCTTGGGCTTCCGCCTTGCCCTGAACCAAAAATCCTGCGCTCTATGCGCCATTTCTCTCGTTACAAGGCACTAGGGAACTGAGTAGGGGAACGGTGTTCATACACGCCAGCCTCTTCTCCGATATCGGTAGTTCAATGCCAGCGGGTCGGCGCCACGCCGACTTTCCGCTTGAAAATGCGGGAGAAGTAGAGCGGGTCGGTGAAGCCAACGCGCGCCGCCACCTCCGCAACGGGAAGCGTGCCCAGCAGGCGCTTGGCATGATTCAGCCTCAGGTTGAGCAGGTATTGGTGCGGGGCCAGCCCGGTTGCCTCCTGGAAGAGCCTTCGAAAATTCCGGTAGCCGACGCCCAATTTCGCCGCCAAAACCTCGAAGTCGATTTCCTGAGCCCAGTTCTTTCCGATAAATCGCAACGCGGACTCGATGACCGGCGCGGCATCTCGGGATTGCTTGTTTCGACTCTGGTAGAACTTCAAAGTCCGGGCCAGAATCTCCATCAAAATCCCCGATTGGATCTGATTGGCAAAGGGAGGGGCGGTCCGACCGACTTCGAGCATGCGATCGAAGGCTTCGACGATTTCATCGTGAACCCCCACTTGAAGAACCGGCAAATCGACGGATAACACGTCCTCCATGCACCACTGATTGGGCAGAGCGCCGTTGAAGAGAACCCAGCGTTCAGTCCATCCGATCTGGGGTGAGGGATGGTAAGCGTGCCAGATCCCCGGGAAGAGAGCCAGGACATCGCCCGCCCCAACCGGCCGCCAGCCGGAATCATACCCCTTGAAAGAACCGGCCCCATCGGTCAGGTAAATCAGCGCATAATCGCGCAGGACACGCCCTTGGGTTGCTCCAGCGGGTCCCTGCGGTCCACTGCGGTGGGAGCGCTGCCGGGGCGGATGCACCAGGCGTCCGACCCCCGTTACATACAATCCCCAAGTGCGTTCGCGCGCCGCAGGGATGTAGTCGAACCGCTCCTGTTTGGCCAATTCGTCCATATTTTTGGCCAGCTTGTGTATTCCACGCGGGGGGAGTCAATGATAAAAAGGGCCAACACTTACATCCCACCCAAACACCTATGAACGAATTGCAAGAACTCACCGCCGCAGTTGAAAAAGGAAATCGCAAGGAAGCCACCCGGTTAACCCAGGTTCTGCTCGACGCAGGAATGGCCCCCATGGAAATCGTTGAAACCGGCTTGGTTCCCGCGATGTCGGCGGTTGGCGAGAAATTCAAGAACAACCAGGTGTTTGTCCCCGAGATGCTCATCGCGGCCCGCGCAATGAAAGAGGCCATGGCTATCATTCAGCCCCTACTGACGGCGGCAGGGATCAAACCCAAATACACGGCCATCATTGGGACCGTTCAGGGCGATTTGCATGACATCGGCAAGAATCTCGTGGCGATGATGCTCAAGGGCGCCAACTTCAACGTGATCGATGTGGGCACCAATGTCCCGCCGGAGAAGTTCGTGGCGGCCGCCAAGGAACACGACGCCCATCTCGTCGGCCTTTCCGCCCTGCTCACCACGACCATGCCCGCCATGAAAACGACCGTCGATGCGTTCCGCGCCGCCGGACTGAACACGGTGAAAATCATGATCGGGGGCGCTCCGATCACCCAGCAGTTCGCCAATGAAATCGGGGCGGACGGCTACAGCGCAGATGCCGCGAGTGCGGTGGATCTGGCTCAGGAGCTGGTCGCCTAAGCGCCAGCAGTCCGCAACAAACACATAAACAAAGCGGCTGGAGTTCACCTCCCGTCGTTGAGGGATCCTTATGTCCAAATTCTCCAAGCTCGCCATCTCCAATCCAGCGGACCTGCGCTTCGGCGTGGCTCCGCGTCCATTGATAACCCGCCGCGGAATGGCCATCGGCGGCGGCCTCGTCTATCCGGAGTTGAATTTCACGCTCCCTCCGATGTTTGTCGATGAGAGCACGATGCCTGAAATCAGGCGTCAATATCAGGAGATCATCGACGGAGCGCTGCACCGCGCCATCGAGCTTGAGGCCCCCGGCCTCGTAATCGAATTCGAGACCCTTCCGCCGATGACGGAGAATCCTTGCTGGGGGATAGACCTCGCAAAGATCCTTCTCGATTCGATGGAAAAGGCCCACTCGAAGCACGGCCTCAAAAGCGTGCTGAGGATGACCCCCAACGACACCCGCGAGATGGACCGCCCGCCGGTGATGCGTAGCGGGATGTTCTGGGATAAGATGCTGGAGACCTTTGAAGGAAGCGCTGCGGCAGGCGCGGAACTCTTGAGCATCGAATCCGTAGGCGGAAAAGAAGTCCATGACGATGCGCTGATGACCGGCGACATCACTTCGGTCATCTTTTCCCAGTGCGTCATGGGCGCGCGAGATATGCGCTTTTTGTGGAACTCCATCGACAAAATCGCG
The DNA here is from genome assembly GCA_037130675.1 of Verrucomicrobiota bacterium. Taxonomy (GTDB): domain Bacteria; phylum Verrucomicrobiota; class Verrucomicrobiia; order Chthoniobacterales; family Chthoniobacteraceae; genus JBAXSN01. The sequence continues at coordinate 18,245 of JBAXSN010000035.1, forward strand.
AAGCAATACGGCGTCCACTGCGCCGGCGACACGGCTTGCGGCTTCGGCAACACAGCCATGGTGCTCGCTGAACAAAGGATGATTCCCCGAGTGTTCGCCGCGGTGGTCCGGGCGGTGAGCGCGGTCCGGACCTTGGTCGGCTACGAATGCGGCTGCGTCGGCCCCGGCAAGGATTGCGGCTATGAAAACGTAATCCTAAAAGCCATCACCGGATTTCCGATGGCGATGGAAGGCAAATCCTCCGCCTGCGCGCATCTCAGCCCCCTGGGAAATATCGCCGCCGCCACCTGCGACACCTGGAGCAACGAATCGGTGCAAAACATCAAGCTGCTCGGCGGCATGGCCCCGACGGTTTACGTCGAACAGCTTATTTACGATTGCCGATTGATGAATCAGTCGCTCGCTGACGGACGCGACGCGGCGTTGATGTATCAAAAGTGGATGATCAACTCGGACTCTGCGCTGGATCCGCAGGCGTATGTGTTGACGCCGCAAAACGCGATTGCGATCGCGAAGGCGATCGTGGCGGCTCCGGACGATTATACTGCCGGCAAGAGCGCCGCTCTCGCCGCCATCGACTTGCTCAGCGAAGGCCACAAGAACGGCCTCGTGAAGATAAGCGAACTTGAATTGCCCTGGCTGGAGAATATGCGCGATGCCGTCGAAGAACTTCCCACAGCGGAAGGCGAATTTATTAACCAAATGATGGCCACCGTGGATACGGAGAAGTTCGTGGCTAAAGATTACGACCTGTAACGATTATGAATAGATCCTATTATCTGGAATTGGCCGAGTCATCCCTGCGCATGCCCATCGGCACGCACCTGGTGCTGCACGAACACGCCGACCACGAAGAGATCATGCTCGACGGACCGCGTTTGGCAACCGTCGTCGAAGAAGCGGCGCGCCGCTTCCGCTCGCCCATGGCCATCCCCGTAATGGATCTCAAACTGGAAAAGGAGTCGATGCTGACTTCGTTCGGCGTGGCGGCTGAGGAAATCGATTCCTACCATTTCACCGAAGCGCCCGCGAAGGATTGGCAAATTAATTCGACGCCCCGCATGGCGGCGACCTGCGAATCGATCCGCCAGATCGCCTGCAATGGCGAGTTTGTTCCGGTCGGCATGGGAATCGGGCCGTTTTCGCTGATGACCAAACTCATCTCCGATCCGATCACTCCGGTGTTCCTTGCCGGGACCGGGGCCACGGCGGATGAGGAGGAGGAAGTGAAGTTGGTCGAGCGTGCGCTCGAAATTTCCATGAACGCCATCCTCCCTTATCTCCAGGCGCAGATTACCGCCGGAGCGAAGGCGATCATTCTGTGTGAACCGGCGGCAAACAAAGTCTATTTCTCGCCCAACCAACTGGCGGAGAGCTACGAGGTCTTCGATCGCTATGTCATGGAGCCCAACCGGCGCATAAGAGCCCTGCTGGAAGCCAGCGGCGTGGATCTCATTTTTCATGACTGCGGGGAGCTGGAAGACGAAATGGTGCGCCGCTTTGCCACGCTCGATCCCGCGATGATGAGCCTTGGCAGTTCACGACTGCTCTGGGAAGACGCCGCGCTGGTGCCAAAATCAACGGTGCTCTACGGCAATCTTCCGACCAAGAAGTTTTACTCCGATTCGCTGGTGAGTGTAGCGGATGTGAAGCGGCTCGCGAGCGAACTGAATGAACGCATGAAGGCGACCGGACACCCGTTCATCCTCGGCAGTGAGTGCGATGTGCTCAGCGTGCCCGGCTCCGAACAGACCATCAAAGCAAAGGTGGAAGCGTTCCTGGCAGAGTAGCCCCGGAGGCACCGCGGTGGACTTTGTGGACTAGATGGACGTTGTGGACAGCCGCTTCGTCCATTCTGTCCATTCTGTCCATTTCCGGATTTCAGGTTAGCCTTAATCCTGGCTGGCCAACGCTGCCGGAACCCGGCATGTTCCCCCAAAGCTCATGAATATAGCCGTCCTCACTTGCGATGTATTGACCGACGAAGTGCGGCACTTCTGCCGGGATCTCCCGCAGGTGAAGCTGATCGAGATCATCGAACAGGGGCTGCACAATACGCCGGATCTCTTGCGGGAGCGGTTACAGGCCGCCATCACCGCGACGGAAAACAATCCGGCGATAGACCAGATCGTTTTGGTGTACGGGCTGTGCAGTCGCGGCATCGAGGGGATCGGCACCAAGCGCTGCACGCTCGCGGTGACAAGGGCGCATGATTGCCTTACTCTGTTGCTCGGCTCCAAGGAGCGCTACGCGGAATACATCAGCAAATATCCCGGCACTTATTGGTACAGCGCCGGCTGGAACCGCTGCCATGTCCCACCGGGCCAGGAGCGGGTCGAAAGCCTTCGGCGCAACTACGTCGAGAAGTACGGGGAGGAAAACGCCGATTACCTGATGGAGATGGAGCAGGACTGGCTGAGGGCGTACGATCAGGCGACCTTTGTCGATCTTGGCGTCGCGGCAACCGATGCGGACAAGGTTTATACGAAACAATGCGCCGACTGGCTGGGGTGGAGTTTCGACGAGCAACAGGGCGATCCGCGATTGCTCCGGGACTTGCTCGCAGGCTCCTGGGATGCCGAACGCTTTCTCGTGCTGCAACCGGGCGAAACCATTCGCTTCACTGTGGATGACTCCATTCTCGGTGCCACACCGTGCGGGCACTGCTGCGGCGCGAAAGCCGCAGAAGAAGCGAACCGCAGATGAACACGGTTTAGCGCAGATGCAGATTTCCTATTCACAAAAGTGTATTTTCAGCGCCAACGGCGCGACCCCATCCCAGCCTGGGGCATCGCCCCAGGTTTTCAATTTAGAAAGATTCAGGGCTGAAGGCCCGAACCATCGCATCTCACCTCGAATAGTGCGGGTTTTCAGCCCTGATTCGCTTTGCGGATTTACCTGGGGCGATGCCCCAGGCTGGGATGGGGCGGACCTTTGGTCCTCAGCAAAAACCAAGCCGAAAACACTCGGCGGAATGCCCACCCTCCATTCTCGGCCTTGCCATCGAACGGTTGCAGCTTCGGAGTTTGGGTTCGACGAAATTCAGCCATGATTATCACCACGCTTCACGGGCAGCAGTCCATTCACGCGGACCTTCACACGGACCCGCCTTCGTTGGCCGATCTGCTGGCGCGCCATGGCCTGGCGCTGAACACCCGCTGCTGCAAACGCGGGCTGTGCAAGGGGTGTGCGGTGCGACTCGACAGCGGCCAACTGCGGCATTCCCACACGGGCGAAATCATAAGCGCGCCCGGCGAGGTGCTCTCGTGCCTGGTGGATTGGATTCCGAATACTGAAGCATCAATCACCATTCCGAGTCGTTCGCTTCTGGCCCACAAGCCCTCGGTCGCGGACGATTTCGAAATCAGGGTTCCGGTCGGCGAGGAACCGCTCTTTCCCGGCGAGTTCGGCCTGGCCATCGACATCGGCACGACCACCGTGGTCGTCCTGCTTGCGGAACTGGCCACCGGGCGGATTCTGGCGCGCGCCAGCGACTTCAATCAGCAGATCCGGCTGGGCGACGATGTGCTGGCTCGCATCGATTTGTGCGCTTCGCAGCCCAGCATGCTCGCGCAGATGCAACAAGCGATCTGCCGCGACACGATCCTGCCGCTGGCAAAGATGGCCTGCGCAAAGGCGGGGATCGCCATCGAACGGGTGGGCGGCTTGTCCATCGCCGGAAATTCCACGATGCTGCACCTGCTTTTCGGAATCGATCCCACTCCGATGGGCATCGCGCCGTTCACTCCCCGGTTTATCGGCCACCAAGTCCGGAGCGCCGGGGATATCGGGCTGTGCGAGATCCCGGAGATGCCGGTCCACACCCTTCCCGGTTTCGCTGCTTATGTCGGCGCTGACATTGCGGCAGGCGTCTTCGCCACCGGCCTCCATTACGAATCCGAGCCCACGCTCTTTGTCGATGTCGGCACGAATGGCGAGATCGTCCTGGTCAAAGGCGACCGCCTTTACGCCTGCGCCACAGCGGCCGGACCGGCCTTCGAAGGCTCCGGGCTGAGCTGCGGAATGCGAGCGACGGAAGGCGCGATCGAAGGCGTCACTATTTCCAGAAGCGCCGAGAGTCGGGTCTGCACCACCTTGAAAACCATCGGCGACGGTCCGCTGACTTCGTCGCCGGGGATTTGCGGGTCGGCCTATATCGACTTTCTCGCGCAAGCCCGCGGCGCAGGGGTCCTCACCGGAAGCGGTCGATTCGATTCGGACGTTGTCGTAGCGAACCCGGAGCAATTCTGCGAGACGGAGAACGGCCGCGCCATGCTGCTCTGCGGCGGGGGCAATCCGACCCGGATCAGCGAGCCAGACATTGCGGCGCTGTTGCAAGCCAAAGCGGCCATCGGAGCGGGAATCCAGATTTTGCTCAGTCAGGAAGGCTTGCCTGCGGCAGACGTGCGGAAAGTTTATCTAGCGGGTGGATTTGGCATGCACCTGGACGTTGCGCACGCGATCGGGTGCGGTCTGCTTCCTGGATTTGTTCCGGAACAGGTGGAAGCCGTTGGCAACACCTCGCTCGGGGGCGCGTATTTGGCGATGCTCGACCGGACGGTGATCGAGGAGTTGGACCGAATCCGGACCCGGGCCGAGATTATCGAGCTGAACCGCGACCCGGGATTTGAAGACTGCTATATCGACAATCTCAGCCTGATTTAGGCGGAATGGACGAGATGGACGAAAGCTCAGTCGATCGAGTCCATTCTGTCCATGTAGTCCATCCTCAGCGCATTTTCCGCCGGGCCGGCAGGATCGCGCAGGCTTCGCGGCAGCCGAAAAGCCGGCTTAGCAAATGCCGGTTCCGGCTCACCCAGCGGTAGATGATCTCCGCGATTTGGATCACGCCGGGGATCCACAGGAAAAGGGCGAGCGGAGAGAGCAGCGGGAGCCGCATTCCGAGAAACCGGAAGCAGCGTGCTCCCCGGTAAATCTTCCCATTGTTTGCCACGCAGTGGATCGCTTCGAGGAGTTGCTCGCGCGATAACTCCGGGGCGACGGCCGCGACACGGGGATCTGAAAGCGGCAGCATCTCGACCGAGTTAAACCAGTCAAGCCAAGTCAGCAGGCGCATCTGGAAGACGCAAAGCGGACACTCAT
>JBAXSN010000036.1:0-23207 GCA_037130675.1 Verrucomicrobiota bacterium
AAATCCTGACTTTTCCCTTGCCTCGTGAACACAATTGCTGGGGCAGCGCCCCAGGTTTGAACGTAAAGAGGACCCAGGGCTGAAGGCCCGTGCCATTTCCACGCATAATTGCCAGATTGGCGCGGGCCTTCAGCCCTAGCTCCTCAATGTGGATTAACCTTGGGCGTTGCCCAAGGCTGGTATGGGGCGCCTTCAGCGTTGAAGAAGGAGTCGTCCAAAATTTGATGCGTTTGCCCTGCTCAAATCTTGACCCTGAGCGGGATTTCCAGATATAAATTCAAAGATGCGGACGTATTTTTATCTGCGGAAGCCCCTGTTTCGCAGCCCCTTAGTCGCCTTGGTCCTTATCTCGGCGGCAATGGCTCCCGGCGGGTTTGCCAATCCCTATGGTGAATCTGTCGTTGCTGGCAATGTTTCGTTCAACCGCACTGGCTCAACGCTCCGGGTCGCGACCCCCAACGACCGGGCGATTGTGAACTGGCAGGGATTCTCCATTAACGCCGGGGAAACCACCCGCTTTCAGCAGCCCTCGTCCGATTCCGTGTTCCTCAGCCGTGTGGTATCGGGCAATCCGTCCGCAATCTATGGAAACCTGGAGGCGAACGGACGAATCTACCTGATCAATCCGAACGGGGTGCTAGTGGGGGCCAGCGGACGCATCGATACCGCCGGGTTCCTCGCCTCCACTCTGGACGTGACAGACCGCCAGTTCCTGAGCGGGAACGACCTTGCTTTCTCGGGCTCGAGCACGGCGGCGGTGATCAATCGAGGCATAATCCATGCGGTTGGCGGGGACATCCTCCTGTTTGGCGGCACCGTTGAGAATTCCGGTTCGCTTAACGCCGGTGCAGGGGCCGTGGGACTGGCGGCAGGAAGCGAGATCCTGCTGAAGCAAGCCGGAGACGAACGAGTCGCAGTCCGCCCCACGGGAGTGGCAGGCGGCGGCGTGACAAATTCGGGGGTAGTGGAAGCGGTGCAGGCCGAACTCAAGGCGCACGGCAATCTTTACGCCCTGGCGATCAATAACAGCGGCATCGTGAGGGCAACGGGGGCGGCGACTCGTGGCGGAAGGGTTCTTTTGACCAGCGCGGGCGGTGCTATCCGCCATAGCGGATCGATCACGGCGCGAAACGGTGGCGCGGTCAGGATCGATGGCGGCGCGGGCGGCAGCGTGACTGTTTCCGGCCAGATCGATGCATCGAGCCAAATCGGCAAAGGTGGAGACGTGCAAGTTTTAGGGGACTCGCTGGCTTTGATCGACCAAGCCCAGGTGAACGTATCGGGTTTCCTGGGCGGTGGCACGGCCTTGATCGGCGGCGACCTGCACGGGGCAAATCCAGCCGTTCGCAATGCCCTGAATACGTTCGTCGGGCAAAACGCGCGAATCACCGCGGATGCAACCGCATCCGGCAACGGCGGCAAAGTGGTGCTCTGGGCGAATGACGCCACCCGTTTTTACGGAACGCTCAGCGCACGGGGCGGGGCGAGCGGCGGAAACGGCGGGTTAGCCGAGGTTTCAGGGAAACATTCACTGGATTTCAGAGGGATCGCCAATCTGTCCGCCGTCGCCGGGGCAAAGGGAACCCTCCTGATGGACCCGGATAGCATTGATATAATCGAAGACACAGGAAACGGGGACACGCTGCTCAGCGGGACAAATGAAATTCATGCCGGCGACACTCCTTCGGGAATGACGATCAGTTGGGGCCAGATCGACAGCATCGGAGCGACGGCCAATGTTGTTCTGGAAGCTCAGAAGGATATTACGATTCAAGATATGAGCACGGGTACAATCGCTCTACACCTAAGCACCTACAGCCTGACTTTTCACTCGTTGGATGGCGACATCGCGTTCCATAATCTTAGCGACACGCTCCAGACCGAAGGCGGCGGGATCACTTTCCGCGCGGATACCGGATCGCTAAATCTGGGCAACTTGGAAACAACTGGTGTTTCAGGAACCGAAGGCGGCCCGGGAAGCGCCGGGGTGACGCTTGTCGGGCACAATTCGGTATCGGTCCGTTCCGTGACCACCTATGGCGCGCCAATTGCCGTCACTTCGACTCACGACTCAGTGACCACAGGCAACCTCACCACAAACGGTCCCGGCCCGATTACCTTGAAGGCGGGCTCGACCGTTACCGCGGGGGCGATTGCCACCACTGGCACGCTGGTCTTTTCCTCCTCCCTCGGCGCGGCTCTGACCGATGCGGCGAACAATTTCGCGGCAGTAACCGGCACGAACAACGGTGGAAGTATCGCTATTTCCAATGGGGCTTCTTCGATGACGATTGGAAGCCTTTCGGAAACCGGCGGGGACGTATCCATTCAAAGTTCTGGCGACATTCTCCTCAACGGCGCGCTGCAGAATCTGACCGGGCGGGTCACGTTGACAGCCGACTCCCAGGGAACCGGGGCGGGCGGGGTCCGCATTGCGCCCTGGGGCCAGATCACCAGCGTCGGCGACGTGGCAATCAATGGTTCGGATTTGATCTCCACAGGTGGCATTGTTGACAGCATCGTGATTGATGCAGCGGCGTTTCGTCCGACGTTCAATCCGCAAATCGTGACGGAGGGGAGCACTTTCCTCAATAACAACGACGCCGCTCCCGCCGGAAGCGCGATCCGGATGGCCGGACTGCTCTACGCAACCGGAACGACCCGGTTCGGGGGCCCGACAATCCTTCAGGGAGACGCCCTCTTCACCGGCGGGGTCGCGTTCCAAAGCACACTCGATGGAGCCAAGCGACTCACGATAAACGCCTCTGGAAACGATGTGTCGTTCAACCTCCCTGTAGGCAGCAACACGGCTCTCAAGGCGGTGGCGATCACAACGCCCCACGATGTCGTCATTTCAGGTTCGAGCTCGATGAACGCGGATTCGCTCAATGTTTCCGGGGGCACGGGGACAACCTTCATTTGCGGCCCGATCACGGCGACGAATGGAGCCGTTTCGCTCGTTTCAAAGGACATCGCCTTCAAGGCCGAGGTCCCCGAGGGCGCTGACCCGACCCCCATGATTACCACGAGCGGCACCGGGGGAATCGTCACCTTCGACGGCAACGTGTGGCTCACCGGATCGAACCCAATCTCGATCGTTTCCGGGGGAAACATCATCCAACGCGGCACGATTAGCGGAACCAACGACCTGAGCATGGTGGCCGACGGGAGCCGCATCACGTTTAACGGGGGCTCAAAGAATCTGACCTGGGGCAGCATCGGCGGCTACCAAGTGTTGAAATCGCTTACATTAACTGCCGACCAGATCGATCTGCAGCCCGATATCCGAACCATCGGCGACCAAACTTATACCACGAGCGGGACGCTCACGCGCATTGGTGGCGGCCGGTTTATCTCCACAGCGGGCACGCTCACCTTCAACGGGGCGGTCATGGCGAAGTCCGGAGCGACTCTGGGGGCATACGCCCCTTCGGTGGTGTTTAATGGCCCGCTCACGATCAGTTCGGGCGGCTTTCGCACAAGCGCGGACAGCCTAAGCTTCAACGGAGCGGTCAACGCCGCAGGAACGATCAGCCTGACACCTGGATCCTCGACTCAAGTGGTGGTGGGAGGCGCAGGCCCGGGCGGTCCCGGCGTCATGAGGATCACGGATGCAACGCTCCAGGCTTTCGCCACGGGAAGCGTAAGCAGTTTAACAATCGGGTGCAACAACGGCACGGTCACTGTTCAGGATGCCGTGAGCGTTCCTTACTCATTGACGCTTACGACGACTGGAGTTGGCAGCCGCGTGGTCATCGGTGCTCCTGTTGAAACGACTGGGCCCAATGCCTCTCTCACCCTGTCGGGAGTTACAAACGAACTCAACGCAGGCCTTGTCACCCATGGCGGGGCTCTTACGCTCAAAACCTTGTCGACCGGACCGGACGCTTCCCTTTCTTCCAACGGCGGACCCATCACGTTTGCCTCTTCGATAGATGGCGCGGACTCCGGCAACTCGCTGACCGTGCATTCGGGCACCGGAAACATTCTCTTTAAAGGGACGGTCGGAGCAACAACTCCGCTGGCCTTGGATCTTCAGAGCTCCGGCACCGCCATTCTCCAAAGCAAACTCAACTTGACCTCTCTGACCACCCGCTCCGGGGGGGCGACGGCGCTTTACTCGACCCTGATTGCCAGTGACTCGGTTTCGTTCGGGAACGCCGTCAAGCTCATGGGCAGTGCCATCATCAAAGCCGGCGAATCGGTCAGTTTCGCCGATACGGTTTCAAACGGTTCGAGCAAACGCTCTTTAGCGGTTACCTCAACCAACGGACAGATCAGTTTTGCAAGCACCGTCGGCACATCTGGAACAGCAGGGGGCGGCCCGCTCTCGACTCTCACCCTGACCAGCCTGCAATCCGATCTGACCCAAACGGGGAGCTGGAATGTGTCAGGAAACACCACGCTCAATGCTCCAGGACAGAATATTCTGCTGGGCGCGCATAACAATTTCGGAACGCTCGCAGTTACCGCGGCAAACGCCACGATTAACGAGGATGGCGATCTCGACCTTGGGGCCTGCAAAGTGAGCGGAGATATGACTCTCTCTTCATTAGGAACCATCGCCTTCCGCAAGGTTATCGCGGCCGGCTCCATCACCACCAGCACGACCGGGACTACTGCTCTTTACGCGACCACGCTCTTGACGAGCGGTAATTTCACCTTTGGCAATCCCGTAAAGCTCTTTGTGAATCCGACCCTCAAAGCGGGCGGGGCTATTTCATTCCAAGGCACGGTTTCCAATGGCAGCGACAGCCGCGCCTTGACACTGACCGCAACCAACGGAGCCATCTCGTTCAGGAGCGCTGTGGGCACTTCGGACAGCCCTCTGGCGGCGCTCACTCTCACCAGCCTTTCGAGCGGGTTCACACAAGGCGCAACCTCCCCTTGGAATGTTTCCGGCCTGACAACCTTCAATATGGCGGGCTTGGACATTCTCCTGAATGCCACTCAAAACAATCTCGGCGTTTTGCGTCTGATCGGGCGCAATGCCACTGTGTTCGAGAACAACGATACAATTTTGGGGACCTCCACCATCTCCGGGAATTTGACGGTCAATTCAACGGCCTCGATCACCACCGCTTCCTCGGCAGGAACGCTGAAGATAGCCGGGACATCCCGTTTCATATCCGATGGCTCGATCACCCTGGCTGCGACTGCCAACCAGTTTGGCGGCGCCGTTTCCTTCGATCCGGCCCACTCCGGGGAAGTGCTCTTGGTCAATGGCACGAACACGGTGTTGGGAACGATGACTTTGGGCGGCAACCTCACTGTCAATTCCACCGGCAGCATCACATCGGGAACCTCGAATATCGGCGGCAATTTCACCGTGACCTCAAAGGGAAACATCACTTTGGGAACTTCGGACATCGGCGGCAACCTCACCGTGACCTCCGGCGCAAACGCCACTTTGGGAGCCTCTAACATTAGCGGAAATCTCACCGTAAATTCCAACGGAAGCACCGCTTTCGGAGATTCGACGGTGTCCGGGAATCTTAGCGTGAACTCTGTTCGGAATCTCACTCAGAGCGGCAGCCTGAGAGTGAACGGCACCGCGTCGCTCGCCATAACGGGACGCTATGGCTCCATCGCCCTATCAAGGGCCGATAACGCCCTTTCCAACCTCCTCAATGTGAGTGCGCCTGGAAACATCGACATCAGAAACAACGTGGGCGATCTGACGGTATCAGGCGCGGTCGTGTCCGCTTCCGGCAAGGTGATCCTTGCTTCAACCGGGGGCGACTTGATCCTGGCCAGCGGTGCCGCTCCCCGGGTTTCCGCCGTAAGGGCAATCCTGGCCACCAACCAAAATTTCCTGAATTACTCCGGCAGCAACGCTGTTGCCGGGCAATATGTCGTTTACAGCGGAAACGCGGACACGGTTGTAAAGGGAGGCCTTGGGAGCGATAGCGTTTATCCGCTGACGCCGTATCCGTCCGACTCGGAGTTGGCCACAAATGTGGATGGCCACCGATTCTACTTCGCCCACTAACATGCAGTTCTAGCTTTCCGGCACCCCTCCCGAAGGGAGCGCCACCGGCATGGGACGCCATTGCAAGAGCTGCTCGGGGAGTTTGCAGTTGAGGCAGCCCGAGACGTCGTGACAGCAAAAATCATCGTAGATTTGCAACAGGCCCTGCTGGTTGATGGCCGTTCGCAGGAGTGGGACGCGCTTGGCGTCGGTCGCGAATAGCCGGAGCGCTGCGGTTTTCACCCGAAGATTGAAGTCCGGGGCGGCGAGCGCCTGGAGCTTTTCGAAACTGGCCGGATGCTCGCGCAAAGCCATGGGCAAAACCACGTTGACCAGGATGGCGTTCACCCGTTCCGGCCCGACCAAGGCCATCGGGGCCGGGGAAGCTGCCGAGGTCAAGGTATAGTGATGGTCCCAGTATTCATGGCTGAGACTCGCGAAAAACCGGTGGATGAGCACCGGGTCCGCCGAGCGCAGAATCTCCCTCGCTTTGGGCCAGCGCCGCGCAAGCTCGGCGAGCGCGCCGACGCGACGGTGCGGATGGTTCATCGGACGCACCCCACCGCATTTCCACATCTTAGCCGGAAGAACCAGATTGCCATACTCGGCTCGCCGAGGCCACCAGTTCTCCCAAAGGCTCCGCAGGTACCCTTTGGTGTCGAGTCGAACGTCGTGCATATCTGCCGCATTCAGGAAGCCGCTCGCTCCAAACAGCACCGCTTCCAACTCCGTCCTATTCTTTCGCAACCGCCCGACGGGAAATCGCTGGGCGAGCAGCCTGAAGGGCAGCTTGTTCGCCTTATACCCAAGCGTCTCGGCGATGAACTCATAAGGGGCTTCGGTTTCCCCATGAACCTCGACGGCTTGGGCGATTCGCTGCGCTTTCCGGCGCATCCGGTAATGGGCGGCTGCGGCGAGCAACCCGGAAATCTGGCAGGGCTCCATCGTTGCCAGCGGCCCCGAGCATCGGCCCAGCTTCGCTGCGGGAACAGGGTTGAGCGAGGTGCGGTCGAGCCGCGCAAGATCGAGCCGGACCTGGGGAACCGCACCGCCCATGGCGGTCTGCGTGAAGAAATCGCTTTTGCCTGCGCTAAAAAAAACGTGAAGGATCACGTTGCAGTAAGCCGGATTGACCGCATGCCCGTGGCGCTCCCAGTCGCGAACGTCGGGATCGAGTTCGATGCACCCCCGCACCGCAGGAGCGCCGTTGATGGAGACTGCGGCTTCGCGGAAATCGGGTCCCGCTTCCCGGTTCCACTCGCCAAACTGAACGATCTCGACCGTGTCGCCGGTCAGGGTGAAAAAGGTGGAGCCGAACTCGCCGGAAAACCAGCGGGCTTGTATTTCCAATTCGGAAGGCGGATTTGTGGGAAACGGAAAGCTCTCCTCTCGAAACCCGCCGAGAGGCTCGGGCAACCATGCGGCATACCAGTCGGCGGTAGTCATCCTCCCAGTTGTTTACTCCGGGCGAGCGGGTGCTGTCGATCTTTTACGCGCCCGGTAAAGCCTAACGCGCGCTCGTTCCCAAGTTGCACTTGGGAGCGAAGTTGCACTTCGCGGCGGTGGCCGCAGGAACCGACTCCATCCTTACAAATGCACCCTCGAAGGCCGGGAGAATGGCCGTGGCCTCCCTGCCTACGGAGGTCTGCGAAGTGCAACTTCGAAGACAAGGCATTACGAAGTAAAACTTCGTAACGAGGGAAAGGATGCCGCTTCTACTGTAGAAGCGGCTTCCAGCCGCTCCTCCGTGTGGGTGCCCCCCTCACCCCACCTGCCAATGCTCCAGCCGGGCCTTCGGGATTTCTTCGAGGAAACGCGATTGCCGCTGGACCATATCCCCATAACTGGCATTCGAACGCATCAGCGGATAGGTCAGATAAAGGGCGTCCTTCGCGCGCGTGACGGCCACGTAAAAAAGCCGGCGCTCTTCCTCGATCGCACTCGGGCTTTCCAGCGAGCGCCCGCTGGGGAACGAGCCGTCGCACATCCAAATGACAAACACCACGCGCCACTCCAGCCCCTTGGCCTGATGAACACTGGAAAGGGTGACGTTCCCCTGCTCGTCCTCGGGTTCCCCCAGCTCGTTATCGACGCTGCTCATGAGGGCAAGCTGATCCAGGAACGAGGCGACATCCAGAAACTGCCCGCCGTAATTGCTGAGCGTGTTCAAGTCTTCGCGCCGGGCGTCGTAGTTGGGAAACTTCGCCCGCATATACTCGTCATAGACGGCTTCGATAATGCTCTCGATCGCTTTCGCGGGCGGGACCGGATCGCCGCCGGGAGCGATTTCGTCCAAAGTGTAGGCGAGCTGTTCCCAGGCTTTCCTGGATTTGGCTGGAACCTTGAGCGGCAACAACAGGTCGCAATACGAGGGGACAATCGGAGTCCGCCCGTCGTTGTCGGCCGAGCGCTCCGCCCCCGCCTGAACCGATTTCTCGACCGCTTGCCAGAGTTGCCCGGCAGAGCGCGCCCCAACCCCGGGCAGGAGCCGCACCATCCGCTTGAAGGCGACTTCGTCGAACGGATTCACCACAAATTTAAGGAACGTCGCCACGTCTTTAATGTGCGCCTGCTCGAAGAACCGCAGACCGCTGGTGATCGCAAACGGAACGCCCTGCCGGGTCAGTTCCATCTGCAATTCCATGGAATGAAAGTGAGCGCGGTAGAGCACCGCGATTTCGCGCAGGTCGATCCCGTCGTCGTGCAGTTCCTGAATGCGTTGCGCCACAAAGCGCGCCTGGATGTTGGAATTTTCCAACGGCACCAGCGCGGGCTTAACGCCCGAGTTTTCCCGGAACGCCTGGAGTTCCTTCGGAAACTGCTCGGTGTTGGCGGCGATCGCGGCGTTGGCCAGGTTCAGGACCTCGGGGATGCTCCGGTAGTTCGTCTCGATCTTGTACACCGTCGCGCCCCGATAGCGTTTCGGGAATTGCAGGATGTTTTGAAAATTGGCGCCGCGCCAGGAATAGATCGACTGGGCATCGTCGCCGACCACCATCACATTGCGATGCTTGCGCGCAAGGACATCGATGAAAGCCGCCTGGATCTGGTTGGTGTCCTGGTATTCGTCAACGAGGATGTATTGAAATTGTTCCTGGTAATACCGGGCGATCTCTTCGTTGGCTTCCAAAAGCTTGAGCGGCTTTTCGAGCAAGTCGTCAAAATCGACCACGTTGGCGGATTTCTTCCGGGCTTCATACCGACTGCGCATCCCCGCGATCTGCTCAAGATAGGACATGAAATAGTCGTATTTCTCATCCAGCACCGCCTCGATGCTCTTGCCGGTATTCAGCGCGTAGCTGAGGATATCGCCGACCACCGCGCTTTTCGGGAAACTCTTGTCCTTGGGATTGACTCCGGAAGAGGCAATCACGGATTCGAGCAGATCCTCCTGGTCCTCCCGGTCCATGATCGAGAAGCCGGATCGGAACCCGGCCGCCTCCGCGTGCCGCCGAAGAATGCGATTTCCCACGGAATGGAAAGTGCCGCCCCACAATCCCGCCGTGCGGTCGGGCAGCAGAGCCTCCACGCGCTCCAGCATTTCGCGGGCGGCTTTATTGGTGAACGTGAGCAGGAGGATGTTCGAGGGCGAAACGCCCTTCTCCAGCAAATACGCCACCCGGTAAGTCAGCGTGCGGGTCTTGCCGCTGCCCGCCCCCGCGATAACGAGCGCGGGGCCATCCGGCGCCTGCACGGCAGCCAACTGCTGCGGGTTGAGTTCCGCGGCGTAGTCGATCCGCAGAGTAGCAACCGGGCGAGGATGAAGCGTGTACTGGCGAGTCATGGGAATGGCGCAATATCCGTCAGAACCCCTGCCATAGCCAAGAACCGAAAAGGAAAATTGAAACGCGTGACGGAGAAAGAAGGTCAACAAAGTCACGAAAAGGGAGCCCTTTTATCCCGACTGGCGACCTTTGCGCGCTCATTCCCAACCGAGAGAGATTGGGAATGAGCCTCAGATCTTCAATAGAGGAGGCTTATTCGTATCGGACTGCAACGCCAGTCGCCCATCGTTTTCCGCCCCCGAAACCATCAGGTACGATGCCTTGATTCTGGAGAATCACAGCGGTAGCGCCCATTTGAGCGGTTTTCGTACGAATAGCATTGTGCATCTTTGCTTCCTCGTGCATGTCGTGGCCAGAGGTAGAAACCGATCCAAGCTCTTTGTATCTGCGAGCAGGGATAGTGTAGAGAATTTCGACGTCATTAGGGTTGGTAGGGGGAAAATAGCCCTTGGCGGTTTTAGTGACGTCCACTGTTGCGCAACTGGTGATCGTAATGATGAGTGCAAGCCCGGCAATGGCTCTTAGAATTCGAATTTTCATGGTTTGTATTTGATTGCTGTTCCGACAAGGCGTGTATATGTGCCGGACATCGAGTCCGCACCCGCCCATTCATCGCCTAGACTATAGTAACCTCCCAAAGGGGTAACAATTACGGCATCGGCCCCAATCTTTGCGGCACGGTTTCGCATTCCACGGGGTGATTCATTCCGAGATTGCAGGTCAGCAATCGCATCAAATTTTTGGGTTGGCTGGCGAAATAGGATTTCGACATCTTTTGGATTCCTAGCCGGAAATCGTTCGGATGAATAGTAACGATTGGCTACATCCGTCGCGCAGGAACAAAGCAGAAGCGCTGCGATCCCAACCCCGACGCGGTTTTGTAAAATATTAGATGCAATCACTCTTTAATGGGCTCTTTTTACAGCTTTTCAATAATTTTGTTTAAAAGGACAGTTCAAGTCAACATCAAAAATTGAACACAATGAGGAGGGGCGGCAAAACCGGTGCCTTTGTCAAAGTGAGCCGCTCAAGCGGCTTGCTTTAACTCGTGAGTCGTCGGGTCCGCTTGAAGTGTATAGAGCCCATCGCAACCTTTTCTGCGCACGAAAGATTGCCATTGCGACCGTGATCTGCGAGAACGCCACCATGAAGATGCACTGGATCTCCGACCAGGTTTCGATGAAAAGTGCGGCCAACGCCCGTCAACATCTCCGGCGATACTGGATCGAACCCCATCCATTCCCCAAAGCACTCAATAGATGGTTTTGCCAATCAAGAAATGTCGCCTGAGAATGCCGGAGAAAGAATACATCATCTTTTGTGACGAGTCGGACTCCTCGGGGGAATATTATTCCAACTTCTATGGCGGAGTTCTCGTGGGAGCCTCACAGTATGAGCGGGTTACGGCCCGGTTGAATGCGAAGAAACAGCGACTCAATCTATTGGGAGAAGTGAAATGGTCCAAGGTTTCCGCGCCCTACCTCGCCAAATATGAGGAATTGATCAGTGTCTTTTTCTCAGAGATGCGGGAGGGTTATATTCGCGTTCGCATCATGTTTCGCCAAAATGCCCATTTCCCAATCGGCTTGGATCAAGACCAGATCGAAGGCGCATACTTCCGCCTCTACTATCAATTCATCAAACACGTCTTCGGGCTTTCCTTCCATCCACCGGCAGGGCATCCTGTGCGCTTAAAGCTTTTTTCCGACGAATTCCCCGAAACCAAGGAGGCGACTACACAATTCAAGGGCTTCATCCTTGGCCTTAGAGACAATACGGAATTTCGCCGCGCCGGTTTGACCATTCGCGACGAAGACATCGCCGAAATTCGGTCTCACGACCACGTGCTCGCCCAGTGTCTTGACGTGGTTTTGGGGGCTATGTCCTTCCGGCTCAACGACAAGCACAAGGAAAAGCCCGAGGGGCAAACACTTTTGACGCCCAACAAGCAAAAAGTTGGCCCATTCACGAACTTCTCGTCCCAGCGCTTGCCCCGGCTGATCGGGAAGCGGGAAAAACAAGACCGAACCTAACCTCCAAGAACTAGCCCATGTCCATCAAACTGACCCGACTCTTCCCGGGGCTCGCGCTGTTTCGGGGGTATCGGCGGCGATGGCTGGCTTCGGATATCCTGGCGGGGGTCAGCGTGACGGTGGTGATGATCCCTTCGGTGATCGCCTATGCCGGGCTGATCGGAATCCCGCCGGAATACGGGCTTTACGCGGCGCTGGTGCCGCTGCTCGTATATCCGCTGCTTGGGAGTTCGCGCCAGGTGATCGTCGGTCCGGACATCGCCATTTCTTTGCTCATCGCCAGCGCGGTGGGCCCGCTGGCTGGAGGCGACCCCGGCCGCGCCGCCGTGCTGGCGGCGATCATCGCATTGTTGAGCGGCATTCTGCTGCTGCTCGGCGCACGGGCCAAGTTCGGAGCGGCTGCGGACTTTCTCTCGAAACCCGTTTTGGTGGGCTACATGACCGGCGCGGCACTCATCCTGATGTCGTCGCAGTTGGGCACGCTTTTTGGAGTTCCAATTCACCACACCGAGTTCTTCCCGCTGCTCTCTGAATTGGCAGGAAAACTCTCCCAGACGAACCGCCCAACGCTGCTGCTCGGCATCCTGCTCCTTTGCCTTCTCAATCTGCTGCGACGGGTGGCTCCAAAGATGCCGGGAGCGCTGGTTGCCTGCGCGGTGGCGCTCGGCGTATCGTGGGCAATGGGCCTGCGGGCGGAGGGGGTGGCGGTGGTTGGCTCTTTTAAGGGCGGGTTGCCTGCATTTTCGATCCCGGAGGTCAGCCTGAGGGACATCCATGGGTTGCTGCCCGCGGCGTTGGGCATCGCCTTGTTGACTTACACGGAGTGCATCTTGCTGGCGCGCGCGTTTGGCGCAAAGAATCAGTATAAGGTGGACGCCACGCAGGAGTTGGTGGCCCTGGGCTGGGCCGACGTTGTCACGGGGCTATTCCAAGGCTTTTCCGTAACCGGCAGCCAGTCGCGCACAACCATCAACGATGCCTTCGGCGGCAAGACTCAACTGGTGAGCTTTGTGGCGGCTGGCGCTTTGGCTTTGTTCATCCTGTTTCTCACGCCAATGATCGCTTCCCTGCCGAAAGTCGCCCTGGCCGCGATTTTGATTTACGCCGGGTTCAGCCTGGTCGAATTCGACGTGATGCGGCGAATCTACGGGTGCTATCCGCGCTCCGGCCTCCTGGCGGCGATCACCACGGCCGGGGTGCTCGCAGCCGGGGTGATTCCCGGAATTCTTTTTGGCGTGGTGATCTCTCTGGTCGGACTGATCAATCGGATCTCGCGCCCAATGGATGCCGTGTTGCAGCCGATTCCGAGCCATGGCTTCCATGACATCGGCGAGAACCCAACCGGCCAGACCGTACCCGGCCTGATCGCCTACCGGTTCTACGCTCCCCTGCTCTTTTCCAACGCGGAGCATTTCGTGGAGCACGTTCGCCAACTGGTCGCCAATAGCCCGACGCGGGTTCGCTGGTTTTTGCTGGACGCCCAGGCCATTACGGATATTGACGTCACGGCCGCTGAATCGCTCCGCATCTTGATGAAAGAGCTTCATCGAAAGGGAGTGGAACTCAAGATTGCCCGAGCCAATCGACCGTTGAGGGAAATCCTCGAGCGCAGCGGGGTAACGCGAGAGCTTGGGGAGAAGAATTTCTTTCCCTCGGTGCATAAGGCAATTGAGGCGTTTCAAGGCCTGGAGCCTCTCTGATTCAAGGGTTGTTTACGCCAACAATCTCGTCTATGGGTTCCTCAATGCGCCAGCAAATCCGCCTTTTTCGCGTCTTTGGAATCACCGTTTTCCTCCACTGGTCGTGGTTTTTGGTGGCCGCTTATCAACTGGACCGACGCTCCGGGCAATATAGCTCCTTCGGCTGGAACATCGCCGAATATCTGGCGCTGTTTGTGATCGTGCTGTTGCATGAGTTTGGCCATTCGCTGGCGTGCCGGCAAGTGGGCGGAACCGCCAACGAAATTGTCCTCTGGCCCTTGGGCGGCGTGGCCTTCGTCAGCCCGCCCCCTCGCCCCGGAGCGGTCCTCTGGAGCATCGCCGCCGGGCCGCTGGTCAATGTCGTCCTCTTGGCGCTCCTGGCAGCCATCGGCTTCGGAAATCATTTTCTGGGCGGGATGGTTCTGCCGCTCTCGGCACTTCATTTTCTTGGGCAGCTTACGCTCATTAATCTTGGCCTGCTCATCTTCAACCTGCTCCCCATTTATCCGCTCGATGGCGGCCAAATCCTGCGGGCTCTGCTCTGGTTTCCGCTTGGCCGCGCCCGCAGCTTAACCGTTGCGGCGGGTATCGGTCTTGTGGGCGCAATCGGCCTCCTTGGACTCGCTCTTTATGCGAGATCGATGTGGACGGGCATTATGGCGGCCTTCATCCTCAGCCAGTGCTGGAGAGGATTTAAAGAAGCCCAAAGCCTGGCGAAGTTGGCGAAAATGGCGCGCCATACAGAGTTCGCCTGCCCGTCTTGTCATGCGCAACCGATCCAGGCGGCAATCTGGGTCTGTTCCCGCTGCAATCAGCGCTTCGATGCCTTTGAAAGCGCAGGATGCCCGCAGTGCGGCATGCAATCATCGGTGACCACATGTCCGGAATGCCGGCAGGCGCACCCCGTTTCTGCTTGGAAGCCGGCGTCACTCGATTAAGAGCACGATGATGAGTTGCCCGTTGGCGCAAAGCGGGCCGCGGAAAAAGATCGGGCACTTGCGGGCGAGCCGGGCTTCGGTTTGAACGAGCACCCTTTTGTCCTGAAAGAGTTGCATGTTCATCAGGTAACCCCGCCCCGGATTTTTCCGGGTATCCACTTTGAGGCAAAATCCATTGCCGGGAAGCAGCCAGCGCTCCTTGTCGTCATCCATCACTTCTCGGTGTTCGCTCAGCAGTTCCAGTTGATTGTAGCCGAACACGTTGCGCAGCTTTTCGCTGAATCCGGCGAGTTGCCTGGGCACGGGCTGCGGCGTTTCCTCGTTGGTGGCGTACACCAAGCCGCTCCAGACCACATCCTCCGCCTTGGCGATGGAGCCAAAAGCCAGGCAGAGGATCGCTAAGAAAAGCAAAGCTTTCACCCAAAGCGGCAGAGCACCGCACGCACTAAAAGACGCTGGCGCGCGGCACAAGGCGCTCCGCGCATTAAACGCGCTCGTTCCCCATCTCTGATTGGGAACTCTCATTTCCTTGGCTCCTCCGGCAGGTATTCCAGTCCGTCAAGCCAGAGGACCGCCACATCTTCTTTTTCCGAGTTAAAGGCCACGGCGCTGATGCTCGGATCGCCCGCCTGGGCATTGAAAAACTGGGCGAAGTAGTCCGGTTGCGGCGTATGGGATTGACGAGCGGGAAGCAATAAAACCGCGAAGAGCGCCGCCGCGCCCAAGCAGGAAAGCCCCGCCCAAATCAAACGTCCCAGGGGCAGCGAGGGAATACGTTCAGGCTGCCGGCTGTTTTCGGATTCGATCTGCTGGAAGAGCTGATGGTTGAAAAAGTCGGCGGAACTTAAAGCCGGGGCTGTTGCCTGCGAGAAATGCTCGCGCAAAATCCCTCCCAGCCTCCTGGCTGACTGCCGATCCCTTTCTGCTTCCGGCAGGTCAACTCCGCGCCGCGCAAGCTCCGCTTCGAACTCCGTCCGTTCGCTCTCGGCCATCAAGCCATCCACCCATTCGGTGTATCGGGTTTCAAATGGCTTCATAAACATCGCGCAGCAAGGATTGAAGTTTCTTCCGGGCGTAAAACAACCGCGACATGACCGTTCCGACCGAGCACCCGGCCGCTTCCGCGATCTCCTCGTACCGCAGCCCCTCGACTTCCCGCAGGATGATGATGGCGCGATGCTCAGCGGACAACTGGCCCAGCGCGGCATCGATCCTCGCTTGCACCTCCTCCTGTTGCAATCGTTCGTGCGGAAGTTGTTCGGGATGCGGCGCCGTCGCCGAGCCAGATTCGATTTTCATCCCCAACGTGTCGTCGAACTCCACGCCGCTTTCGATCTGTTTGCGGCGCAGCCAGTCGATGGTCACGTTGGTCGCGATCCGGTAAAGCCACGTGAAAACGGAGGATTGCCCGCGAAATCGGTCAATGTGACGCCAAGCTTTAAGAAAGGTCTCCTGGGACAAATCCCAGGCATCCTGCTCGCTTCGCGCCAAACTGAAGATCGTTGAGTGCACTTTGTTCCGATATTTGGTCACTAATTCGTTAAAAGCAGCCATGTCACCCCCCTGACACCGAGCGACGAGTCGCGCGTCTTCAAGCTGGCCGGCATCGTCTTGTCGCATGATTGGACGGTTTCAGCGGGATTTCATTCAACCGAAGGCGCGAAGGCCGCCATGCTGGAACATCTCCACCAAGCGCCTCGCCCGGATTCCGCTTTCTTAGTTGCCAAACCGCCGCCGCCATTCGCCGCGGAATTCGCCCATGAGCAAAATGATCCCGTCCCGAACTTCAAAAAGGCGATAGTGGAGTTCCACGCGTTTTTTGCCATCGAGTTGCGCTTCCTGGCCGAACTGGAGGCTGGCATCGATGGCTTGGGTGATCGCCTTGAGCGCCCGCTTGAGGTAAGCGATGGTCATCCCGATTTCGTCCACGTCATCGTCGCTGAGTGCGGCGGCCAGTTTGGCGCTGGTGACCGCGCAATTGGTGGCGAGTTTCACGGCGCATGGGAGATTTTCCACGTCGCCCACTTCCTCAAGCAACTGGTCGAGCCAGACCGTGAGCGCAAAGCTGGCTTGGTAAAGGGGGTGGAGTTCAAAGCTTTCCGCCACCTCTTCCCCCTCTTGCTCCTCAGCGAACTCTTCCTCCTGTTCGTCCTCTTCCTGCAACGAAAGTTCCATCGGATCCGGTTCGCCCGGCTGCATGAAATGAGACCACCCCATCTCTTGAGCGATGATCTGGTCGCGCTCCGGGTGATCGATATATTTCTCAAGTAGGTCCATGTACAGCTCGGTCTTGCGATCCTGCTGCTGGAGGAACCGCTCCCAATCGTATTCATCCCATACGGGTTCGGGCTCGTTGTTTTCGGACATGGGATTAGTTAGGGCCGTTTTGGTGAATGCGCAAAGGTTTTATGAACTCCCGGGCGCTGGTTGCCAATAGGGGAAAATATTTACAACGCCTCGGGAGACACCCCACAGCCCCACAAAAAAAAGAGGAACGTTCAATCGCGGAGGCTTTTTACGACCTAGTTAATTGAACGCCCTCATTGAATTAATCGGGCGGGACAGGATTCCGGATGCCCCCCGTGCTATACTCCCTTCGTGAACAGCACGCAGGTCCACGTCAGATTTCAGCGCGGCGGGGTGGAACTCCCCGCGCACGGAATGTGGCTGGACCCGCACACTGCGCAGCCTCTGGCGTTCGTTTCGCATGCCCACAGCGACCACATCGGGCGGCACCAGGAAGTGATCCTCTCGCCGGGCACCGCGCACCTGATGCGGGAACGGCTGCCGGACCGAAATGGGGAACGGCGCGAACATATCGTGCCGTTCGGCCAACTCTTTGAATGGCCTGGGATGCGGATCACCTTGCTCCCGGCGGGACACATCTTTGGGTCGGCGCAGTTTCACCTGGAATCGGACGCAGGTTCTCTTCTGTACAGTGGCGACTTCAAGCTTCGCCCGGGGCTTTCCGCGGAATGCGCGGAATGTCGCTATGCGGACACGCTTGTGATGGAGACAACCTTTGGGCTCTCCCAATACCGGTTTCCGCCCACGGCGGAGGTGCTCGCGGAGATCATCTGCTTTTGCCGCCAGGCACTCGAAGACAAAGCCGTGCCGATCCTGCTCAGCTATTCGCTTGGAAAATCACAGGAAATCATCTGTGCGCTCATCCGGGCAGGACTCGTGCCGTCGCTGCATCC
Organism: Verrucomicrobiota bacterium; assembly: GCA_037130675.1. GTDB lineage: Bacteria > Verrucomicrobiota > Verrucomicrobiia > Chthoniobacterales > Chthoniobacteraceae > JBAXSN01. The sequence continues at coordinate 17,628 of JBAXSN010000036.1, forward strand.
CGCGGTTTTTCGAATGACGGAGATCTATCGCGTCAACCGGGATGGCTTTCCGGATGGGTATACCGCATTTGATGGAAGCGCACTTGAGGGAAAAGTGTTCATTTGTCCGCCAAACGCAATGCGCTCCCCGGCTATTCAGCGAATTTCGAAACGGCGCACCGCCGTCCTGACGGGGTGGGCCGTCAACAAGGGGACGCGCTTTCGCTACAGGGCGGATGCCGCTTTCCCGCTCTCCGATCACGCGGACTATGACGATCTGCTCCAGTATGTGGAACGGGTGCAACCCCGCCGCGTGTTCACGCTGCATGGATTCGCCGCCGCTTTTGCACGGGATCTCCGCGCCCGTGGGATCGAAGCCTGGGCGCTGAGCGAAGCGAACCAGCTTGAGTTCTCGTTTTAGCCCTGGCGCGAGGGGAAGTTGGTAAAATTGGTCTCATGGCGCTCCCGATCAAGATTTTTAACACCCCCAGCATTGACTTGCGGGGCGCTTGACCCGCTAACTTGCGGCTGATCATGAAAGACGTGTACACGCTCGAAGATTTACGCCAGTGGCAGGCGGCCACGGCCGGGGAGAGTCATCCGATCCGGCTTTCGGTTTTCGGAGATCCCGTCGCCCATTCGCGTTCGCCCCAGATGCACAATCCCGCCTTGGAGTCGTGCGGGATTCCGGCGCGCTATTGCCGGCTGCACATCCGGCCCGAAGAGTTGGCCGAGGCTCTTCGGTTACTGCCGCAGGCGAACTTCATCGGCACCAATCTCACCATCCCGCACAAGGCGGCTGCCTTGGCGATGATGGACGAAGTCGATGAACACGCCCGGAAAATCGGGGTGGTCAACACAGTGGTCGTCGAAGGCGGTCGCCTGCTCGGGTTCAACACGGATGGGCCGGGCCTCTCCCGTGCGGTGCGCTCCGAGTTCGGGGTGGATCTCCGGGATTTGCGCGTGATGGTTCTCGGGGCGGGCGGCGGGGCCGGACGCGCGATTGCCACCCAGTGCGCCATTGAGAACTGCGAAAAGCTGATTCTGGTAAATCGGACTTTTGAAAAAGCCCGGCAGCTTGCCCACGAGTTGGAGATCTTCTTCAAGGGGGCGCGCCTGCTCGGTCCTGCTCCGCGACTCGAAGCCGTGCCCTGGGAGGAGGCCGCCCTGGCACCGCGGTTGACCACCACCGATCTGGTGATCAATGCCACCTCGTGTGGAATGAAGCGCACCGATCCGGCTGTTCTGCCCGCATCCATCCTTCAGCCGCACCTGATGGTCTATGACACCATCTATACCGCGCATCGCACGCCGCTCGTCGCCGCTGCCGAAGAGGCGGGGGCACGGGCGGCAAACGGCCTTTCCATGCTGCTTTTCCAGGGAGCGCTCTCGTTCGAGCGGTGGTTCAACCAGGACGCTCCACTGGAAGTGATGCGGGCCGGGTTGCTGGCGCTGTAGCTGCGGCGCTCTGCCGTCGCCGGGTGGACGCTTCGGCCACTCCCATTCCCGGTCGTTTAGCATCTCCGCTCCGACTGAGCGCATGCGCGCCAATCCGGCAGAAGAGCCTCGCGCCAAGGTCGCAAAGACCGCCAAGGGAGGAACTTATGGAAAAGGCAGAAATCACCGTGTAGGTGATCCCTTTAATGTTTCGCCCACTTCGTAAAGCTCTGTCTTGGCGACCTTTGCGTCCTTGGCACGAAATCCAATTGCTTTTTCTAGTATCTATTTGTCCCTTAAAATTGGCTTGCTCTCGCCGGGGGCTTGGTCATTTTAGCGCACCATGTTAGCCAATTACATAGTTCCCACCCTCCAAGCCTCCGTCGTCTGCGAAGACGTCCGGCAGGAAGTCAACGGCATGCACTCCCTCGTCGGCGTCTTGTCGGTTATCCCCGCGGCGAATGTTCCCGTCGGGCTTCTGAAGCTCTGCATTTGGACCCGCTGGTGCAACGGCCTTGGCAAGTTCAAACAAAACGCCCGCATTCTAGCCCCGGACAACACGACGGTAGTTGCCGAGGTAGGCGTGGATTTCGAGCTTCTGAACTCCGAGGCTCAGGCCACCAATGTCAATTTCTTTGCCGGCATTCAGTTCAGCGAATTCGGCATTTACCATATCGAGTTGCTGCTCGACGAAAAAGCCGTGATTCGCTATCCGCTGGTCGTCGCCCAAGCGATGCAGCAGCCTAAGCCTGAAGCGGCTCCGGAAAGCTAGGGCCTTCTGGAATCCAACGGGATTCCGGCTTAAAGCCCGGGGTTGGTCCGCTGCGGACCTACCCTGGGCTTTTTTGTCGGAGTTCGGAGGGGCGATTCCCAGTTTCCTTAGCCGCAGGCGGAATCGGGGCTGCGCGCCAAGTTGTAGTTGGTCTTGGAGTAGGAGTACGATTTGAAACCGTGGTACTTTGGAGATTTGATCGGATCGAGTGCCAGGCGCTCTTCTCCGGTTCCGTTTCAATCGCGGGGCGCTTGGATCGGGTCAGTGTCGCACCAGAAATTACCCTTCAGCTTCAACTCGAAGTTGGAGTGGCGTTAAACGGGGGCAGAGGAGGGCGTTTATGGCAAACGCCACGAAATAGGCCATGCCGCACCATGCGAAAAGAATGACATAGCCGGCCCCGCCGAAAACATCAAGAATGCGTCCGCTGATGACCGGGAACACCATTCCAGCGAGCGAGCCCGCAAAGCCCCCGACTCCTACGACTGACCCCACGGCATTCTTTGGAAAGACGTCCGCAACCGTCGTGAAGAGCGTGGCGGACCATGCCTGATGCGCCCCCCCTGCCAACCCGATCAATAGAACGGCTGGCCAGAGCGGCAACTGGGTGGCGAACGCGACGGGCAGAACCGCGCAAGCAAAGATAAACATGCTGGCGCGGCGTGTCTTGGTCACGCTCCAACCCAGCCCAGCCATCGATTTGGACGCGTAGCCGCCGGCGATGCTGATGACCGTGACGATTGCATAGATGACTACGAGAGGAAAGCCCATGGTTTTCAGGTCCATCCCGCGGGTCTGCTTGAAGTAATCCGGCAACCAGATCAGAAAAAACCACCAGACGGGTGAAATCAAAGCCGTGGCTCCGATATAAGCCCATGTCTGTCGATACCGAAGCAAGCTGCGCCACGGGATCGGCGCTTCCTCGACTGTCTCTTCGGGCATGTCGGTGTTGCCCTCCTGCGATGCTCTGGACGGCTTATGAAATATCCACCAAAACGCGACCCAGACAAATCCCGCAACCCCGGCCACCAGGAATGGCGCATGCCAGCTAAATCTTAGGGCCAGAGGAGGTATCAGCGCCGGTGCAAGCAGCGCCCCGATGTTTGCCCCCGAATTGAACAAGGTGGTCGCAAAGGCTCGCTCTTTTGCAGGAAACCACTGCGCAATGCTCTTGATTGCAGCGGGGAAGTTGCCGCCTTCTCCCAATCCGAGCGCCACGCGTGCGGCGCCGAAGCCCGGAATTGTGTTCACAAGGGCGTGGGCGGCGGCAGCCAGGCTCCAGGCCAGAATGGAAACCGAGTAGCCGATCTTGGTGCCGTATTTGTCGATAAACCATCCGAAACCAAGATAGCTGAAAGCATACGCTCCTTGGAAAAGCGAATTCACCCAGCCGAACTGTTCATTGGTCCATTTCAAGTCATGGTCAAGAATCGGCTTGATCAACGACAAAATTTGACGATCGATGTAGTTGATGGTGGTCGCGAAGAAAAGCAGCGCGCAAATGATCCAACGGTAATTCGACGAGGAATGTTCAGAAGCCAGGCCGGAAGATTGGGGGATTTTGAGGATCATGGTCGGTAAATACGAGTTGCACTGGTGACACCTTCGACCTGAATGGCTGCGGTGTTCTTTCTGTGGGCTTCCAGACTTCAATGCCGAACCATGGCTTTGGACAAGACCAATTTCCAAGAATTTCGTAATTCCAGCGCCGTTCGGTGAAAGCGCTCCCGGTGCTCCTGACGAAAACACTCTTAAAGATTGCTGAATCCTATTCTCCAATTAAGATGCCCGCATGCTCGTCGTTCATGTTCATGTCCAAGTAAAACCGGAATGCGTCGAGGCCTTTAAGGCCGCCACCCTTGAAAACGCCGGGAAAAGCGTGGAGGAATCCGGAATCGCCCGGTTCGACGTCATTCAAAACCTGGAAGACCCCACTGTTTTTGTGCTCGTGGAAGCCTACCGCACCCCGGATGCGCCCGCGGAGCACAAGGAAACCGCTCATTACCTTACGTGGCGTGACGCCGTCGCCCCGATGATGGCCAAGCCGCGCACCAGCGTGAAATACAGCAGCGTTTCCCCGCTCGTTTAATCCTGCCGCCATGACGCCCTTCGAGTTCGCTACCGCTGCGCGGATCATCTTCGGTTCAGGTACGCTCAAAGAAATCGGCCTTGTCGCGAAATCCATTGGAAAGCGCGCCCTCGTCGTCACCGGAGCCGACACCCGACGCGCCGCGCGGCTTATCGAGTTGATGGATGGGGCAGGGGTGGAGGCATCGCTTTTCGCCGTGGTTGGCGAACCGTCGATCGGGGCCGTCGAAAACGGCGTGGCGCAGGCCAGGGCGGCGGAATGCGACGTGGTCATCGGCTTTGGAGGCGGCAGCGCGATCGATGCCGGGAAGGCCATTGCAGCCATGCTGACGAATCCCGGCAATCTGCTCGATTACCTAGAAATCATCGGCGACGGCAAAAACCTCGCGTTGGCTCCCGCCCCGTATATCGCCATTCCAACGACTTCCGGGACCGGCGCGGAGGTAACCCGCAATGCCGTGCTGACCTCACCCGAACACGGTCTCAAAGTCAGCCTTCGCAGCGCGCTGATGCTGCCAAAGGTGGCGTTGGTTGACCCGGAACTCACGCTGGACCTGCCGCGCGACATCACCGCCGCTTCCGGCTTGGATGCGCTCACCCAGTTGATCGAACCCTACCTTTCGTGCCGCGCCAACGCGATGGCCGACGCTCTTTGCGTCGAGGGAATCCGGCGCATCGTCGGTTCGCTCCGCCGCGCCTGTGAGCCCGGCCACGATCTCGCAGCCCGCGAGAACATGGCGCTCGCCAGTCTCTGGAGCGGGATGGCGCTGGCCAATGCCGGTCTCGGGGCTGTGCACGGATTTGCGGCGGTCATCGGGGGCATGTTTCCCGCCCCGCATGGCGCGGTCTGCGCGGCGCTGCTTCCTCACGCATTGACTGTGAATCTGCGCGCCCTTCGCGAACGCCAACCCGGCAGCGAACCGTTGCGAAGGCTCACCGAGGTCGCCCGGTTGTTGACCGGCGAACCAAAAGCCGAGCCCGAGGACGGCCTCCGCTGGCTGGCGGCGTTGGTTGCGGAGCTACAGATCCCGCCATTGAATCGATACGGCATCACCGCCGCGCATACAGCGCAGCTTGTGGAAAAAGCCGCCGCCGCCAGCAGCATGAAAGGGAACCCCTTGCCCCTCACGAGTGACGAACTGACCGAGATTCTCAGCCGGGCACTCTGACATTGAATCGCCTTTTAAGCGGGACGTTTAGGTCCACATCGCCGCCCCGACTGAGCGCATGCGCGTTTACTTAAGAAACTGCTGACTTGAAACTTGGTTTGCGGCGAGGGTCTCGCCGGGTAGTAGAAGCGGCAT
>JBAXSN010000037.1:0-22956 GCA_037130675.1 Verrucomicrobiota bacterium
CATCGACGGGATCGTCGAAGCGGTAAGGCACGGGATGAGGGGCGGGTGCGAGACGATCATTGGCCTTTAACGCCTCTCAATCCGTCAGCCCCGCCTACTCTACTAAACCTAAATCCGGCAGAAGAGCCTCGCGAAATCCAATTGCTTTTTCTAGGCTAAAAAGAATTTTAGGGCTGAAGGCCCGAACCATTGCATCAGCGCACGGAATAGGGCGGGCCTTCAGCCCTGATTCGACTTTCCGATTTTCCTGGGGCGTTGCCCCAGGCTGATATGGAACGGACCTTTGGTCCTAAGCAAAAGCGATGCCGAACACTATTGGCCCCCCAACTCAGTATTCGTGCTCCCGATTGCCTGCCTTACGTTCCGAATAGCTGCGGGACTGGCTTTGGTGATCACGACGGGCACGACGCTCGACGGTCATCTGGCGTTTTTGGCGGTTTCGCTGGAGGAGCGCGATTTCCTTGTCCAAATTTAGTAGCCCCTCAAGGCGCTTGGGGTCGAGCTTTCCCGCCGTGATGGCGGCTTGAATGGCGCAGCCTGCGTTCGCCGCGCCGTGCCGGCAATCGGTGAATTTGCATTGCTCCGCGAGCTCATCGAGATCGGCAAATCGCTCCCGCAGGGTGGTCTCGTCGGTCCACATGTGCACTTCACGGATGCCGGGATTATCGATGATGATTCCGCCCGAGCGGAGCACCATCAACTCCCGCGCGGTGGTGGTGTGCCGGCCCTTTCCGGTGGCGGCATTCACCTCGTCGGTCCATTGATATTCGTCGCCGAGCAGATAATTGATCACCGAAGATTTCCCTACCCCGCTGGAGCCGGCAAAAGTAAGGGAAACGCCGCGCTGGAGGTAAGTCTTGAGCACCTTCAATGTGGTTTTTTTGACCACACTGGTGAGATGGACATCCGCCTCGGGATTGAGCGCCCGAATGGCTTCCTGCGCCGCCTGGTTCTGCGCGGCGGAATAAAGATCCGCCTTGTTGACGAGCACGACCGCCTTGGCCCGGCTGCGGCCGATGATAGCAAAATACCGCTCCATGCGCCGGAGGCTGAAGTCCGAGCCGGCATCGGTGACGACCACCGCGACGTCGATATTCGCGGCGATCACCTGCTCCTCTGTGCTGCGGCCCGACATTTTGCGGGACAGGGAGTTCTGCCTGGCCAACCGGGCGCGGATCACATGTTCATGGTCGTCATCGCCGACTTCCAACGCGACCCAATCCCCCACGGCGGGCAATTCCGCATCGGTCTTCGCCTCGTGATAGACCTTGCCGCTCATCACCACCTCAAGTTCCTCCCCCTCTCCGGTCAGGGCTCCGTAACTGATCTTGTTATCGCGAATCAGCCGCGCGGGCACCCACCCTTTGGTCTTGCCCTTGCATGCCTCCCACTCCTTTGCAAAGGCGGCGTTCCACCCCAGGTCCTCCAGCGTCATGCGAGGGTCTCCAAAGCCCCACGATCCTCGGGAGCCTCCGCCAGGGTGGTCTCGATCAATTCCAGGATTTCCGCACGCCCGTGGCCGAGCTTGGACGAACTGGTCAGGATCGAGGGCGCATCCTTGCTGATCTCCTGAAGCCGGATTAAAAAGGCGTCAATATTGGCCTGTGCCGCCGCGCGGGAAAGTTTGTCGGTCTTGGTAAAGACGAGGATAAAGGGGAGCCCGCAGTTCACCATCCACTCGAGAAATTCGAGATCGATCTTCTGCGGGGTCAGGCGGGAATCGATCAGTACGAAAGTCCCCAGCAGGTTCGGCCGATTTTGAAGGTAATCGGCAACGAACGAGCTGAAATTGGCGCGATCCTTCCTGCCAACCTTGGCGTAGCCGTAGCCGGGGAGATCCACCAGGGTCCAGCTTTTGTTAACGAGGAAAAAATTGAGCAGCCGCGTTTTTCCCGGCGTTTCGGACACTTTGGCCAGGCCCTTCACTCGCGTGATCATGTTGATGATCGACGATTTTCCGACGTTCGACCGCCCAATGAAGGCGAATTCAGGGAGATGCGAGGGCGGACAGGACGCCAGATCGGGCGCGCTGCCCAGTAGTGCGGTGCTTTGAATGATCATGATACTCCACCTTTCTTCGCCAGCTTCCGCAGGCAGCTCGCGAGGATCTTTTCCTGCAACCGGTGCATCCGCGCGGCTTTGGCCGGTTCCTTGTCTTCGAATCCGTTGAGGTGCAGCAAGCCGTGGATGACGTAGAGCGCGAGTTCCTCGTCCAGGGTTCGTCCATACTGGGGGGCGTTGGCGCGAGCCGTCTCGGTGCTGATGACGATCTCCCCATGATCGAAAGTGATCACGTCGGTCGCCCCGGGGATGTCCATGAAATCGCGATGCACTTTCGCAATGGTCGCGTCGGAGACGAACGTTACCTCCACCTCATCCAAAGCGGGCAGCGGTGCACAGGGAGACTCCCGGTGGGGCAGGCATTCGTTTAACGCCGTTTCAGCGAACTGGCATAGCCAAGGGAGCGGAATTGGGATTTTCCGCTGCCGGTTGTAGAGGGTGATTTCCAATTTAGTTTATCTATTTGAGAATTTACTGGCTACTTCGGGGCGTCCATAAAGGCGGTAGAGGGGGTGAGCCTTTAGATGATTTTTGAACTGAGCGAGCAGCGAGGCCTTGGCATTTCTTGACAGGATTAACGTGATTTTCAGGATTGTCAGGATTTCGCCCTAAAACCTGCGATGTCGGTTCCCATCCGAGAATCCTAATCCTGTAAATCCTGTCAATCTTGTTAATCCTGTCCAAAGGAACAAAACGCTGTGATGGCCTCACGCGATTGGTAATTTAGCCTTCCGGGGCAGTCCTCTGCCGCCTTTGGATGCGCGTCGTTCAAAAGGTTCGCCCTCAACGGTTTAGGCAGCGGACACCGGTCGCGCCGGAGCGCCTTCCGCCCGGCGGTCCTCGGCCCTGGCGTCGTTGCCACGCCCTTCGGGGGACTGGCCCTGTTTGGGATACGCCACCCGACTGTGGAGCATGCTGAGCAGGGTGGACTTAAAGCTGGCCGAGATCGTCTTGATTTCGTGCAGGCTCAGATCGCATTCGTCCAACTGACCGTCGAGAATGCGTTTTTGGACGATATCGTGAATCATCTGGTCCACACGCTGAGGCGTCACTTTTTCGAGGCTCCGTGAAGCGCTCTCGACACAGTCGGCCAGCGAAATGATGGCGCACTCTTTCGTCTGCGGCAGCGGGCCGGAATAGCGGAAGCTCTCCTCGCGCACCTCGGGGATGTCCTCTTCGCGAATATTCATGATCTTGCCGCCCTGCCGCGCGTCTTCCTGCTGCTGGAGCGCCCGTTTGTAAAAGAACCAGACCAGGGAGGTGCCGTGATGCTGTTGGATCACGTCCATGATCGATTTTTTGAGATTGTGTTTCAGCGCCAGATCGACCCCCTCCTTCACATGCGCAATGATGATCAGCGCGCTCATGGTGGGCGCCAGGTCGCTGTGGGGGTCGCGCTCGGGGTTGATGTTTTCCGTAAAATAATCCGGCTTCACGAGTTTGCCGATGTCATGGAAGTAGGCGCAAACGCGGGCCATCGTCGGGTTGGCGCCGATCGATTCCGCGGCGGCCTCGGCTAGGTTGGCGACCACGAGGCTGTGATGATACGTCCCCGGCGCTTCGATGGTCATCCGTTTTAAAAGCGGATGATTGAGGTCGGCCGCCTCCAGCCACGAGATGTCGGTGGTGATCTGGAACAAGCTCTCAAGGATCGGCAGCGCGCCGCCCACGAGAATCGCCGTCACCACACTGGTCCCCACCACGGCGACGCTCTCCAGCGCAATGGTTTTCCAGTCAATCCCGCCAAAGATTTCCCAGACGATCGGGCCAATCAGCCCAAACATGATCGCCATCAGCCAGGTCGCGAGGCCCACAAACAAGCCGGCGCGAATCAGTCGGCTGCGCTGGCGCACTTGAAGCGTGACGAACACCGCAATGAAACCGCTGATGAGGCTGATGACGATGAAAACCGATGGATCGATCTGTCTCACGGCAATGACTCCACCCCAGAGGCTGACGAAGATCGCGGCAAATATTCCGTGATTCTTGTCCAGGAGAACGGAAAGCACGAGTGGAGCGAAAGCGTAAGGGATGAGCAGCGGGCCAAATTCGCGGTCAACCGTCCCGCTCAAGGAGAGGGCAAGAATGCCCCGAATGATGGCGAGATGGGCGAAGCAAACCGCCAGGACCAGGAACAGATGGGAGTTCTTCGCGAAGGTCTGCGGATGATTGATCCAGAGTTGCCCGAGCGCGGTGAGAAAGATCAGCAGACCGATCACAAAATTCTGGGTCGGCTGCGGCTGATGCCCCCCGGTGATGAGGCCCGCCAGCCCGGCGACAAAGGCCAGAACGATCAAGGCTTTCACCCATGTCCCGGACTCCAGGGCCTGGGAAATCTCACTGCTGCTGCGGCGACGGCGGGTCTTGGGCGAAGCAAGTCCCTTTTTGACGAGTCGTTGACGTTGAAAAAAGTCTAACATGAATGCGGAGTTTTGAAATGGCTAGCCGACGTCCCCGGAACGATGGCGTTTGTAGGCGCGGACGATCTGCCGCACCAACTCGTGGCGCACGACGTCGCGCTCTTCGAACATGCAAAAGGCGATGCCTTTTACATCCTTGAGCGCCTGCAGGCCTTCGATCAGGCCGGAGCGCTTGTTGCTGGGAAGATCGATCTGGGTGGTGTCCCCGGTGATCACGCACTTGGAGTCCGCCCCTAGCCGCGTGAGAAACATCAGCATCTGCTCGGTGGTGGTGTTCTGCGCTTCGTCCAGGATGACAAAGGCGTGATTCAACGTCCGGCCCCGCATAAAAGCGAGGGGGGCGATTTCAATAATATTGCGTTCCACAAACCGCTCGCGTTCGTCGTCGTCGAGCATGTCGTGGAGGGCATCGTACAGGGGGCGAAGGTAGGGGGCGATTTTCTCTTTCAGGTCGCCGGGCAAAAAGCCAAGGGCTTCCCCGGCTTCCACTGCGGGGCGGGTCAGAATGATCCGATTGACCTCCTCTTTGCGCAAGGCGACCAACGCCATCGCCATGGCGAGGTAGGTTTTGCCCGTGCCTGCGGGCCCGAGCCCAAAAGAAAGGTCATGCTGCTGGATCGCCTGCACATAAGCGCGCTGGGTGGCGGTTTTGGGGATGATCGGAGCGCGCCGGGGCGAAGTGATCAACTTGGTGTCGAGCAGTTGGTGCAGTTCGGCGCCATCGGATTCGACGACAGAGTTCAGCGCGTAGTTGAACTCGTGCTTGCGGATGGGCATCCCGTTCTGGCGGGCACGTTCGAGCTGATCGAAAACGCGTTTGGCGCGCTCGATATTTTCTGTGGGCCCTTCGATGCGCACCCACCCCTCCCGGGTGGTGACCCGTACAGCAAGCGCCTCTTCCAAATTCTTGAGGAGTTTTAGATCTCCCACGTAGAGAGCCTGAAGCGCCCGGGCGTTTTCAAACTGCAAGGTTTGACTATCTGACATCTGAACAGGTCAGATTACCGCCCCTGTGGCAACTGTCAAACCCTAGGTTGGGAGTGAAAAAGTGCGGGTGCGAAGGTAGGAGATGGGAGGTATGGGAGATATGGGAAGCATGGGAGGTATGGGAAGGGCTTTACCATACCTCCCATGCTTCCCATCATTCCCATTCCGGAAAACCCCGCCCTACCGGAACCCGTAGGCCAGCGCCCAATGCGTGCGCTCCTTCGGGGACTTCTGCACTTCCACAATCAGGTAATACGAACCGGTTTTTTTAGGGGTGACCCGCGCCGCGGCGAAATGCGGCTTCTGCCAGTATTGCACTTCGGCCAGGTTTCCCTCGGAATCGTAAATGTGAACCGAAATCCTAGCGGTCTCGACCTCGGTCCCCATCCAGAACCAGTACTCGTTGCCTTTAAAAAGGGTCTGGACGATGGCTTTCTGCTCCTTTACCGGCAGATCGCCTCCCCAGTAATCTTCGCGGACGGTGAATCCCTCTTTCACGTAAGGGACCGCCGCTTCGAGGGCAAACGAGAGCGCGTCATCGACGGTCGCCCGCGCGGGGGACCCGAGCAGGCATAAGATGGCGATGGCAAAACAGGCGATCGTTTTCACGGTTCAGGATTCCTGGGCGGAAATGGCGGCAACCAGTTCCCGGGTAATGGAATGGATTTCGTTCACTTTCTGCTCGGAAATGCCGTTGGGTTGCTCGATGAGGGGCTGAAGTTCCGGCAAGCGGCCCCGAATTTTTTTGACGACGGCGTTTCGCTTGAGGCGGTCGCCCTCGGAGTCGAGGCGTTTTTGAAAATATTCAAGCAGCGCCGGCTGGTGGAGCAGCTCCGCCCCATCCTTCGAGTAGCTCTTGAGAACCACTTGTGTGAGCGCCTCGGTGCCGCGCAACCACCCCCCCAGACTCACCAACTGGGCCAGTTGCTCGTCATTGAGTTCGATCATCGCCGTTTTCACATCTTGGGAAGCGCCATCGAGTTCAACCCGGATTCGCTGCCAGTCCTTCTTGTCGGCTGCATCAATAATGCTGCTTGTTCGCGTGAGCACCGATTTCTCCACCCCAATGGCGCGGGCAAGGACCAGAACCTGCTTGCCGATCTTCTTTACTTCCTCCGATTCCTGGGCTTCCACGGCGATGAACCCTTCGGCGATAACGGTGCCGAGCAGAAGCGCCACCTGGGGGCGTCTCCCCATCCGGTCTATTTTTACCGGGCGGAGCACTTCGTGCCAGTTCGGCGACCCTAATTTATCCAGGACCCCGAAAACTTCGGTCGGGACCGGGACGACCACCTCGTCAACGACCTTGGCGGGGAGGGAGCCCACATCGATGTGCTTGGGCGGGTCGTCCTGGGCCGCCACCGCGGCACTGGCGGCCCACAGAAGAGTTAAGACAGTGAAAAGCCCCTTGGTTCCAAAGCGGGAAACTCCGGAGCCTCGGGCGCGACAGCAGGCGATCGATGAAAATCGGGTCATGAGATATGGACCGCAAGATATACAATCCTGTTCAGGACTCAAACAAAGCCTCTCTTGGGGAATCAATCAATCTTTTCCCGCTTTCGGGGGTGCGGAAAATATGAGAGGCCAGCGGTGGCTCCATCCTCCGCTGGCCTCTCTTGGCGGGCTGGCACGCCCTCCTCTCCGTGTTCTCCCTCCGTGCGGCGGCCAGTTACCTCCTTGTTTCCCGCTTCACGGACGACTCTCGCGCCTCTCCCCAAAGGCGCGTAACCCCGTAACGAGCCGTCCGAATTCCGGTAAAATTCCGTTTTCGCCCATCACTGAATCAATCGCAGGGGGGCACGGCCGCGCGGGTCGATAGAGATCTCAGAAGGTCTTCCCTGACCGATGAGTCCTCTGTAGCCGCCCCGCTCTGTCGGGGCGGCGAGGCGGATGGACGGAGTGGACCCGGTGCCCACATTTCCGCAGTCTTCTTCTCCGCGTCTCCGCGTCTCTCAGCCTCTCCTCACCTTCCCATCCCGACTGGCTCCAAGACAAGTTGCAGCAGTTCCTGAACGCTCTCGGTTTGGAAGCTGCCCTTGCCGAGATCCGGCATGTAAACCAGGATCTCCTCGGTGACTTGCTGCCAGGGGGCGCGCCACCGGGTGGCCAGCCGGTCAAAACAGCCATCAACTTGCCTGGGATTGGCAAGGAAATGGGTGGCATTGCCCGCCACCAAAATCGTTTGGAGCACCAATTCATGGGAGTCGCCCTGCACCATGCGGTAGGCGACGCAAGGCAGGGATTGCTCATGCACCGAGAGAGTCCAAAACTCGGGTTCGGCAGTCGCGGCCCACCCGGCGGTCCCCATGCACATGGCCGGGGTATGATAAAACGCCATCCCCGGCATCCGGGCTTCCGGTTTCCAAAACAAGTGGACCACCCGGGCTGTCCAGCCGTGCGGACTGGTTACCGAACAGCCTTTCCATGCGCTGAAGCGCAACCCTTCCTCTGCGGTTTTAGGCGGCAGAATCGGTTCGGCGCTCCATCCTGGCGGTAAATGGTTGGATGCCAAACTCCATTGGGGCGACTGGGGAAGGCGGGTGGCCATCCCGGCAAACAGCGCCCAGGCTCCGAGCGGAATGATTGCCGCGCAGCCGAACGCCAGGATTCCATCGACTCCGCGCGTTGAAATCGGCTCTGGACGGGGGCTGGGCTTGGGAACCGGAGTTTTCGAAAGCAAAGAGGCCGAAAGCCCGATGAGTAAAAACGACAACACGGTGGCCACGGCGCCCACGGGATCGTGCCAGCGAAACGCGGCGGTTAATCCCAGTCTCCAGACCAGGACCGTCATGACCTGGACCCGGAGCGAATTGGTGACGATGCAGATGATCCAGCCGCCCACAAAAAGTAGGCAGCGCCTTGCGGGGTTGAGTCGGAAAAACTCCCCGATGAAGAGCGAAGCCATGACTGCGGCTTGAAGAGAGCGGATGCCGCTGCACGCTTCGTCAATGCCGAAGACGCCATTACTGAGTTCAATGGCATTGCCGTGCTGAAGGGCCGCGATTCCAAGGGTGTTAGCCAGGAAAACCGTGCAGGCTGTAATGAACCGGAGCAAAACCTGTGTCAGCCAGGTTTCAAAGGGGATGGGCCACGGCACGGCGGTCCACGCGAACAGAAGCGGGAAAAGGAGGCGGCGCAGCAGAGGGGATCCGCCCGCCCGGTAACTCCAGGCGGCGGAAAAGAGGGTGGCCGCCAGCATGAGTTGCGCTCCGGTCATCCTCCAGAGTGGGTCTTGCCAGCGAAGCAACTCACCCAGCGCGAGGGGGCCGCATCCGGCGGCGACCAGCAGGCGGGGAATCCAACGGCGGCGGGGTGCCTCCGTGGAACCCGCCCAGCGTTTCCAAATCAGATAAACGAATAATAACGGAATACTCCAGCCATACTGGTACGGCTCATTGGCCTGCCACTCGGTGGCCAGATGCGACCACGCCAGCAGCCAAACCAACCCCATGGCACCCCACCATGCGGCGCTATTTATCGTGAAGGGGCGCTGCATCATGGGGTCCGCCCGAGCGCCTTTTCCACGAGCGCGGTTTCTTCGGGCAATAAGGAGGCTTTTTGCCGGGCTGCCGCCTTAAGGAAGGGTTCTGCCCGGTCGTTTTGGCCTGTGGCTGCAAGCACAATGCCCTCGCAGGCAGCTACGGAGGGGTTGGATGCTGCGGATTCGGGGAATTTCTCAACGACCGCCACGGCATCCTGCATCTTTCCTTGCACGTAGAGGGAGACCGCATAAGTGGAGGCGATGGCGGGCTGGATGGGAAACTGGCGATAGTTTTCTTCCGCGAGCCGATGCGCTTCCGGAAGATTTTCCCCACGGAGCAGGGCCAGCATGGAGACATTGTTTCGAGCGGCGGGGTTTTCCGGCTCCACTTCGTACACGCGGCGGGCGACACGGTAGAGTTCCCGGGTATCCTTGAGATCAGAGGCGATCCGATAAAGCTCCTTAAGCGCGGGCCGTTGCCCGGTGGATTTGCTGGCGACAATCCACCAGACTTGGGCGGCCTCCGTTTTCCAGCCCCATCCGCTCACGAGCCGGGCGAGCATGGAAAGCGCGTTGGTATCTCCGTGCGTGGCGATCAGGGCGCGCTCCCACTTTAGTTTAAACTCGCTGCCCCGCGTGTGCTCGGTGGTTTCATCCTGCACCCGGGCCAGGATTGCCAATCGCAAAAAGTCGAGTTCCTGCCAGGTCCCGACGTTTGCCAACTCGCGCAGTCGTCCCCAATCCTTGAGGGCGACGTAGGCCTCCGCCCGCGCAAGCGGCACCGGCATTTCCCGGAGTGAGGATGCCGGCTGACGCTCGGCCCAAGCCACGGTTTGCGCGGGCATCCCATGGGCATTCATCCAACTCATCACCGCGTAAATCGTTTCCGGCCGCGCAACCGCTTCGACTTGGAGCGCTCCCAATTCAGCCGGAGCAGCGGGATCGCCTGCGTGGATCAGCTCTTCGAGGTACAACAATCGGTCATCGAGCGGCGCCTTGGGCGATGTAGCGAGCTTTTTGGTCAAATCGAGCGCCTCGGCCGACCGGCCCTGCCGGCGCGCATCCATCACTAGGGCTCGCGTGGCCGGTCGTCGAAACTCCGGTTTTGCGCTAAGGCGCTCCAGCGTGGCCCGCGCTTCGCTGGTCTTGGGCTCTTTCCCCAATCCTAACTGCAGCGTCGCGAGATTGAGCAGAAGAAGTTCACTCTTTGGATTGAGGCGCAAGGCGGCTTCGAAGGCTTCTTCGGCTTCGGCGAACCGCTTCTGTGCAACGGCGAGATCCGCCGCCGCTCTCAAAAAGGCTTCTGTATTGCGCTCGCGCTGGTCCGCCTGAGCCAAGGCCCGTTCCGCGACGGCGGTTTCGTTGAAGCTGATTGCGGTCGAAACCAAGTCGAGCAGAGCCGCCGGATTGCCGGGATCGCGATCCGCGAGCTTTTGCCGCCACAGAATTGCATCGGGCGATCTTCGCGTTTCCGCGATACGGGCCAGAGCCAGCATCGCAGTCAAGTTTCCCGGATCGATTTGAAGCGCCTGTTGCGCGCTCAGCGAGGCGCTCCGGAGATCGCCCCGCTTCAGGAACCCGTCCGTGGCGGTGGTCAGTTGCTGTTGCTGCCAGCCGCGAAATCTTGCCTTGGCGAACCATGCGCCCGAGACCACCAACACGACCAGCGCCGCCGCCAGTCCAAATTTCCCGGACGCTTTCAAACGGTCGGGCTTATGTAATCGCGAGGTCCAGGAGACCGCGGGTTTTTCGGGAGATCACAATCCATTGAGGGGTGATGCTTGCGGCTATCGATGCCACTGCAAGCCAAACAGACTGTTTAGGAACAGTTTCGAAGAAGCGCCGAACTCCTTTTCATTGGCGTAAAGGAGAAAGTTAAACTGTTCAGTTTCGAGAGGAAGCACGAGCAGAAAGAATTTGTAATTTTGAGCGAAGACCACCCCGGAAAAGGTGAACGCCATGGTTTCGTGTCCGTCGATCCGTAAGGGGCTGCGCAATTCACCGATAAGCTTAAGATCCTTAACCTGCGGAATGGTCGCCTGGGCTCGTTCGCGAAGGGCCTTCAAGCCCTCCTCGTCCCAAGCAGGAGGCTGCGTGCCCTCGATATGGGTGAATTCCACGCGGACAGAGGAACTGGCGCTTGATTGAAAACAGGCGTGTTCCGGGCTTCCCGACGCCACCCAACCCTGAGGCGGGCGGTAGTAGATTTCAGTCTTTCCCTGGAGAAACTTGATATCGTGAAATGGAACGCCGTCCAGTTCGACCAAGTGGGGGCGCGGGGTAAAATCAACGGGGACTGCGCAAAGAGAGCCCAAGGCTAACGAGCATCCGATTAGCAGGATGGTAATACGGTGCATCTTTCTAAAAGTGCTAGCGGGCGAACCAACGAAGCTTCTGGTAAGAGGGCACCATGAAGGTTCCCGGAGGCGTATGGGTATAGAACTTTTTCTCAAAATACCAGTCGCGCGTTGGAGCGGAATAAACATTGGCTTTGCCCCATGGTTCCTTGGCCTGTTGGCTATCATAGAGACACACCATCGAGCCATAGTAGGTAAACCGAATGTTGGTCCAGTTTTCCAGAAAACGAGGGAAATTCTCGACGCCGCCGCTGTAGTTCACGCCGTCGGAGGGAACATTTCCGGCCATCACCGCCGCATTGAGGGTGGTTCGTGTCGCGTTGCTGCTGGACGTTGAACTGGTCGTCCAACTATTTGAAAGAACGGTGAGCGCGTCGCTGATGAGTGCGGCCGGCTGCCAATAATTGGCCGCCGTAGGAGCACCGCCGCTTGAAGTATTTGACGGCAGATTGGTGGTGTCGGTCTGCCCCGTGTTGTAGTCGCCTTGGACGTAAAGCGGATTGCCCGTGACGATGGTCAACCCGTTATCGGGCAAAATATTGCCGTTATCAACAAATACGGCCGCTTCCATTTTCGGGTTTCCAGGAATCGCCGGAACTGCGGGCGTAATAATGTTTCCTTTCTTGTCCTTGACTGCCGGGACCGCTGGGATATCGGCAACATACGGCTTCATCGGCCTGGTATCATTGACATAAACAAGCAGGCCCTCCGCTTTGGCAGGGATTACCCCGCCATCGACAGCCGCCTTCAGAGCGCCAATGTTCATGGTGGTAAGTTTCATCGTCGCGGCTTCCCGGTTGTCCTGCAGCGTCCCGGTCAAAGTCAGAATCGGGCTGTAAACTTTCCCTGAAATCGTCGCGCCAGCCGTAAGCACTTTGTAAAGATTAGAGGTCGGGCTGACCGTGGCGCCGGAGGAATCGAGCACCGTGACGGTAGCTGCCTGGCCGAGGTCGTTGGAGGCGTTGGAGATGGAAACCTTGTAGTCCGCCATGTTGTAAAATCTTTGCGTCTGCTTCTCCGGAGGAGTAAACGGGTCGGAACCCGAAGCCGGTGGCTCGATGATTTCGTGATAGCTGTCGTTGTTTTGATTCGAGTCGGTGGCATTCAATGCCGAATGATTGATCCCCAGTGGGGTCTGCACAGCAACCCCGGTTCGGGGCTGGCCCGGAGGGTAAACAATCGTGGTATTCGTGTTGTTTCTGCCGGAAGGATCGAGATCACTCTTGCCCTTCGTTATATTTCCTGAAGCTTCCACCACACCCGAAAATGTAATCGCGCCGCCCCCCGCTCCGACGTAAAGGCTCCCGTTCGAATGGACATCCCCGGTGATCGACATGGCGGGACCGGGGGCGATTTCAAGATCCCGGTCGAAAAAGATGGCATAGCTCCACGGAGACCGGTTTTGGAGCTGAAATATCCGGCTCATCCGGACGGTTACCGGAGATCCACTCCGGTTCGGCAGCGAGACGTCCACGGTGCCAAGGTAATGGTACAGGTTGACGGCCGTGTTGTTGGTGGAAATCATCGTGGGCTTCTCGCCCGCTGGAACGGGTTGTTCGAGTGGATCCACCGCCTGAATCCGGTAGTTGCTCACGACATAGTTCACGCCTGTTCCGCTGGTTGCCGAGAAATTTGTCACCGACGGAAACATCGATGCGGTGGGGAGCGAAATATTATCGAACGAACTGGTGGGCGGCGCAAAAGTAATGCCGTATTGGAGGACGGCGCACCATTCCGCAAACTGGAGTTCCAAGGAGGCGTCCGCAATCGCCATCGCCTTCTGGCGGGTCATACTGCGATCGGCGAAAAGACCGACGTTGCTCGTAAAATTAAAGGCAACGAAAGCAAAGGCAACGAGCGCGGCCAAAATGGCAAGCGTGGGAATAAGGACGCCGCCCGATTTCCTGGCCGCTTCCGGAACCCGGAATGCGATATTCGGCTTGGTAAACGGCTTCATAATAGATCAAGGATTAAGTTGGCTGCGGGAGGGCACCGAAATATTGTCGATCAACATATTGGTGCTTCGAAAGCCACGATTGCTGTAGTCCGGGTTCGATGCCCCCAAATGAACTCCGAGAAATCGAGCGTTGGTGGTATCGGGCTTGGTAAACGGCAACGGCGTAAGGACGTTCTGCAATACGGTGGCCGCATTCCCACAGGCGTCACGCCGGATCAACGATTGCCCGGAGACGTAGTAATTCACCGGAAGGGTAATATAGACCGGAACGATTTGCGTTCCGTTGGAGCCGCCTCCGGTTCCGCCTTGAGTAACGATGGTGACCCCGAGCGTGCCGGAAATACCCAAGTTGGGGAACGTGCCGTTGGTTACGCTTGTTATTGTTTTGTCTATGCTGACCCCGCTGGCGTCTTGATAAGAGGGGATTTGCAGGTGCATTCCCGGCTGGATATTCACCACCGCTCCATTGAGTTCGATCGCTATGCTCGTGTTATTGGCATTCGAATTGTTATGAACCGCAAATGGGCCTGCCACGAACAGATTTAGACCAACCCCCGCCGCAGGGCCGGTGCCGCTCACCAAGGGAAAGGTGCCGCTGGTCAAGGTCCCCGTAAGCCAAGGTTCCACGACCGACGAATGAACCTCCCCGGTAAGGCGTTGGACCGAAGTCAACGAATTGAGGTGCGCTAAATTGGTGGAGATGTTGCGCGCGACCAGGTTCATCCCTGCCGAGGCCAGCGTGAATACGATAAGAAACACCAAAAGGGCCACCGGGATGGCCACCATCAACTCAACCAAAGTAAACCCGTGCCGCCCGGAGTCTCTTCTTATTGGGCTTTGTCCGGAGAGCGTAAACATGTTAGTTGAACGTTGTAGTTTCTTCCACGGAACTGGTAGCCCAGAGAGACATCGGTTTTTTGTAAAGTCACATTTCCAAGACTTGAGCCGGAAGTGACGGGCACGGTGGTGCTCGATACGGTGGTGGTCATTGTTCCGCTCACGAGCACCTGATTGGTGTCGGGATCTTTATAAACCGCTATGTATGGTGTCGTTTCCGTGTGGGCGACCAAATCCGGATGAACTTGACTCTCCCCGGGATCGAACGGTTTATCCACCAGCGAACGGTCGATCCGTGACTGCACGACGGCTGTGGCGCAAGTGTAAAGGCGGTTAACCGCCGCGCGCTCGTTCATTTTTGACAGACCGGCAAAGAGTGAAACGACCGTTATGCCAATGACCATCAGGGCGATCAAGGCTTCCACAAGTGCAAATCCAGATTGCACATGATGCCGGGAACTCAACATATTATTGACTCTATTAAAGCAAGTTTAGTTCCAAGTGAAAAGACGTTATTTCTTGCGCCCCTTCCAAGAGCGGAACCCGACGGCGATTGCGCAAAGGGCCATGGCGGCCAGCCCCGGATTGACCTCCGGCGTTACCTGCGTGTAGTTGATGTCGCCCAAGCCGATTTTTTGGTCTCCCTTGCCATTATCCACGTTCCTCCACCGGAATGTAATACTGGTCACCTTGGCGGTTCCGAAGTCGATCGACACATTGCCGGCGGAGGTGTTTAGAGAATTTGCGTTTGTGCCCGTAGCGGCGAAGGTCAGCCCGGTGCCTGAAACCACGTTATCGGCTGAACCGACAACGCTCGACGGGCCCACGGTTCCACTCGTGGTGGTAGTCGCCCAGATCTGGTCGATTTTGTCGATCCAAGTGCCCGCACTATAATCCACGTCGAAAATCTGGAAATTCACGTTGGTTACCCCGCCAACGTAATTAAAATCAATCGTGACGGTAAGCCCCTGTGTGGTGTTGGATTCCTTGGAGAATCCAAGAGACAACGCTTTTTTCCCCGTGCCGCCATCGTAGTTGGTGTCCACTGCGGGACGCGGACTGCTCCAGGTGCCTACCGCATTGGCGAGGGTGATGGTGACGTCATTAACCGTGGAGGTGGTGGAGTGAGTTTGATCGTTGTCGTAGGACTTGGAAACGCTATTCCCGGCAGTCGGGGTACCGGAGGCGGCGGGGGAAACCGCATACGCCTGATCCCAGTCAAAAATCGCTCCCTGAGCAACCACTGGAAGCACGCAAACCATCAGTGCCAATGCTTGCAGCAAGCAGTTGCGGAAAGACTTTGCTGAACTCGGGAGAGCAGAAGGCATCTAAGGAATATTACGTATGCCGCAAATCGCCCGAAGTCAAGGTGATTCATAGAAACGCGCAGCGCGTGGGGAGGCAGGACGGGAAAGTTATCGATTGAATTTCGGTCCTTTCCTGAGCGCCAACGGCGCGGTTCCATACCAGCCTGGGGCGCATAGCCCCAGGTCCTTGAGCCACAAAGGTTTAGGGCTGAAAGCCCGCCCCATTCCGGGGAGATGGGTCGGGCTTTCAGCCCTGCTACGTTGGATTCGGATTCCTGGGGCTGCGCAAAGCCTCCGCCCCAGGCTGGTATGGAACGCGCCGTTGGCGCTAAGAACCCCTAAAGCGCATTCGGTCGATTGTAACCCTGCAAAATTCACAGACCACCTCGCTCCCCTGCGCCCGAAGCGTCGCTTGCCGGAATGTTTTCATTTCCGATCCGGGCGTTTTCATGAGAAACTCTTAAGAGCTAAGCGTGAAATGACTGATTTGGTGGAAAAAATAGGCAGCCGGCTTCGGGGCCTCACTCCGTGGGTACACCGGTTGCACAGCAGCAGCCGGACCTTGTTCCGCCGTGCCATGCGCAAACCGCGTACGGTGACGGAGAGTCCAAATTTGCTGCCGCTGTTAATCCAGGTTCTGGCGGCGTTCTCGAAAGTGAACGGGCAGGTGCTGGAAGAGGAAATCGATTCCTCCCTCGGGTTTCTCCGCTACGACTATCCGGAAGCCGTCTATTCGGAACTCCGAAAGCTTTTCCGCCAGGCGCTCAACGAGCAGCAGGATCTCGCCGGGATGGCCCAGAAGCTTTCAGTCCAGCTCAGCGACGACCGCAAGATCATGCTCGGCGTGCAGCTTTACGACCTGATCGCCCGGGCGGACCTCAACGACGGCGAGCAACTGGTAAACTTTTACGCGTTCATGTCGCAACTCGGCATGGCGGCGCAGGCGATCGACATCGTTTACCAGCTGAATGCCTCGGATAATGCCGATCCGTCGATTTACCAGAAGGGTGCCTCGCCGCTGGAGTCAATCTGCTTTGGCCACGGGGGAAACTGCGATGTCTCTCTCAAAGGCCTCGCCACGGACGAGCGCCTGATGGCTTTCCGTTATCACGATCTCATCTTGCTCAAAAACCAGACGCCCCGCCCGATTTTCGTCAGGGGAAGGCCGTTGCAGCGCGGGGAGTTCTGCCGAGTCTATTCCGGCCAGCGGATCGTGTTTGGCGAGCAGGTGCTGACGTATCAGGATCTCGTCTGGTATTTCAACGCGAAGAAGAACGTGGCCGTCACGACGGTGTACCTTTCCATCGACAAGGACGGTGAAGTCGAACTGGAGAAAACCCGGAGCCGCGACACCTGCCTGGAAGTGCGCTTTGGGCTCAATGTTCAAGTCCGAGCCCTCAAAAATGTCAAAGCCGTTCTCAATGGCGTCCAGTTGAAGGCCGGGGCCAAGGCCGAGGGGACCCTGGAGGAGAGCATTCGGTTTGCAGACGAGTCGGAATTGCCCCTGGACGATCTGCGGCGAAGGGCACGCGCAATGGGCGGCCGGTTCCAACTTAAAGCCCACAAGAGCGAATATCTCGTTTCCAACAATCCAGCCTTGCTGGAGGAGGACGACATCCTCCTCTCTCCGGGTTCGGGCGGCGACGTCCTGCTGCGCATTCAGTGCGACTACGAGCACCTCGTGGGCCGCTTGGAAGTCCTCCAGGCCGACCGGCCGATCCTCGTCGGCGAAATCCCGGTCCGCAATTCCGCCCCGCTTTCCGACGGCGACACGATTCTCGTCGATACCGGGCAGGTGCTCCGGTGCGATTTCTCGGAGCGGATCATTGAAGAACAGCGCAACGTCATTTCCTCGCTTGAAGCGCGGGATCTGAGCCACCGTTTCAACCCAACGGAAACCGGGCTGGACGGCATTTCGTTCAGCGTCAACCGGGGCGAAGTGGTCTGCGTCATGGGCGCGAGCGGCTCGGGGAAATCGACCCTCCTGCGCGTGCTCGCGGGCCAGCTCCGGCCCATGCACGGGGAGGTCATTCTCAACAACCTCTCGCTTTATGAAGAAGTCGAGGACCTCAAGCAGCATGTCGCTTACATCCCGCAGGACGATGCGTTCGACGAGCATCTGACCATCGGCGAAAATCTAAATTTCGCGGCGGCCATCCGTTCGCCCCATCTCTCGGCCCGGGATCGTTCCCGGCGCATCGATACCAAGCTGGCGGAACTCGGGCTGAGCGAGCGGCGCGATTCCATTGTCGGCTCGCCCATTCGAAAGACCCTTTCGGGCGGAGAACGCAAGCGGCTCAACATCGGCCTGGATATGATCGGCAGCGCCGACGTGTTCCTCTTCGACGAACCGACCAGCGGACTTTCCTCCAAGGATGCCGAACACGTCATCGAGATCATCCGGGCCATGGCGCACAACAAGATCGTCCTGGTGACGATCCACCAGCCCGCCTCCAAGCTTTTCCAGATGTTCAGCAAAGCGCTTCTGCTGGACAAGGGCGGCAAGCTGGTTTTCTACGGGACGCCCCATGAGATGCTCGAGTATTTCGCCGAAGCCGAGCACGAACAGCACTTCGGCACCGAACTGGGGGGATGCCCCGCCTGCGGCACGACGCGCCCGGAGTTCATCTTCGACGTTTTGGAGACGCCGCTGCGCGACCTCTCCGGGGACATCATCTATGAGGAGAACAATCAGGGGCAGCTTGTCCCAGCACGGCGCTACTCCCCGGATTATTGGCGGGACAAATACGAATCGTTCCGGCTCCTGCAAGACGTTCGGCAAGTGGCCGTCCGCAAGCAGT
Organism: Verrucomicrobiota bacterium; assembly: GCA_037130675.1. Taxonomy (GTDB): domain Bacteria; phylum Verrucomicrobiota; class Verrucomicrobiia; order Chthoniobacterales; family Chthoniobacteraceae; genus JBAXSN01. The sequence continues at coordinate 18,209 of JBAXSN010000037.1, forward strand.
CCGCCCCGCCAGTTCCCGATTCCTCCCTGGCTTCCCCGGCGAAAAAGCGGGAGGTGATGCGTTGGCGGGATCAATGGACGCAGTTCCATATCCTGCTGCGCCGGGCGTTCCTGAGCAAAATGAGGAACCGCGCCAACCTGCTCACCACCATTGTGGAAGCTCCCGTGCTCGCCACGCTCATCGCGGGGGTTCTCCTTTATAACGGCAGCGGCACGTACGATTTCGCCAGCGCCTACCATATTCCAACCTACCTCTTCCTTTCCCTCACCGTGGCGATGTTCCTCGGGCTGACGAATTCGGCCGACGACATCATCCGCGACCGCGCGATTCTCCAGCGGGAGCGCAATGTGAATGTCCGGCTCCCGTATTACATCGTCGGCAAGTCGCTTACGCTGGGGCTTTTCGCGGCCGTTCAGTGCGCCATGTTCACTCTCATTGGGAACGCCATCCTGGAAATCCGGGGAATGTTCTGGATCTATTTCTTTTTCAACTTCATCACCGCGGCGACCGGCATAGCGATGGGCCTGTTTATCTCTTCGCTAGTCGCCGACGGAAAGACGGCGGCAAACATCGTGCCGTTGATTCTCATCCCGCAGATCATCCTCAGCGGGGCGCTCATTAAGTATGAGGACATGAACCGGAATCTCGACTTCATTTATACCGTGCAGCGCTGGTACAGCGTTCATCCCGACCGCGCAATGGACAAGAATGAGAGCGCGCTCCAGGTGCCGGTCCTGTGCGAGTTCATGCCGATGCGCTGGAGCTATGAAGCGCTCGTGGTGGCGCAGGCCAAGCTCAACCCGCTCACCCGCCGCCAGGATCAGTTGCAACAGCAGATCAATGCGCTCATTGAAAAACAGAAGACCACCCCGCTGGGTTCCGACGAGCGCAACCGGCTCGACGACTTGAAAGACACCCTGGCCCTTCTTTCCGGCCTGGAGGCAGGCACTCCCCAGGACATCGCCCGCCAGCTCCGGCGCGTCGATGCCATCATCGCCGGCAAACCGCTCGATCCTGACGCGCTCCGAGCCCGGAAATCGCGCACCAGTGTCGAGCGCCTTTATGTGAATCAAAAAATCACCGACCTCGTCTCCAAGTCGGAGGGCGAACAAAGCGACTACCGCCGATCGCCGCTTCACCGGATCAATGTTTTCTTCGGTCCGCGGAAGTTCCTGAATTTTACAATCGGCTCCACCCAATACGCCTTTAATTTCAGTGTCCTGACGGTGAACACGTTGATGCTTGCCGGATTCGCCCTTGGATCCCTGGTGGCGCTTTATCTTAGCCTCAAACGCCAACTCCGGATGGAAGGGTGATTCGGGTGAGAATCCTTCACGTCATTCACTCGGCAAATCCGGCGGGGGGCGGCCCGATCGAAGGCATCAAACAGTTGGCGGCAGCCAAGCGCTTTCTGGGCTGGAAAATCGAAGTCGCCTGCCTCGATGCTCCCGGCTCGCCTTGGATTGCCGACTTCCCACTGACGCTGTACGCGCTGGGGCCCTCGGTGGGATCTTACGGCTACACGCCGAGGCTGATCCCTTGGTTGAAGCGACATCACGCTGACTACGACGCAGTGGTGATCAACGGCATTTGGCAGTATCACAGTTTCGCTACCCGGCGCGCGTTACGGGGCACCGGAACACCGTATTGCGTCTTCACCCACGGCATGCTCGATCCGTGGTTCAAAAAAGAGTATCCGTTGAAGCATCTTAAAAAATGGCTGTACTGGCCCTGGGGCGAATATCCGGTGCTTCGCGATGCGGCAACGGTATTCTTCACCGCTGAAGAGGAACGCAGGCTGGCGCGCCAGTCGTTCTGGCTTTATCACTGCAACGAAACGGTTGTCAGTTATGGGACGAGCGGTCCGGTCGGAGATCCGGTTTCCCAGCGGGCCCTCTTTCTCAGCCAGTTTCCCGCTCTCGCGGACCAAAGGATCGTGCTTTTCCTCGGTCGGATTCATGAAAAGAAAGGATGCGATCTGCTGATCGAAGCCTTCCACCGCCTGCTTTCCGAAAAACTGCATTTGGACCAGTGCGCGCTCGTTCCCAATCTCCCGATTGGGAACGCACTTGTCTGCGAATCTCCGATTCGAAAACCGTCCGAAAGCTATTCCGATTCCCGCGCTGCACTACACTTGGTGATAGCCGGACCCGATCAAGGCGCGTTTGCAACCCAACTAAAAGCCAAGGCTCAAAGCCTTGGAATAGCCCCGCGCATCACCTGGACCGGGATGCTAAAGGGCGACCTGAAATGGGGCGCCTTTCACGCCGCAGAGGTTTTCATTCTCCCGTCGCACCAAGAGAACTTTGGCATCGCCGTGGCCGAGGCTCTGGCTTGTGGCTTGCCGGTGCTTATCGCGGATAAGGTTAACATTTGGCGCGAGATCGCGCAGGACAATGCGGGTTTGGTGGAAGCCGACACCCTGGAAGGGACGTTCAATTTGCTCAAACGATGGATGCTCATGGACGAATCGGCCCGCCAAACGATGCGGCAAAATGCCCTGGCTTGTTTTGAACAACGCTTTGAGATCGCCGCGGCAGCGCGAGCGTTGGCTGCGGCCCTGGCGCAGATCGCAGGCCAATAGTGTTCGGCATGAGCATTGCTCCGTAATTAGGATCGAAGCGGCAGGGATGCCGCTTCTACTGTAGAAGCGGCTTCCAGCCGCTCTCCGTGGGAGCACGCCCGATTTTCATCCATGCGTGGTGAGCGAAGCCCATGGACACTCGTTCGCGAAGTGGACTTTCAGCGCCAAAGGCGCGGTCCCAAACGGACCTTTGGTCCTAAGCAACGCTTGGTCAAGAGCGCCTGTTGATTAAATGTTCAGTTGGGGCATGGTATTTGCATCCCTACCGATAATGCTCGAAGAACTTCCCCCACTCCCGGTTGACGTATTACAGCCAGACCGACCGCGCCCAGCCCGCAACCGGTCTGGCGCTCGATTCCGGGGATTTCTGGCTCTGGGGCTGTTCCTCACGGTGGTCCGAACGGCGTCCGCCTGGTCGCCCGGCACCTCAAATTCCACCGCGGCGGAAGGCTTCTCCGTAAACCGGGCCAGCCGCATCGACGTCCTCTCCTATTACAACTGCGTTTACCGGGCTTCCAGCAACGCCGCATCGCACATGGCTTGGACTGGAAACGTCGGGTCCGGAATCGCGGGCGCCACCAGCCTCGCCTTTCAAGAAGATGTCCGGAGGCGGATCAATTTCTATCGGGGTCTCGCCGGGGAGGTTGCGGACATCACGTTTGCCCCGGCCAAGAATAGTGGCTGCCAGGGCGCCGCCTTGATTTTCTCAGCCAATGACAACATTCAGCATACCGGGCTTTCAACCTGGAAATGGTACACGCCCATGGCAGGCGACGCCGCTTCGCACTCCAACATTTCCATCGGTTCCTACGGCCCGGGGGCCATTGACGATTACATGTTCGACGACGGGCCCGGCAATGAACCCGTCGGCCATAGACGGTGGCTGCTCAATCCGGCCGCCAGTTCCATGGGAACGGGGGACATCCCGCCCAATGGCTCCTACAATTCGGCCAACTCTCTATGGGTAACCGGCGACTTCAAAATCCCGCCCCCGCCCCAACCCGCTCCTTGGCCGGCCAAAGGCTATTTCCCGTTCCCGCTGAAGCCCGCCCGATGGTCGTTCTCTTACCCCGGCGCGGACTTCTCCGCGGCCACCGTCCACATGACCCGGAGCGGCACCGCTGTTCCGCTCACGATCATCTCCAGCACCCTCACCGGTTGTGGCGACAACACGATTGCCTGGGTCCCCGGCGGAATGCCGCAGTCGCTCAGCGCCGATACGACCTACTCGGTTACCATTTCCGGGATTGGCGGGGCCAGCGTGCCCGCCACCCAAAGCTATAGTGTGACGCTGTTCGATCCCAATGTGCTCGGCCAAACCGTGGTCGTCACAGGATCGAGCGCCCCCCGGATTTCGAACGCCAATTACAAGTTCAACTCGATTACCCAGGCGGATGCCTATCAATTGGCCATCTCCCAGTCCGGTTCGGCATCTTGGGCTGAAGGCGCGGAGGACTCGCCCACGCCGAAGATCGTTTCCGCCCTGACCGGCAGCTACAGCTTGCGGCAATCGAGCGTAAAAGCCTCAGGCGCCAAAGCCTTCCACCTCGCGTTCCCCGATTTCAAAAACCAGAGCTTTCAGGTTACCCGGGCCATTGTCCCTACCTCCACCAGCCAGTTCCAGTTTTCCGAACTTGGCCGGTTCGCCACCACCACGACAACCTTGAGCGCGGAGCTTTCCGCCGATGGCGGGAGCACTTGGCAGCCGTTATGGAGCCGTAAAGGGGTTGGCTATCAAAGCAGTTTGCTTTGGGATACATCGTTCCACCGCCACAGCCTGAGCCTGGCCGGATATGCAGGGCGCGTCGTTTTCGTCCGGTTCGTCTTGCGCAGCAACGGCGGCTCAGCGGTGATTTCGACCAGCACCGACAGCGGATTCTTCATCGACAGCATCACGGTGACCGATTCCTCCGAGCTGGTTCGCACCAACATCACCGCCCTGCCCGCGACCGCCACCGGCTTCACCCTGAACTCGACCACCGCCGGAGCTCCTATCTCCGCCAACACCAAGTATTACCTTCGGGTCTGCCCAAAAGTCGGCAACCGCTGGTTTGGCTATAGCGCATTGAAAGCCGTTGTTCCCGTGCCATAGGCCGCCCTGCTAGGATTATCCCGAACTCCGAAGCCTCCTCTGAAAACAACACACAATTTGGTGCAGGGTCTG
>JBAXSN010000038.1:0-22741 GCA_037130675.1 Verrucomicrobiota bacterium
GGCGGCTACAAAAACGCCAGACCCTGCACCAAATTGTGTGTTGTTTTCAGAGAGAAGGCTTCGGAGTTCGGGATGAAAAAAAACGAGCCCTGCCAAGCGATTGACAGGGCTCGTTTAGAATTTACTGCTGTGCGGTTTTGATTACGCAGCTTGCAGCTTGTAGCGGGCTGGGCCCACTTTTTTGATTTCGGCAATGCGTTTGCCGGTAGTCACGAACCAAATATATAGGTTCTTATATTTTGCGCCGAGCTTCTCGGAAAGATCCTTAATGGTAATGCCTGCGTCTCCAGCTTTCTTCAATTCATCCAGAATCTGGTTCTTAAGTTCCCCGCGACCGGTCGATGCCTTGCCCGATTTAGCTTTGGCTGCCGGTCTGCCTGCCTTTGCCTTGATTGCCGGTCTGCCCGCCTTTTTGGGGGCGGCGGCTTTTGGCGCTACTGCCTTTGGCGCTGGCCCGCCGTTCAAAGCATATTGCGCGGCTCCGACTTTCTTAAGGCCGGAGGTTTTCTTAAAGTTAACGCTGAACCAGGAATGAATGTTGGCGGGTTTGGTTCCAAGCATTTTTGCAAGATCGAGGACGGCAACCCCCTTGGGACCGGCAGCTTGCAATGCTTCGAGGATCTGGCCTCTCAATGCGCCACGCCGCTTGCGCTGGCCCTTGGCAGCCGGCTTGTCTTTCAGCTTGGGCGCCGGGACCGGCTTCACCGAAGCCGCTCCATAGAGTTCACTTTGAAGAGCGGCGAGTCTTTGATCCAAACCTGCAATTTGGCTTTCAAGAACAGCGCGTTTTTCCTCAAGAGCTATCATTTCTTTAAGGTTTGCGATACGAGAGTGTGAAGTCTTCATCTCGGGGAGGTTTTACAGTCGAATATCTATATAGCAAGTGTTTTTTTGTGCTTTAATAAAAAGTTCAAAGCTATTGTATTGCCTGTATCCCGTATCTGTTTAGCACACTGGCTCTGATTACCAATGGCGGGGACGGCACTCCGTGCCGTCCGAGGGGCGCGCCCCTGGCATTGAGCGTGGATACTGTTGAGGTTGCGAGGCGACGGCACGGAGTGCCATCCGTGCCTTTCGTTACGGGAGGTCAAGTGGCGAGAAACAGATCAATAACGGTTCGGCTTTCAACCCAGCAGGCAGGACTTGCGCCAACCCCGTAGTCAGTGCATTGTAGGATGTTTCCAAACAAACCTGAAAATAATTAATTCTATGCCGATTTATGTTTATGAAACCGTAGGCGAACCTTCCCGCCAGTTTGAGGTTAGGCAGAGCATGAAAGACCCAGCCCTGGTCAGGCATCCTGAAACCGGAGAACCGGTTCGGCGAGTCATCTCTGGCGGATATGGCATCCTGGAAAAAGCAGGTAAAGCTGCGGTTCCCAAGCGCGGTGGCGGCGGTTGCTGCGGTGGCGCGTGCGGTTGCCATCACTAATCGAACGCTCGCAGGCCTTCTTCTCTTTATCATCAGCAAAACCCCTTGGGGTGGCAACGTACTTAATCTATGGCGGACCGACGTTCTCCAATCTATCTGATCTTCCTGACAGTCTTCATCGACCTGGTAGGCTTCGGCATTGTGATCCCGGTGCTCCCTCTTTATGCGAGGGATTTCGGGGCCTCGGTAACCGTGAATGGCTGGTTGGTCGGTATCTATTCGGCAATGCAGTTTCTTAGCGGACCAATCCTGGGAAAAATCTCCGATCGTATCGGGAGGCGTCCCGTGTTGCTGGTCAGTTTGATCGGAACCGCGGTTGGCTTTTTCATCATGGGTGCGGCTCAAACTCTGCTCTGGCTTTTTATCGCACGCATCATCGACGGAATAAGCGGGGGTAACATCGCGACGGCTCAGGCCTATATTGCCGATATTACCAAGCCCGAGGAGCGCTCGAAAGCCATGGGGTTGATCGGCGCCGCGTTCGGGCTGGGCTTTATTTTCGGCCCGGCGATCGGTGGCGTGATGACGCACATTTCCAACAGCGCGCCGTTCTACCTTGCCGGGGTGCTTGCCGCCATCAACGCTTTGCTGGTTTATCTCCGTTTGCCGGAAAGTCTTTCCCTCGAACACCGCGTTCAGCCGCAGGAGGTCGCGCCTTTAAAAGAAGTCTTCCGGCATGGCTGGCATCTGCCCGCCTTGATGGCGAGCTATTTTCTGGCCATTGCGGGTTTTTCAATGATGACCACCAATTATGCGCTCTTTACGTCCGAGCGTTTCGGCTATGACGCCAAGCATAACGGTTATATCTTCGCTTTCATCGGTCTGGTGGGTGCGCTGGTTCAGGGGGGGCTGCTCAGGCGGATTGTCACGCCGCTCAATGAACGGGCTATCGCAATTGGCGGCTGCGTTTTGCTGATGGTCGGATTGATTCTGCTTCCCTTAAGCAGCGGACTCGCGACCCTGCTGCTGTTTTCGGCCTTCGTGGGTATTGGCAACAGCTTCATCACGCCCACTTTGAACGGACTGGCTTCCCGCAGTGCGGAGCGAAGCTGGCAGGGGCGGGTCATCGGACTCATGCAATCCGCGGGCAGTCTGGGCCGTTGGGCGGGTCCGTTTCTTGCCGGTTGGTTGCTATCCAGGGATGTGGGGCGCCCTATTGATCATTACGGGCGCACTCCATTCTGGGCGGCTGCCGCGGTCGTTGTGGGCGCGCTGGTTTGCACGCTGCTGATTCCGGCAAAGCCGGTAACCGTTAACGAGAGCGCTGGGATGTAGCTGCGTCGCTGGGTGATGCTGCCCCCGGAGGTTCCTTCTCAATGGCAAGCCGGAACAGGCTCCGGCGGCTTTGGACGCACTATGCGGCTCTTACCGGATCCCGTATCCAATCACCGAGAACCTTTTTTTGGTAAACGGCAATAGCAGTGGCCACTGGGGGTGTTTAATTATAAAATTAGACAATCGGCACATGCAGACAGGCCGCCTCTCGATGAGAGGCGTTAGCAACAATGCTGTGTATCGTCGCTCTGAAAATCAAATATCGCCCACCAGAATTGCACTGCGACAGGGCGCCGCGGCTGCAAATGAGAACGGCATGTCACAAATTTTGTGACAAGACAGGCGGTGGGGGGGCCTTAGGATGAGTAGCCATGAAATTCCTTTCTCCGCTCGTTGCCCTTGCCCTCGTCGCCAGTGGCAGCCCGGTCAGTCCCCTGCTCGGGGCGCAAAGCGGCGCAAAGCAATTCGATTCCTCTCGTCAGGGGGGGCTGCTCCGCCGACCAACGTAAGGAGATGCACACGACTGGCATTCAGGTGAAAGTGGACTCAGCGGCCTCCAGCGCCGAGCAGCTCGCCGCCAAGGAGCTGCAAGGCTACTTGCAACGCATGTATCCGGAGGCTTCCGGGAAGTGCATTCGCCTGACGGCTAATCTGCCAGTGCCGGAGAGTTACGAGATCACCGGTACCGCTGACGAAGCGGTCATCGCCGGCGGGGGGCCGCGCGGTGTTCTCTACGGCGCCTACGCGCTGCTGGAGAAACTGGGCTGCCGGTTTTATCTCAGCGGCGATGTGGTGCCGCCGCCTTCAAAGGAGCCGCTCTCATTCGCGGGCCTGAAGCTGTCGAACCGCCCACTGGTATCAACGCGGTTTGTGCTCAACTGGCATAACTATCTGACCGGGTTGGCGACTTGGAATCTGGCCGACTGGCAACAGTACATCGGCCAGGCAATGAAGATGGGTTTCAATACGCTCACGGTGCACACTTACGGCAACAATCCCGCCGATGCGTCCACATTCAAGCCTGGGCAGACGCGGTTCATTGATGAGGCCGGGAAGCTATGGGAGACGCAGGGAGGTTATCCATGCTTCAAGGCACCTCAGTCGGAAAAGGAGTTCGGCCGTTGCGGACTCCAATGCGCAACCCCCGTTACCTTAAAAATCGAGCCGATCGAAGGGGGCGACTATTGTCCGAGCATGTACCAGCGCAATGTTATGAAGGAAGGATTGTTGGCCCCGGGCCGCTATAAGCTGCACCTGTTGCTTCTCGATCCCGACTCGACGGCTGCTGGGCAACGCGTGTTCAAGGTTGCGGGCCAAAGCCCAGGACGATCCAGCCGAAGGAGAAGCCGCGACGGTGGACATCTTCAAGGAAGTCGGCGCGAACAACCGCGTGTGGAAACAGGTGCTTCCGGTAAAATTATCGAAGCCGGGCAAGGTCGCTCTCGCATTGACTCCGGTGAAAGGCAAAGCCGTGATCTGGCCCTGGGCAGCAAAGACATTGTCGAATGGACGATGCAGAACCGCACCTGCAAGGACACCTTCGACGGCAGGTGCTGGGCACACGACCAGATCGGCTGGGCGATGGCCGGCAATGCCCAGGAGGCGGCCAAGGGCCTAGTTCACCGGTTCCGTTTTGCCTCCTCCATCCTGCGTTTTCCCATCTATGGCAACGATTACAGCGACGGTGCGCCCGACTGGGACCACTTTGGCTGCGGCTCGATCGCGTTGCAGCGGATGCGAGCAGGCCGCGACTGGAAATCCCAAATAAGATTTTATCATGGCAGCAACCACCCCATCCTTTGGTTCTGGTGCTGGTGCGGGTGGAAAAAACCTGTGAAGCGCTCAGCTTTTTTGCAAATCTAATCTCAAATCCAACCTGTTTATTTGAATCTTATGATGAATTTTAAGAAGAATCTTCTTTCCGTTGCGGCTCTGTTCGCAATGGGGTGCATGGGCGGTGCTGCCGAGCCGGCCAAGCCCGCGACTCCCGTTGTTCTTGCCCCCGATGCGGCTTGGTGCTGGTTTGGCAATCCCAAGGCGATCTTCAAGGACGGCGTCCTCTATTACAGCTATGTGCGGCACGCCGGCGAGGGGCGCGCGGCGATGAGCGCTTACGATCCAAAAAATGGAGCGCCCAGCCTGCTTTGGACCAGCAGCTTCAGGGGATGCGACGACCATAACAACGCGGGGATTTTGCCGCTGAGCGATGGCCGGATGCTCGCCATCTACGCACAGCATCACGGGGAAAAGCAGTTCTATTTTCGGCACTCGCTCACAGCCAAACCGGTTACTGCCGCCGATTGGGGGCCCGAGCAGCGCTACACCAACGTTGCCGAGAACGTCACCTACTCCAACCCCTACCAGCTCAAGGCCGAGTCGGGCCGGGTTTACAACTTCTTCCGGTGCTTGAACTTCAACCCGACCTTTGTGACCTCGGAAAACTCGGGCGAACAATGGTCGGCTCCCCGGATTTTCATCAAGGTGGGAGTCGGGACGCGGCCCTACGTGCAGTATTGTTCCGATTACGACAAGCGCGTTGATTTTCTCTATACCGACGGCCATCCCGATGCGGTGAAAACCTCGCTCTTTCACGGCTACTACGAGAACGGGGGCTATTACCGGACCGATGGAACGTTTCTCAGGAAACTGGAGGACGCGCCATTGCTCCACGATGCCAAACAGCCGGAACGGGGCACGGTGGTTTACCAGTATAGCGAGGAGCCAACCACGGATTACCACGATCACATCCCCTTTGGCCGGGCCTGGTCCTGGGATATTGCCTGTGACTCAACCAAAGCGCCCGTGACGGTCTTCTCCGTGAACCGATTCAAGCCGGATCCCAAGGCCAACTGGGACGAACGCCGGTTGCAGTATTATTATGCCCGCTGGAACGGCAAGGGCTGGACCCGGCGCTTGATTGGCCAAGCCGGCGCCCCGCTTTACAATGCCGCCTTCGACTATGCCGCCGGGATTACGTTGGATCCCGCGAATCCAAACGTCGTTTATCTCTCCAGCAACGCCGCCAACCCTTTTGATGTGAAGGACATTGAAAACGTGCCCCTCCGAGCGAACAAACGCTACGAGATCTATCGCGGCGTGACCAACGACGGCGGCCTGACTTTCCAATGGCAGCCGTTGACGATGAATTCATCCATCGACAACATCCGGCCCTATGTTCCCCGTGGCAACTCCGATGCGTGCGGCCTGACCTGGGTCGCCGGCACCTACCGGTCCTACGGCGATTACGATGCCGCCCTCTACGGGTTTTTCGATGCCCAACCCCCTTCCACGCCCTTTGCGACCGGGCGTTCATTGGCTTGCGTCTCCTTTCCGCGCGATCCCGCCTCGATTCCTCCGCTCTTGTTTGCAGTGGCCGATTGGCAACTGGAACATAACCTCAAGGGCCGGCCTCTGACCGACTGGATTCAAGGCGCCGGGTTCACCGGGTTTACTCCCCTCATGTCCTGGCCTGGCCGGGAAGCCAAGAAATACGAGCAAGCGATGGCCAAGATTGGGGAAACCAACCAATGGAAGCTCGGCCCCCAATGCCGGTTCCATGCCGATGACATTTGCGTCGGGCAAATGTACCTGGAGCTCTACAAGAAGCAGAAGAAGCCGGAAATGATCGCCGATGTCCGACAGGTCATGGACGAATATGCGGCCCTCACGCCCGAGACCGAGAAGAACCTCGGCGGCCACACGGTGCATTGGACCTGGTGCGATGCCCTTTACATGGCGCCTGCGGTTCTGGCCAAACTCTATGCCATCACCGGAGAGATGAAGTACCACGACAAGCTGGTCCAGGAGTTTAAGCGCACCACCGATTTCCTCTTCGACAAGGAGGAAAACCTCTTTTTCCGCGACAGCGGCTATTTCACTAAACGGGAGGCCAACGGAAAAAAGGTTTTCTGGGGACGTGGCAACGGCTGGGTTTTCGGCGGGTTAACCAATGTCTTGAGTTCCTTGCCGAAAGACGCTCCCAGCCGGCCGTATTTCGAGGAGATCTTCAAAAAGCTGGCCGGACGCATCATGGAAACCCAGCAGCCCGACGGACTCTGGAGAGCCAGCCTTCTGGACCCGGAAAGTTATCCCGTCAAGGAAACCAGCGGCTCGGGGTTCTACTGCTATGGGTTGGCGTGGGGAATCAACAACGGACTGCTGGACCGGGCTACCGCTCTGCCGCATGTGGAAAAGGCATGGGCGGCGCTGGCGGCCTGCGTGACCCCCGAGGGCAAGCTCACCCATGTGCAGCCGGTCGGGGCTGACCCCAGAGGATTCAAGCCTGACTCAACGGAAGCTTATGGGGTCGGGGCTTTTCTGCTGGCCGGAACGGAAATCTATTCTTTGCTTCAGCACTCTGGGAGATAAGCATTCAAACTTTTCCATAGACACAGTTAACACCCAAAATCAGAATGGGTCATCGACTTCAGTTCGCCAACCGCTCGTTTCAGTTTCTCGCAACGGGGGCACTGATTGCTTGGGCCGAGCTTTCCTTCAATGGGATCGCCGCACAAACAAGCCTTCCGGTCGGGACTCCCCCTGCCATTGTTTCCAATCGAGCCGAGGTCGAGGAGGTGCCCGCCGCATGGCAAGCCGATGGACGCCTTGTTGCCTTTCGCAAACGACTTCTCCTGGCCCAGCCGTCCAGTCGCGACACCGGCTGGCTAGATGTGCTGGTGGCTCAAGGCGCTGCCCAATTCGGGCTTAAACTGCGGGACGAATCACTCCTTCGCTGGGCAACAGCTTGGGCCGACTTTCATCTGGCTGTGCCGCTGGGAACCGTTGTCCGAAGCGGCGGTGGATTCCAAGGAATCCGGCTCGATGACGCATGCGCCAACTGGGGCGCTCCCTTCGTTCTGGGGCCGCTCTACCTGAAGCAGCAAAATCGAGCTTACCTGGCGGCAATCAGGGGGATTGCAGACCACATCCTGGACAACTCCCCGCGCGCTCCCGACTGCACAATCACCCATGCCAAAGGCTGGGGGATCTGGGTCGATTCCCTCTACTACACGGCCAGCCCCTTGGCCCACGCCTTCGAGGCAACCGGCGACAAGCGCTATGCAGAGGAAGCGGTCCGGCAGTGCCTGCTCCATGCCAAGCATTTGCGGGATGAAAAGACCGGATTGTTCCACCACGACAAGAATCTATCAAATGGCCAGCGGACTCCGGGATATTGGGGCAGGGGAAATGGGTGGATGATCATGTCATTAGTGGATACGTTGCGACTGGTTCCGCAGGAAACCGAGGGGTACGGCGAGGTGCTCTCCATCTATCGCTCCCAAGCGGAGGGCCTGTTAAAGTTCCAGCACGAAAGCGGCATGTGGCGCATGGTTCCCGAGGAACCGAGCGCACCCTTGGAAACCAGCGGGACAACCATGATCCTTTTTGGATTGGCTGCGGGCATAAATGAGGGATGGATTTCTGAGTCGAATGAGGGGTCCGTGCGACGCGGTTTTAAGGAACTGGTTACGTGGATCAATCCCCAAGGCCAGCTCATGGGCAGCCAAGGGGTGGCCGGGTGTGGTGGATGGGAAACCCACAAGCTTTCGCCCATCGGGGAGAGCGCTTACACAACCGGTGTGTTCTTCAAGCTGATGGCCGAGATGAACCAGGGTAAATTGGGTCGGACCCCGTAGCTATCTGGCTCCCGATTTGTTTTGTTCGGGATGCACCAAGAGCGCTCTTTAGGGGGCTTTGGGCAGGGCGGCGGAGAACTCAGTCAGATAGTTCTGCCACTGTTCCGCGGTGGTAATGGCTTTGGCGCCTTCCCGCGCATAGCCGGCATAATGGACAACGCTTCCAGCGGAATCGGTGCGAGTCACCAGCAGCGCGTGGGTCTCCTTGTTGGAGGCGCTTTGGTGCTCTTTCATTTCAATAATGCCATTGGGCGCGATTACTACGCCGGTGCCGCCCCCTTTTTTGTCGATGGCTTCCCAGCAGGCCATCCACCCTTGGCTTGGGTTAAGGCTGGCTTTGGCTTTGCCGCTGTGGGGGTGATCCCGACGGCAACCTCCAAGCCGGCAGCGGGTTGGCCGCCTTTTGTAAAGGTTGAATGCGAGCGGAAGAGTCTTTTCCCCAACTCAATCGTGATCTCCTTGACCTCATGAATATTTCCCCCATTTAGATCATAGTCATAGGTGAGGGTGAACAAGCTCTTTTGCCGCTCTCGGGAAATAATCTTCCATTCTTTGAAAGGGCCAGCCAAAACCATTTCCCCGTTGTCCCACAGGGCTGTTCCGCCGCATCCGCGAGAGACACCAGTGTGGTAGGGGTCGTAGCCCTCGCCGAAATCGCCATGATAGGAAAAGCCTTTGGGGCTCAGATCGTACCAGCGGTCAACGATGGGATAATTGACCCGTTTGAGCCAGACGTCGACGCCGCTGTCTTCGGTTGCCTTGGCTCTTCTTAAGGCCGCTCCGTAGGCGCGAAAGGCAATGAGGTCATTTTCCCATGCAAATCATCGCATCGTTCGGGAACAAACCGGCACCAGGTTGCCGGAGTCGTGTTCTCTGGCGGTTTATGACCGATTGTGCCAAGACGCCTTGGGTTAGCAGAATCAAAGGGAGGAGCCAATAAATTTGCATCTAGTTCGATATAGGATTGGCGGGTTCCAAAAGCAAGGCAACGAAAAGCCATGCCGCGCTTCATCTGACCCGGCGCGACAACGATCACCCGGTGGCGTTGGCCAAGCATCTCGGCAAAATCCGCTCGCGTCTTCCGGCATGGTGTTTACCGAAATTGCTGGAGCGCATGTCTGCGATGCGGAATTAGCCCAGCGGGCCATCAACGCGCTACAGCGGCTCTGGTCAACTGGGATTGCTCTGGAAACATTGCAACGATGGGTGGGCGAGGCTCCCGTAACGGCATCGGTCGCAAATTTTGTGACAAGACGGGGCGCCATATTTAGGACATAACCCTTAGGTATGGGTCTCTTGGAAACCAAAAAAATGAAGACCAGATTGAACGCTATCCTTTCAGCGCTCCTAATCATCGGGTTAGCTGGCTGGGTTGGCCCGGCTTGGGCTCAATCCGATGGGAGCCAGGAGGCCGCCCAGCGGATGACCCGGTATAATGTCGTCTGGACCAGCCCTTCCAAGGACGCTTCCGGTGTCATGCCCATCGGCAACGGGGACATCGCTGCCGGGGTTTATGCCATCGAGAATGGGGATCTCTATCTCTTGCTTTCCAAAAGTGACGCCTTCAGCTACTGCGGCGATCTCTACAAAACCGGCCGGGTAAAAATCTCACTGACCCCCAATCCGTTCGCAGCAGGCAAGCCGTTTCAGCAAACACTCGATCTGCCCACCGGCTCAATTCGAATCGAGGCCGATGGCGTCAAGTTCCGGATCTGGGCGGATGCGAACCGGCCGATTTACCACGTCGAGGTGGATTCGCCGCAGAACGTGGCCGTGAGCGCCCAGCCCGAATTCTGGAAACGCTATACCCAGTGGAAAGGCGAGGACGACATGCCCAGCCAGCTTGTGGCCCGGGGAAACAAGGTCCTCTGGTACTCGGCCGTGGGGAACAAGAGTTTTTACCCGGAGGAAATGCGATTGACCTACGGGATGGAGCACCCGGAGAAGGTTCTCCCTGACCCCTACCGGTTCAATACCTTCGGCAATCTGCTTGAAATACCGGGCGATTCGGCGATGCGCGCCAAACACGGGGTGCTCGCTTTCGTGAAGGGAAGGACGGGGCGCAAGTTCGACATCCGGATTCATTCGCTGGCAATGCAGACGCCTAATCCGGATGCCTGGGTGCAGGCGATCGAGGATCTGGCCAGTTATCCCATGGATGTTAAAAAGGACTGGGAAAAGCACTGCCAATGGTGGAAGGGCTTCTGGGACCGTGGCTGGATCATCGCCTCGGACCGCACCGTGCCGGCTGAACAGCGTGAAAAACTCTCCGGCGAGCCCAACGCCAAAGGCCTGCGCGAGGAGGCCGACGGCGCCGCCCTGGTTTCCCAGAGCTACAACTTCTTCCGATTCGCCATGGCCGCCCAGAGCCGGGGACGGATTCAAGCCAAGTTCAACGGGGGACTATTCACCCAGCAATACCGGCTCACCCCCGCCAACAGCTATGTGAAGGATAACGAGCCGGTGGCTCTCAAAAAGAACTTCCCCGGTGTCGAACAGTTGCCCGAAGGCACTTGGCTGACCGGGCCGGACTACCGGCCTTGGGGCCGGCGGTTTACCTTCCAGAACCAGCGCCTGATGTACTGGCCGCTGCTCATGAGCGGTGACTTCGACCTGATGAAGCCGTTCTTTGACCACTACTGGAATGTCCTCCCGATGCGAAAGGAAATTACCTGGAAATACTTCGGACACGAAGGGGCGTTTTATCGCGAGAATCTCATGCCCTTGACCGGCAGCGATCACGATTGCGGCATCCCACCAAAGACCAAGCCCGGCGAGAATAAAAAAGGCGATTACCACGCCTACTATTTCACCAGCGGCCTGGAGACCACGGCGATGATGCTCGACTACGTCCGTTTCACCGGGGACACGAAATTCCGGGACGAGACGTTAGTGCCGTTTGCCCGTGAAATCCTGCGTTTCTTCGACAAACATTATCCGCGGGACGCCAAAGGCAAACTGCGCCTTGATCCCAACCAGGCGATCGAGACGTGGTGGATCACGATCAACTCGGCGCCTGACGTGGCGGGGTTGCGCTTCTGTCTGGATGAACTGCTGGCGATGAAAGCCGGCACCCCGCAAGACCAAGCCGCATGGAAAAAATTCCGCGCCGAGATGCCGGAAATACCGCTGCAGACGGCAAAGGGCCGCCCGATGCTCGCCCCCGCCGAGAAGTACGAGTACCAGGGCAATGGAGAAAACGCCGAGCTTTACCCGGTGTTTCCTTTCCGCTGTTACGGGCTGGCTCTTGGGAGCAAGGAGTTGGCTGACTGGACGATGCAAAACCGCACCTGCAAGGACACGTTCGGCGGCAAATGCTGGACACAGGACCAGATCGGCTGGACCCTTGCCGGCAACACCAAGGAAGCGGCCAACGGAGTGGAACGCCGGTTCCGTTATGCGTCACCTGCCGTGCGTTTGCCGCTCTACGGCGATGAGCATACCGACGGCATTCCCGATTGGGATCATTTCGGTTCCGGCTCGATCGCGTTGCAGCGGATGCTGGCCCAGGAAGGCAACGGCAAGATCTACCTGCTGCCGGCATGGCCCTCGGAATGGGACGCGGACTTCAAACTGCATCTCTCCGGCGGGACCGTCCTTACGGGTGTCGTGAAGGATGGCAAACTCGTGGCTTGGGATATCACCCCCCAGACTCGCAAAACCGACGTTATTCTCTGCGAACCGGGCCCCATCAAAGCCGGGCCCCGAGAAGTGCGCTGAGATCGGTTGCTGCGGAAACTCAGAGCCAACCCCATGAAGCATACGAAATTCCTAGCTTACGCCGCTTTGGCTGGCGTTTTAAATTTTGGGAGCGCGACTGCCGAGCCCGGCGGCAAGCTAGATCCTTTGCTGCTCTCCCATCCCGAAACGGCTTTTGGCGCTCAAACTTCTGGCGAAGCGAATTTCGTCGAGAGCATCGATCAGAAGGTGTTGTCGTATTCATCGCCCGAGATCGTGTTTCAGAAATCGGGCGCCGAGGCCGATTTCATTGTGGGAGTTTGGCGAGACTCACAGGGGAAAGTGGTTCATCAAAGGGAAGTGCTGATCGTGAAGCCCGATTACGGGGTGGTGGTGGATTATCTCCTGGGCTGGAAAGGTAATCATGAGGTCGCCTGCGCGATCGGTATCCCGAGCGGAGGCTCGGTGGCCGACACTGGATCCAATCCAGCCGTTGGGGCAGGAGAGTTGGCCATCCAACGCTTGGGGTTGGCAAAACCCGCGCCCGCTAGCGAGGCTGCTTCTGGTCCTGCTGGAACTCATGCGCTTGCGCAGACTGGGCCGATCACTTTGCCGGCTCCGATTGCCTGGGCTTTTTCTCGCAACCAAAGCGGTGCGCCGAAATTCGAACCTATTCAAGCAGCCAATCCAATGGTGGTCAAATGCAGGGTGACGTTACCCGGCGGCTCGATTGACGAGGTCGGAATTGCTTGGGAGTTTCGCGATCAACTCCATCTGGGAGGAAAAGTTTTAAAGGGTTGGGCGGCTATAGCCCGCAAGGGCCCGGGAGCTGGAACCGATATCGAAATCAAGCAGGCCAACTAGTGCCTTGTAACGAGAAAAATGGCGCATAGAGCGCAGGATTTTTGGTTCAGGGCAAGGCGGAAGCCCAAGGCGCTATCTGGAGATAACCACTTGGGCTGACAACACAGCCCTGGGCCAAAAAGACAAGCTGGATGCGTCATTTTACGTGTTACACGGCACTAGCAGCGCAGATGGTTCGATCCATCAATGGTGCAATTCGATGCCGCATTTCTTCAGGACGTCGAGCGCGTTTGTATTGCGCAGTTTTGGGCTGGAAAAAAGCGCCTCTTCGGTCCCCACCGAAGAGGCGCCCAAGCGGCTGCGTCCCCCAGTCAGACCCCCATCTGACACATCGCAACCGCTGGTTCCTGAAGAACCAAGCTCTCGAACGCGCCTCGGCCGCGCTCCCCTGCTTATGCGCGGCGGAAGCGGGAAACGAGATTGGTAGCAATCTAAACTAGAGCGTGCTTGATTATCAAGTTTTTCTTCTGCATCGCATCCCCAAGCCGGTTCTCAAACGGTGCGGGCCAGACGCGCAACCTGCTTTTTGTCCCGCCATGCGTCCACAGGTTGCCCGAGCGGCCCGGTTCGCGATCTAGGTTGTTGATGTCCACCGGCTTTCAACATGGCGACAGCGTCCGGCATAACGATATCAAAACGAAGCCACTTATTGTGCGGGGTATTTGAATAAGAGACGCTAACCGCGCTCCCCGTTGCGCCCTTAGACAAGCCGTCAATTCCGCAGCCGAGTAGTCCTTGATCTGCCGATCCATTGGATCCCCGTTGACCGCCGCCGAGGCCAGCGGCATCAATGCCGGATCCTGCTGAAAGCAGCGCCATTTGAAATAAATACAAGCCCCATCTCCCTCCATCATGAAAAAGGTTGTATTCCCAGTGACGGGCGCGGGTCAAGTTAAACGCCGTGCGCGAAAAGGCGTTATCGACCGCTTTGCACCCGATCCTTCTATGAGCACCTTTCATCAACACCTTCGGGCTTTTAGTGTGCAATACCACATTTCCTAAAAGTTATTGTGGTTGTTGCCTATGCACTTCCAGGGTCCGCAACGGGGCGACGAGTTGGCGCGTCGGCAGTGAATTGCGTTTCCATCGGAATCTCCTTGCACACAGTCCCCAGTTCCCCCAGTTCCATGCAGGAGAACTAGATGGTGGTCCATTTTGAGCAGGGGGCGATTTTGGGCGTCTTCGGCCGCTCGGTTTGGTTTCGAAACGCGGCTGTCACAATTTTGAGCAAAGGGGCCGCGCAGTCTGCCTTTCGGCCGCAGCCCGGGTAGCCGTGATCTCCGCGTTGGCTGCGGCGAGGAGGACGTTAAGCTCGGCAATGCGAGCCTCGGCGGTTTTGAGCGCAAGGTCCCGGCGGGCCAGCTTCGCGCTCAACTCCTCAATTTCCTGCGCCACCTCGGCGAGTTGTTCAGTTGTTCCGCCCAAAACGCGTGCTGTTCCGCCACAACCCATCTCCCCGGAATGGAACGGGCCTTCAGCCCTAATTCCTAGTGGCGCAAAGACCTAGGCCGTTGGCCTAGGCTGGTATGGGCCGCGCCGTTGGCGCTGAAAGATCGCTTTCGCGAGAGCGCATGTTTCAATCCGAACAGTCCAAGCCTGGACGGGCATGTATGCAAGGACGCCTATTGCCGGCTTCGAGTCTGTTCTGTTGCAGTGCGCGCCGCCGTTTACGGAACAGGAGGGAAGCCTGTGTCGCATTACATCGGTCCCATAGGTCCCATCAGTCCCACTGGAGGTCGCGAAGCGTCTACCAGTTCTTAATCCACTTCTGTTGAGCTGTCGCGGCATCGGCACCTTGGAGGGCATCCGGGTTGCCGGTGCTCCAGAGATCGAAGGTCGGATTGTAACCCTTCGTGTTATCTACGCTATTGATGGTCGAGTAGCCGTACGTATTTCCCCACGGATCAACGAGGGCTGTTACCGTGCCGCCGTTAAGTTGCTTCGGTAAGAGCATATTCGACTTAAACTCGAAGTAGATCTTGTTCTTTACACTGGTCGTGGGGTCGGGATCACCCCCGAAACCATTTAGATCGATATCCCCGCTCAGGGCGGCATAAAGCGCCAGCGATGCATTCTTGTAGAGGTCGGGGGTTGCAGGACCGCTTGGTTGGGCATTGAGTAAATTGGAATCATTACCGGTTCCCAACACTCCTCCTACCGGCTTGCTCCTGGGGTAATCCCCGTTATCCGCCTTGTAACTTTCCAGCGCCACTTCCATCGCCTTGATTTCCGCGGTGGCGCGGGATTCGCGTGCTTTGTTCTGGGCGTAGGTTACGCCGGCGAGCGTCATGGCGGCCAGAACCATAATGATGGACATGACCACCAGCAGTTCGATCAATGTAAACCCGGACTGGACCTGAGAGGCTCGTTTCATAGTGGGGACAACTTGCTGGGAAACCGCCGCGCCGCCGCGCTTATTGCGGGTTCTGCATGTTTTGAATGATGCTGATCAGAGGCAGGAAGAGGGCGATAACGATCGTGCCGACGATCAACGCCAGGAACACGATCATGATCGGTTCAAGGAGTGAGGTCAGACCTGCCACAGCGTTATCGACTTCGTCGTCATAAACGTCGGCCACTTTCAAAAGCATCTCCGGCAGTTGGCCGGTCTCTTCACCGACGTCGATCATGCTGATGACCATGGGCGGAAACACACCGCTTGCGTCCAGGGGGTGCACGACCGATTCCCCTTCTTTGACCGCATCGTGAACTTTGCTGATCGCGTCGGAAATGACGACATTGCCGGCCGTTTCCTTGGTGATGTTCAGTGCTTGAAGGATCGGCACGCCGCTGGTGACCAGCGTTCCCAAGGTTCGGGTGAACCGCGAGATGGATGATTTGCGAATCAGGTCTCCAAACACGGGCGCCGCCAGTTTGACCCGGTCCAGAAAAGTCCGCCCAAAAGCGGTCCTGGAGAACAGGTTGAAGGCAATCGCCACCAAGGCAATAAAGCCGAAAATCAGCAGAACATTGTTTTTCACCAGGTTACTGGCGGCGATGACAAACTGGGTGAGTCCCGGAAGCGGTTTGCCATTGAGCATGTCCCGGAAGATTTGCTCGAATTTTGGAACGATGAACACGAGCAGGAACGCCATGATGACCACGGCGATGAAGAGCACGATGATCGGGTAAAACATGGCCGAAACGACCTTGTTCTTGATCTTCTGCGCCTTTTCCTGGAACTCCGCCAACCGGTTGAGGACGAGTTCGAGCACACCGCCAAGTTCGCCGGCTTTCACCATGTTGATGTAGAGCTTGTTGAAAAGCTTCGGGTGCTGGGCCAGCGATTCGGAGAACGTGCTGCCCCCCTGGACCGAATCCGCCAGCGTATTAATCGTCTGCTTCAGCACGGGATCTTTCTCCTGCTTGCTCAAGACCGTCAGGCCGCGCAGCAGCGGCAACCCTGCGTCGATGAGCGTCGCCAACTGACGGGTGAAGATCATGAGCGTTTTGCTCTTAATGGTCTTCTTCTGGAAAAGAACCATGCCTCCTTTTGACTTCGATGCGGCAGCCGGTGCGGCGATTTTGGCCGCCTTCTTGGGGGCCGACTTGGCGGTGCCTTTTCCTTCTTCCACCACGCTGGTCGGGAAATAGCCGCTTTGCCTTAATTGGCCGATGGCTTCGTTGGGACTGGCTGCTTCGATGACGCCGGTCGATTCCTGGCCACGGGCGTCGAGCGCTACATATACAAATTTAGGCATAGAGGGAGGAGGTTGGAAAGCGCCCAAATTTTAGTGGGCTCCCGTGGATTGTCCAACAAGAACCGGTTTGGCCTAGGTGTATTTGAGCACTTCTTCGATGGTTGTCTCGCCATCGTAAATACATCGTAAACCATCTTGGCGCAAGGTGGCCATTCCGAGCTCGATCGCTTTCTGGCGAAGCACGACGCTCGGGGCGCGTTGGTTGACCAGTTCGCGGAGCGGATCGGTCATGTGGAGCAACTCGTAAATTCCTTTCCGGCCTTTGTAGCCAGTATGATTGCACTGGTCGCACCCTTTTCCGTAATAGAAGTTCTTATCGCCGATGTCGTGCGCGGAAAGTCCAAGTTGGGAGAGCACCGCTTCATTCGGCTCATACGGGGTGCGGCAATGGGTGCAAATCTTACGGATGAGCCGCTGCGCGAGCACTCCCTCCAGGGAGGCGGAAATCATGAACGGTTCGACGCCCATGTCGATGATACGAGTGATGGCGCCCGGTGCGTCGTTGGTGTGCAGCGTGGTGAACACCAAGTGACCGGTGAGCGAGGCTTGGATCGAAATCTGCGCCGTTTCCACGTCGCGGGTTTCACCGACCATGATCCGGTCGGGGTCCTGGCGCAGAAAGGCCCGCAGCACCCGGGCGAATGTCAACCCGATCGATTCCTGAACGGGAACCTGGACGATCCCTTCGATGTCGAATTCCACGGGATCTTCCGCCGTGAGAATCTTGGAATCGATGGTGTTGATCTGGTTTAAACACGCATAGAGCGTGGTCGTCTTGCCCGAACCGGTAGGCCCAGTGACGATGAAAATGCCGTTGGGCTTCTCGATCGTGTGCAGGATGTAATTGTAAATGTAATCCGGCATCCCGAGTTTCTCCAGGCTCAGGTTTACGCTGGAACGGTCGAGCACGCGGAGCACCACGCTTTCTCCAAACTGGGTGGGCAGCGTGGAGACACGGAGATCGATTTGGCGCCCGGAAAGATTGAGCTGGATACGACCGTCCTGAGGGAGGCGCCGTTCGGCGATATTCAGGTTGGCCATGACCTTGATGCGCGAAATGACGGGCAAAGCAAGGTGAATGGGCGGGGGCGACATCTCGTAGAGAGCGCCGTCC
This sequence comes from Verrucomicrobiota bacterium, assembly GCA_037130675.1. GTDB lineage: Bacteria > Verrucomicrobiota > Verrucomicrobiia > Chthoniobacterales > Chthoniobacteraceae > JBAXSN01. Next base: position 17,700 of record JBAXSN010000038.1, read on the forward strand.
ACCCGGTAGCGGATCTTGAATTCCGTTTCGAACGGCTCGAAATGAATGTCACTGGCGCGGTCATGAATGGCCTGGGCCAACACCAGATCCACAAAGCGAATGATCGGGGTGGAATTCGCCTCGGCTTCCCCGGTGCCGGGGCCGACTTCGATGCTGTGGCCGAGTTCCGAGAGGACCTCGTCCAAGCTGGCGGCGTCCGCCCCATAATGCTCGCTGATGAGGTTCTCGATCTGAATCGTCGGCGCGACTACGACGTAAATATCCTTCCCGAGGGCGAAACGCAGGTCCTCTTGCACCTGGGGGGTGATCGGATCGACCAGCGCCACGGTCAGCGCCGTATCGTTTTTCCCCAGCGGGAACGCTCCGTGGAGGCGGGCCAAACCGGCCGGAATAAGCCGAAGCACCTCGACGGGCGGTTCAAATCCGGTCAGGTCAACGCATTCAGTCCCCAAGGCCTGGGCGATGACCGGGTAAAACTCTTCTTCGCTGATAACCCCAAAATCAATCAGCGCATCATGAGCGCTCTTGCCGGAGTTCGCGATTTCCTGGGTGATGTCATCGACCTGGCTGCGGTTAACGATCCCCTGATCCACAAACAAATCGATCACTTGGTTTGCGTTCATAACAACTTAATTTGCGTCGGACATCGTGGCGGCAATGACTTCTTCGGCAGTGGTTATTCCAGAGAGCACTTTGCGCACGCCGTCTTCGCGCAAGGTGCGCATCCCGAATTCCCGGGCGCGTTTGCGTAGTTCGATGGTGGAGGCGCCTTCGTTGATCATGAAGCGCACTTCATCGTCGATCAGGAAGATTTCAAAAATGCCGAGCCGGCCCTTGTATCCGAGATGGCGGCAGGCTTCGCAACCGAGGCCGCGCATCACCGTGGCATCGGCCACCTGGGAGCGATCGAGTTGCAAGGCGTTCAGTTCGCCGTCGGTCATCTCGTAAGGGACTTTGCATTTCGGGCAGAGTCGCCGGACCAGGCGTTGGGCCACGATGGCGCGGACGGCGCTGGAAACCAGGAACCGCTGAACGCCGATATCGACCAGACGGGCCACGGCGCTGGGGGCGTCGTTGGTGTGAAGTGTGGAGAACACCAAGTGGCCGGTCAAGCTGGCGTTGATGGCGATGCTGGCAGTTTCCAAGTCACGAATTTCACCAATCATGATGATGTTCGGCGCCTGGCGCAGCATGGAGCGGAGGGCGCCCGGGAAGGTCATCCCGACATCCGTGTTCACCTGGACCTGGTTGATCCCGTTGAGCTGGTATTCCACCGGGTCTTCCACGGTGATGATCTTCCGATCCGGCCGGTTGATGTGATTCAAGCAGCCGTAAAGGGTCGTGGTCTTTCCCGACCCGGTGGGGCCGGTGACGAGCAAAATGCCGTCGGGCAGCGTGATAAGCCGTTCGAATGTCTCCTGGTCATCGCTCAGGAAGCCGAGCTGCGACAAGCCGAGGGTCAACCCGGACTTGTCGAGAATACGCATGACGATGCTCTCCCCGTGGTTGGTCGGAAGGGTCGAAACACGCAAATCGATTTGCTTGCCGCCGACCCGGATCTGAATGCGCCCGTCCTGCGGCAAACGCTTTTCCGCGATGCTCATCGACCCGGTCATGATCTTGAGGCGGCTGATGATTGCGGACTGAAGTTTTTTGGGCGGGTTCTGCACCTCGTGCAGCACGCCGTCGATGCGGAAGCGAACCCGGAAACGCTTCTCCAGCGGCTCCAGGTGGATGTCGCTGGCCTGCATTTTTTGAGCTTCGAGCAGGAGCATCGTCACCATCTTGATGATCGGCGCGTCCCCATCGTCGCCTTCGAGCAGAGCCTCGCCGGTCTCAGTCGTCACCACCCCATAGTTTTTCTGAAGGATCGCCTGGATCTGGTCCGGAGCCGCACAAACCCAGTCCACATCGCGGTTGATGATATGGGTGACGGCGTCAAAAGTATCGAAATTCAGCGGGTCCGCCGTCGCCATCATCAGCCCGGTATCGACGAGCGCGACCGGGACTACTTTGTAGCGCATCGCGACTTCGGCGGGCACCATGGCGATAAGATCCTCGCCGATCGCGATGTGGGCGAGATCGACAAACTCCATGTTCGAGTGCGACGCGAGGCAGCGCAATACGTCGTCGCGCATCACGAAATCTTTTTCGATCAACGTCTCGACCACGCTGCCGGTGGCAGGGGTGGCGTCTTTGGCTTCGTCAAGCTGGGACTGAGTGATCAGCCCCGTGTCCAACAGGATCTCTATTACGTAATCGTCGTTGTTTGTCACTTTTCGGGAGGATGAAAGGGCGTCAAAGTATGGACGGCTTTACACGATGTCAACGCATTGCCCGTAGCGATTTCGAAATGCCGCCAAAATACGGGGGCGACTCAGGTTCTTTTGTAGGATAATTCAGGGGAAGCCCTGTCGAGAGTTCCTATATCCTTAGTAGAAGCGGCTTGCAGCCAATAGTGTTCGACATGAGCATTGCTCGTTCGCGAAAGTGGACTTTCAGCGCCAACGGCGCGACCCCATATCAGCCTGGGGCATCGCCCCAGGTTTACGATTTAGAAAGATTCAGGGCTGAAGGCCCGCACTATTGGATCGCTTCGCCTTCCCAATTTTCCTTGGGCGTTGCCCAAGGCTGGTATGACGGACCTTTGGCCCTAAGCAAAAGCGATGCCGAACACCATTGGCTTCCAGCCGCTTCCGTTGGATCGAAGCGGCAGGGATGCCGCTTCTACTACCAGATTGCTTGGATCGGCTCCCGGTTCATGAGAACTCGATGACGACTAAATCATCTGTTCCAAAAACTTGTGCCCGTCGAACGGTTCGATCTGCTCGAGCTTTTCCCCCGTTCCAATAAACCGCGTGGGAATCCCGAGTTCGTTCTGGATGGCGATCACTGTTCCGCCCTTGCCGCTGCCGTCGAGCTTGGTCACGACCACGCCGGTGAGCCCGATGGCTTGATGGAATTCGCGCGCTTGCTGGAGCGCGTTGCTGCCGGTCGTCGCATCCACGACGATCCAGACTTCGTGGGGCGCTTTCTCGTCGTGCTTGGCGAGGGTCTTCTTGATTTTCGTCAACTCCGCCATCAGGTTCGTTTTGGTATGGAGGCGCCCGGCGGTGTCGCAGATGAGAAATTCCACGTTCTTGCTATCGGCGGAACTGTAGGCGTCGTAACAGAGCGCGGCGGGATCGGCATTATACTGCCCTTTGATCAGTTCCACGTCCACGCGGCTTGCCCAGACTTCGAGTTGCTCGATTGCCGCAGCGCGAAAGGTGTCCGCTGCGGCGAGCGTGACGGAGTGCCTGCGGGATTTCAGCCAGTGGGCGAGCTTCGCCGTGGTGGTGGTTTTTCCGGTGCCGTTGACGCCCACCATCAGGATCACTTTTGGCTTCGAGGGGAGGGGACGCAGCGGCGGATTTTCCATCGGAAGCACCTTGGCGATTTCCGCCCGGGTGACTTCCACGATGTCATTCGCCGTTATGTTTTGCCGTTCCCTGAGCGCCTTCAGGATTTTCATCGTCATGGGCACCCCGAGATCCGCGCGAATCAGCGTCTCTTCGAGTTCATCCCAGTCCACCGGTTTCCCGGTGAATTTCTGGATGATCGATTTGAAGAATCCAAAGGCCATGGCGAGCTTGACTCCGGTACTTGATCGTTAGCCGCCGTTCGCCGGACTGCCTGCTCCGCCGGAGCGCGCGGCCCGGGTCAGTTCGCTGCGGATCTTATCCAGAACGCCGTTCACGAATCGGCCCGAGTCCTCGGAGCCGAAGCGTTTTGCGATCTCGATGGCTTCGTTGATCGAGACCACCGGCGGCACATCCGTGCAAAAGAGCATCTCATAAATGGCGATCCGGAGGATGTTCCGATCGACCGCCGCGATCCGGTGGAGGTCGTAGTTCGATGCCACTTTTCGGATGCGCTCATCGATGGATTCCCGGTTTGAGAGCACGCCCTCAGCCAGGGCCATCCCGAATTCGCGGACGCGCTTGGTGGCCGGGCGCAGTTCCCAGAATTCGTTAATCGACTCCGCGCTGGCTTCGCCCTGGAGATCGCGTTGATAGAGAAATTGAACGGCCGCTTCCCGGCCTTCGCGTCGGGCTCCCATGTTAACGTCCTTTGAACTCCGCCATGGTTGCGCTGACCCGCACCGCGGCCCGGGCGGCTTCGATTCCCCGGTTCCGCTGCTCGTCCAAAGTCCGGGCCTTCGCCTGCGCTTCATTTTTCACCAAAAGGACTTCGTGAATCACCGGGATGCGGAATCGGAGCGCAATCTCCTGGAGCGAATGGGTCACCGCCCGCCCGATCAAGTCCGCGTGAGCCGTTTCGCCTTCGATGATGACCCCCAGGGCGATGATCGCATCCACGCCGCCCCGGTTCGCCACTTCCTGAAGCACCACCGGAATTTCAAAAGCGCCGGGCACCTCGTACATGGCGATGCTCGTGTTGGGCGAAAGCGCTTCCAGTTCACGCTTGGTCGCCTCGACCAATCCGTTGACGTATTCGGGATTGTACTGGCTTGCCACGATGGCAAAAGACCGGCGCGGAGAGCCGTGCCGGGGGCGTGTGGGCATGATGTTCGACATATTTAGGAGTGCGGACTTTAGAGGACTGGCGAAATAGTGCAATTGAGAATTCGGGATGTAGAAGCGCAGAGGGGGAGAAAGAGTCTCACGCGAAGCCGCGAAGGCCGCGAAGGAGCAAAAAGCCTTGGGGATCTCTCCGCTTCTGGCTTTCTTTCGTGCCTTCGTGGCTTCGCGCCTTCGTGTGAAACACTCAAAGGCAGGCAGCAAAGAAAATTAGGGATTTCAGATGCCGTGCGTTTTCCTTTGCCGCAGGTGCTTAGAGGCGGGATCTGAAACCCTTCGCTTTGGCCGCATCCAAGCTTTTTATTCTTTCACACGAAGGCGCAAAGGCACGAAGGTTTGTGTCTTCTAACCAAGTCGATTTGATTTACATCCTCCAAACAGACGGTGCCGCACGGAGTAAGGTGCTCTGAAAACAACACACAATTTGGTGCAGGGTCCGGCGTTTTTGTAGCCGCCCCG
>JBAXSN010000039.1:0-22614 GCA_037130675.1 Verrucomicrobiota bacterium
CAGGGATGCCGCTTCTACTACCCGGCGAGACCCTCGCCGCAAACCAAGTTTCAAATCAGGATTCACAAGATTGACGTGATTTACAGGATTAAGGTTTCCGGATGGTACCCCGACTCTCGCAAGCGTCTGGCGGAATCCCGATAATCCTGAAATCCTGTTAATCTTGTCCAAATTTACAAAACCGCCGCTGATACGGAGCTTACGCCAGCGTCACCAGGATCGTATTCTGAAGCACCTTCGCGCCCCGCTCGACGCGGATCGCTTTTACCGTGCCGGCCCGTGGCGCGCTGAATTCGTTGTGCATCTTCATCGATTCCACGACGACCAGCGTCTGGCCGGCTTCCACGGTATCTCCAACTTTCACAGGGATGTCGATCACGATGCCGGGCATCGGTGACTTGATGATCGTTTCACCGGTTTGGGCGCCGACCGCCGCTTTGACTCGGGCAAGCAATCGCGTGCGCTCGTCTTCAACCACCACATCGTAGGTGACGCCATGGACTTGCGCCCGATAGCCGCCCTCCACGGATTCGACCCGCAATTCGTAAGAGCGATGCCCGTAAATGAGCGAGTAGAGCGAGGGATCGAATGACTGCTGGAGATCCGCATCAACGGCCTCGTCGTCGATCCGGATGCCGCCTTCTTTGTCGATTTCGATTTCGAATTCGGATTCGCCTGCGCGGACTCTGTATTTCATAACTGGAAAGAATGGTTTTCCCGCAGAGGCGCAGAGGCGCGGAGGGGGTTGTTGTTGTAAAATCTCTGCGCCTCAGCGTCTCTGCGCGAGTCTGTTTTTAGGTTCGCCATGGTGGGGGTTAGAGTCGGCCTCCAACGGCATTTCGGCGGCCCAGGAGTCGCCAGGCTGAGGGCAGGCCGCCTGCATGTTCGAGGGTGGTGGCGCGCCCGCGGCGCATGTGAGCGATGAGCGCGGAAGCCACCGCTGCCACTTTCTCGAGTTCTTCGTTGCGAGTCTTCTTCAGCAAGAACTCGTCCTCGACAAATTTGGTATGGATCTCTCCGGAGCGGAACTCAGGCGTTTCCAACATTTGCAGGAAGAACGGAATGGTCGTCTGGATGCCGACGATCTGGAATTCTCGCAGCGCTTGCTGTGTGCGAATGATCGCCTCTTCGCGCGTCTCGTCCCACACGACCAGCTTTGCGATGAGGGAGTCATAGAACGGAGTGATTTCCGATCCGACGGAAATGCCGGTATCGACGCGAACCCCGGGGCCGGAAGGAGCGGTGAGGGAAGTAATCAGCCCGATGGACGGCATGAAGTTGCTCCACGGATTCTCGGCCAGGATGCGGCACTCGATGGTGGAGCCTTTCCACTGAATGTCCTCCTGGCGATAGCGCAGCCGTTCGCCGGAGGCCACCCGCAGCATCTCCTTGACGATGTCCACGCCGGTTACCCGCTCGGTGACGGTGTGCTCGACCTGGAGCCGAGTGTTCATTTCGAGGAAGAAATATTCGTGCGTCTTGTTATCGAGAACGAACTCCACCGTTCCCGCTGAGTAGTAGCCAACGGCCTGGGCCGCTTTGACCGCAGCGGCCCCCATTTCGTGGCGCAACGCTTCGCTCACTGCCGGCGAGGGGCATTCCTCGATGAGCTTTTGATGCCGCCGCTGAATGGAGCAATCGCGTTCACCCAAATGGATCAGGTTCCCGTGCTGATCGCCCAGAATCTGGATCTCGATATGGCGCGCATTGGTGATCAAGCGCTCTAAATAGACGCGGTCGTCCCCAAACGAAGCGTCGGCTTCAAGCCGCGCCACGCGGACCCCTTCGCGCAGTTCGCCCGGATGCCGGATGATCCGCATCCCTTTGCCGCCGCCGCCCGCCGCCGCTTTAACGAGCAGAGGGAAGCCGATCTTCGGTGCGGACTCGATCAGTTCGTCGTCGGTCATCCGCTTGGTTTTTCCCGTGCCGGGAACGATCGGCAACCCGGCTGCCGAGACCGTGGCGCGCGCGGTGAGCTTGTCGCCCATGAGGCGAATAGCCCGCGATGGCGGCCCGATCCAGATGACCCCGTTCGCCTCGAATGCCTCGACCGCTTCTTCGTTTTCGGCCAAAAATCCGTAGCCGGGGTGAACCCCATCGGCCCCGGAGAGCTTGGCGACTTCGATCAGCTTATCCAGGCACAGATAACTCTCGCGCGCCGGTGACGGGCCGATCGGGTAAGCTTCATCCGCCATCCGGACATGAGGCTGGTTGCGGTCCGCTTCGGAATAGACCGCGACGGTTTCGATGCCGAACTCATTGCAGGCCCGGATGATCCGGCAGGCGATTTCGCCGCGGTTGGCGATCAAAACTTTCTTTAACTTACGCATTAGGTTGCAAAGATTTATTGGTGAGGAGAGGGGTTGCGAAGCACAGCTTCGAAGATGGGTGCGTTACCAAGTGAAACTTGGTAACGAGGAAAGGGAAGGACGCGCAATGAAGTTGCTTCTCTCCGCGTCTCCCCGTCCCCGCGTCTCCCTGTCTTCTTCATAGCGGGATATTCCCGTGTTTCTTCGGCGGGTTCTTATCGCGCTTGTTCTGGAGCATCTCGAGGGCGCTGATGATCCGCGGTCGAGTCTGGCTGGGCTCGATGACGTCATCGATGAACCCCTTGGATGCTGCGATGTACGGGTTGGCAAAGCGCGTGCGGTAATCCTCCACCAGCTTCGCCCGGAGCGCTTCGGGGTCTTTCGACTCCGCCAATTCCTTGCGGTTCAAAATGTTGATCGCGCCCTCCGGTCCCATGACCGCGATTTCAGCCGTCGGCCAGGCCATGTTGACGTCGCCCCGGATGTGTTTGCTGCTCATCACATCGTAAGCGCCGCCATAGGCTTTTCTGGTGATGACGGTGACTTTTGGCACGGTGGCTTCGGCGTAGGCGTAAAGCAGCTTGGCGCCGTGCCGGATGATGCCACCGTGTTCCTGGGTCACTCCCGGGAGGAAGCCGGGAACGTCCTCGAACGTGACGATCGGGATATTGAACGCGTCGCAGAATCGGATGAACCGCGCCGCCTTGGTCGAGGCATTGATGTCGAGAACCCCGGCGAGGACCTGCGGTTGATTGGCAACAATGCCGACGCTGCGTCCGTTGAACCGTGCGAAGCCCACGATGATATTTTGGGCGTAATGGGCATGCACTTCCAGAAAACGGCCTTCATCGATCACGGCCTGCAGAACTTCGTGCATGTCGTAAGGCTTATTCGGGCTTTCTGGAATCAACCGGTCGAGCGAGGCCTCGGTTCGGAGCGGGTCGTCGTCTGTCTTTCGCACCGGCGGGTCCTCCACATTGTTGGAGGGGAGATAGCTGAAGAGTTCGCGGACCAGTTGCAGGACGTGCTCTTCGGATTCCGCTGCGAAATGGGCAACCCCGCTAATCTCGTTATGAGTCGCCGATCCGCCGAGTTCCTCAGCAGTCACCTTTTCGTTGGTAACCGAGCGGACCACATCGGGCCCGGTGACGAACATATAGCTCTGGCGCGTCATCAGGATGAAGTCCGTGATGGCCGGCGAATAAACCGCGCCCCCAGCGCACGGCCCGAGAATGCACGAAATCTGCGGGACGACCCCGCTGGCCAGGACGTTTTGAAGAAAGATGTCCGCGAAACCGGCCAGGCTGAGCACGCCTTCCTGGATTCTTGCGCCGCCGGAATCGTTGAGCCCGATCACCGGAGCGCCGTTCTTCATGGCCATCTCCATGATCTTCACGATCTTGCTGGCGTGTCCCGGTCCGAGGCTGCCGCCGTACACCGTGAAATCCTGCGCATAGACATAGACCAACCGCCCGTCGATGGTGCCGTACCCGGTGACCACGCCGTCCCCCAACGTGGGGTCGCCGTTCCCGCCGGGGGTGGTGACAAACATATCGAGTTCTCGAAAACCTTCGTCGAGGAGAAGCTCAATCCGCTCACGGGCGGCAAGTTTCCCTTTTGCTTTTTGAGCCTTGAGGCGCTCCTCGCCGCCGCCCATCCGGGCCTTCGCCTGCATGGTCTGGAGCTGCGCAATCTTGGAATTGGTCGGGGGCTTTGTGCTCATGGAAGATCGTGTTGCGTCAGGTGCGGTTTCATGGATTCAGGTATGCGGGTATCTATTAGCGTTGCGCGGGGTGGGTTTGTAGCGGGATAAGCGGAGCTTGTCCAGTGTCTTCGTACGCTCGTTCCCAATCTCTTGATTGGGAACGCACTTGTCTGCGACCGCTTTACCGCGATCAGCGGTTTCCCCAAAGCGAAGCCACAACGCGGAGTGCCGAAGGCAATAATCTCCGATTCGAGAACCGTGGGGGCCGCTTGAGGTTCGGAGCATTCAAGACCGGTGTTCGGGAAGCTGGAGCTTCCCTCCCGAGGCATTACCAAGCTGGAGCTTGGTAACGAATCCCCATGGGCTGCGCCCACCACGCACGATGAAAATTGGGCGTGCTCCCACGGAAAGCGGCTGGAAGCCGCTTCTACAGTAGAAGCGGCATCCCTGCCGCTTTGGTCCGTATTTCCAGAGTAGGAGAACCCCAACGCGGTTTCAGCACCGGAATCCAGCGTTGCCTCATCTTCCCCCGGATTCATGGTGCATCTGTTGTTCGCTGAACTGCTCTTCCTCGGTGGAATCTTTTAGCGCGGCAGTGGAGGCCTCGCCGCAAATTTGCAGGATCTCGTCGAAATATCCGGCGCCCACAAAACTCTGGTGTTTCACCGCGGCGTACCCGTCGTGTTCGGCCTCAAACTCCTCGCCTTGCAAATCGGTGTAGGCGCTCATCTGGCGGTCTTTGTATCCGCGCGCCAGCTTCCACATCGCGAGATTGATCGCATGGAACCCGGCCAGGGTGACAAACTGGAATTTGTAGCCCATGGCCCCCAACTCGGTTTGGAACCGCGCGATCATGGAATCATCCAGGTTCTCCTTCCAGTTGAAGGAGGGCGAACAGTTGTAGGCCAGCAGTTTATTTGGGAACTCCTTCTTCACCGCTTCCGCGAACTTGCGCGCATAATCAAGATTCGGGCGGCTGGTTTCACACCAGACCATGTCCGCAAAGGGCGCGTAGGAAAGCGCACGGTTGATCGCGAGTTCCAGCCCGGCCCGGACTCGAAAGAAGCCTTCCTCGGTCCGTTCGCCGGTGCAGAACGGCTTGTCGCGCTCATCGAAGTCGGACGTCAGCAGCTTGGCGGCATCCGCATCCGTGCGGGCGACCAGAACCGTCGGCACTCCAGCCACGTCCGCCGCCAGTCGGGCGGCCGTCAGCTTGTGAATGGCTTCGAACGTCGGCACGAGCACCTTGCCCCCCATGTGCCCGCATTTTTTAGCGGAGGAAAGCTGGTCTTCGAAATGAACCCCGGCGGCGCCTTCTTCGATCATCTGGAGCATCAACTCAAACGCGTTCAAGACGCCGCCAAACCCGGCCTCGGCATCCGCGACGATCGGCGCCCAAAGGTCGGCCCGGCGCGATCCGGAGAGCATTTGGACTTGGTCGGCGCGCTGAAGCGCCTTGTTGATTCGCCGGACCACGGCCGGGACGCTGTTGGAGGGGTAAAGGCTCTGGTCGGGATAGGTGCTGGCTGCGAGATTGGCGTCGCCGGCCACCTGCCAGCCGCTGAGATAAATCGCCTTCAGTCCGGCCTGCACCTGCTGCACGGCTTGATTTCCCGTGAGTGCGCCGAGCGCGGGAACATAGGGCTCGGTATTCAGCAAATCCCACAGCTTGCGCGACATTTGGTCGGCGATCGTGTGTTCGATCTTCATACTGCCGCGAAGGCGGAGCACTTTTTTCGCCGTGTAGCTGCGGGTAATCCCGAACCAGCGCGGATTCGTGCGCCAATCGGCCTCCAGTTCCTTGATCCTTTCCGGCGGAATGAGGGGAGGGGAAGCGCTTTCGATTGAATGATTCATAGGTGTTACTGTTGGTGTTTGGTGCTTCGGGGCCAAAGGCCCGGTCGCATACCAGCCTGGCCCATCGGGCCAAGTATCGAGAATGGAATAGAATAAGGGCTGAAGGCCCGAGGCATGTCCGTGTCATCGATGCGCCGGGCTTTCAGCCCTGAATTGTTTAACAGGTGCAAATCCTGGGGCGTATATCTGTTTGGCACTTCAATTCCTGAGCGCCAACGGCGCGGCCCCATACCAGCCTGGGGCATCGCCCCAGGACAAGTGTTTAAAAATATATCAGGGCTGAAAGCCCGAACCATTCCGGGGAGATGGGGCGGGCTTTCAGCCCTGATCGCGTTGGATTCGGGTTCCTGGGGCTTCGCAAAGCCTCCGCCCCAGGCTGGTATGGGTCGGGCCTTTGGCCCTGAAGCGCTAAACACATACTGGGGCGTTGCCCCGGGCTGATATGCTGCCGCGCCGTTGGCGCTAAAAAGCTGGGTCAGTCGCACCATTTCAGTCGATGAGTTCGTAAGCTTTCAGCGTCAGGAATTCCGGGAGTTCCTCCGGTTCCACCAGTTCCTCAAAGAGCCGGGTGGCTTCGGCAAAATGCCCATGCTCGAAGCGTTCCTCCCCGCGCTCGGTGCGAATCCGGTCAAGTTCCTGCCGGATCAGGTCCCGCACCAATTCCATCGTCACCTTTCGACCGTTATCGAGGATCCCGTTTGGGTTGTGGACCCATTGCCAGACCTGGGTGCGCGAGATTTCCGCCGTGGCGGCGTCCTCCATGAGGTTGTAGAGCGGAACGCAGCCAAGTCCGCCCAGCCACGCCTCAATATATTGGATGCCGACGCGGATATTGGTCCGCAACCCCGCCTCCGTGATCGAGCCCTGGGGCGGCTCCACCAATTGGCTGGCACTTGGGCGGGGATCGCTCCGCTGTTTTGAAATTTGGTTAGGTTCCTTGCCCAGCACGCGGTCAAATTCCTCCCTGGCAATCCCGACCAGGCCCGGGTGCGCCACCCAGGTGCCGTCGTGCCCATCGGTCGCTTCGCGGCGCTTGTCTTCCCGCACCATGGAGAGCGCCTTTTCGTTTGCCGCCGGATCGCTCCTTACCGGGATGTAAGCGGCCATCCCGCCCATCGCGTGCGCCCCGCGCTTGTGGCACTCCTGGATGCAAGCCAGCGTGTAGGCCCGCATGAACGGGACCGTCATCGTCACCTGCGCGCGATCGGGCACGATGAAGTCCACTTTCTTGGCAAATTTCTTGATGTAGCTAAACAGGTAATCCCAACGCCCGCAGTTGAGACCGGCGCTGTGCCGCCGCAATTCGTAGAGAATCTCCGACATCTGAAACGTGGCCAGAATGTGCTCGATCAGGACCGTCGCCTTGATGCTGCCCTGTGGAATTCCAAGCATCTCCTGGGCTCGAACAAAAACGTCATTCCAAAGCCGCGCCTCCAGATAGCTTTCGAGCTTTGGCAGGTAGAGATAAATCCCGGAACTCCTCGCGAGCCGGGCGTGAGCGTTGTTGAAAAAATAAAGCGAGAAATCGAACAGGCTGGCCGAGGCCGGTTCTCCGTCCACCCAAATGTGTTTTTCGGGCAAATGCCACCCGCGAGGCCGTACCAGCAGTGTGGCGACCCGGTCGTTCAGCGCATATTCTTTGCCCTCCGGGCTGGTGTAACTGATCGTGCCGCGCACCGCGTCGGCGACATTGATCTGCCCATCGAGCGTCGCCTCCCAGGTCGGCGAATGCGAATCCTCGAAGTCGGCCATGAAGCAACTCGCCCCGGAGTTCAGCGCATTGATAATCATTTTCCGGTCCACGGGGCCGGTGATTTCCACGCGCCGATCCTGCAAATCCGCGGGAACCGGATCGATTTTCCAGTCGCCGTCCCGAATGGCCGAGGTTTCTCTGAGAAAATCGGGCATTTCTCCCCGATCGATGGCGTGTTGGCGCTCCACTCGTTTGGAGAGCAGTTCCTTCCGGCGCGGATTGAACTCGCGCTGCAGTTCCGTGAAAAACTCAAGGGCTTCCAATGATAAACTCTCATTTTGCCGCCCTTGAACCTCGCCTCGAATCTCCAAGCCCGCCGGGATTTCAGTTGCTTTCATAGCTTCTCGTTTCATGAATCGCAGCCCGGCCCTCAAGTTAGCTGGTTTTCAGCGCTGAAAGCGCGACCCCATACCAGCCTTGGGCAACGCCCAAGGTTAATCCACATTGAGGAGCTAGGGCTGAAGGCCCGCGCCAATCTGGCAATTATGCGTGGAAATGGCACGGGCCTTCAGCCCTGGGTCCTCTTTACGTTCAAACCTGGGGCGCTGCCCCAGGCTGGTATGGGCCGCGCCGTTGGCGCTTCGGAATGATGTCCCAAATCGAATTTTGATGCGTTTGCCCTGGGGATGGAGCTGCTTCTGGGCAGCGCCTTGAATACGCATCTCACTTTTTTGGCAAAGGCGCTTTTTCCGCTTGGACTGCGGATCAGGGTAACCGCTATTTGCCCAAAGGATGCGTCACATGGGCGCCTGTGGGGGGGGTAAACTCGAAGGTGGAGGCAGGAAGCGGCGCGTGGCGCGGGTTGGTATAGGTGGTGATCACGCGATCGCCTTTGGGCAGCATCAGATCCGTGCGGCGGACCTCCAGGTTTTTGTCGAGGAATACGGCAAGCTGCTGGACGATGCGTTTGATGTTGCCGCGTTTGGGGGTCAGCGTGAGTTGGAAACCGCCGTCGTCGCGGGTGGCATCGAGGTTGTAAAAAGCTTCCACGCGGGCAAAATTCAGGCCCGCAGTCAGGGCCGCCATGGCGTCGTCGAACATCGCGCGCTGGCCCAGCGTGTATTCTTCGACTTCCTGGAAGTTTGGGTAATAAATCCAGAGCTGATGCCCGTTGCTGACAGTCAGGCTCGGATTCGAGCCCGTGACTTCACGCCGGAACTTGTTCGGAATTTGAAAAGCGATGGTGCCGCCGCTCGTGACCGGATTTTTGAGCAGATGAGAAGTGCGCTGTTCCGAGAACGTGGCGCTCAGGTAAGGCGACTTTTCGTGAACGGCCTGCAAACGCGCGAGGAGTTCGGCGCGCTCGGGGGGCGTAAGACACGGTTCGGCCGCAAAGGCGACGGCGCTAAGGAGCGGAAGACAGAGGCAGAGAAGTCGTTTCATTTTTCCAGATGGGCACATAGTTGAACCATTGTTTGGCGTGCGTTCCAATCATTGATTCAAAGGAGGGTGCTGTTCATTTATAACCTTTCCATAGATACGCAGGGAGGATCAAGAAAAGGGTGGAAAACAGGCAGCACCCCACGCCCAATGCGCAGACGAGGCCCAAACTGGAGAGCGCGGGATTGTTGGCCAGCCCGAGGGAGGCGAATCCGGCAGTGGTGGTTAAACCGCTCAGGATTACGGGTTTGACAATGCTCGGAAGGGCCCGCGTGTGGTGGCCGCGCTGGCGGACGGCCAGCACAATATAAATCCCGTAATCCACCCCGACCCCGAGAACCAGCGGGAAGGCGAGGACGTTGAAAAGATTCAGGGAAAGGCCGGTAATTTTCAGGCCCGCGATCATGGCGCCGATGCTTAAGGCCAGGCTGATCATCAGAACCAGCAGCGGCCCGACCGCCCTGTAAAGCAGCACGAGGAGCGCGATGTTGAACAGGACCATCACGAAGCTTAGTTCCATGAGCTTGGACTTCGACCAGGGCACCAGGTCGGCCATGACGTAACTCCAGCCGGTGAGATGCGCGTCGATTCCAGGTCCCTCCAGCACTTTGCGAACGGCCTGCTGTTCTTGGGCGGACGCGATGGTTTTGTTGGGAGTGATGTAGGCAGCCCCAACATTCGGCGTGGTCGAAAGGAACCGCTCCAAGACAAAACGCCAGATGGAGCGCTCGGGCAACGCCGCCCGCCAGTCGGCTGGGGTCCGGTCCCCGTGGGCCAGAGCTGAGAGGGCGTCGAGCATGGAAAACGCGCCGCCGAAAGAAGCTGGATCGAACCCCCCTTGCTCCAGCGCCTTGGTGAACGCCTGCCGGGTGGCCGCAAAGTCCACGCTCGCAAGCTGGGCGAGGTTGGCGTCCAGGCGCTCGGGAGAAAGGGCAAACGCAGCAGGGGTGGAGAAGTTTCGGATTTCACCCCGCTCCTTTGCGGCCTGCCAGCGTTGCTGGGCCGCGGTCCATTGCGCGTGAAAATCCCGGGCATCCTTCGCCTTGATGATCGCCAACACCGGCTCCACCCCGCCGGAGGAGAGTTTCTCTTTGATTTTGCGGAGGGCGAATCCGGCTTTGCTGTTGGCCGGCTCCAGTGATTGCGGGTTGGCTTCAAAACGAACCGTGCCGACCGGCAGGCACGCGAACAAGGTCAGAAGGACCAGCGCAGCAGCCGTTACGGCCATCACCGGCTTGGGAGAACGGAACAGCCGATCGCAGTAGCTCTGGGTCGCCTCGAACAGGAAATCGTGTCCCCCCGGCACATGTCCGCGCCCGACCAGGACGTAAAACACCGACATCATCAATACTGCCGCGAGCACGATGCCGATGGCGATCAGCACCCCGAGTTGGGCGAACCCCGGAGACTCGCTCAATACCAGCGACACAAAAGCGACCGCCGTGGTCGCGCTGCCGAAAAGAATGCCCCGGCCAAGCAACTTGACCGAGTTGACCGAGGCCGTTTCGTGGTCTTCCCCGGAATTGCGCCCGGTCTGATAGGTGCCGTAGAGGAGCATCCCGAAGTCCACGCCCAGGCCGACCAGAATCGAGCAGAGTCCCATGGTTACGACATTGAGCCCATTTGGGAAAGCGAACGTGCCGGCCATCACCGCCGCCAGGCAACAAAGCAGAAGCACGCCAAGGATCGCGAGCAACGGGCGCAACCGGCGGAATCCAAAATAGAACACCCCGGCCACGAGCACCACCGAGCCGATGACCGTCCAAACAATGTCGTGCTTCATTCCCAGCGACATTTCGCCCACATAAGCCGTGCGTCCGGTGACCAACACTTGCGGAGCCGGGCCGGACCAGGTCGCGGCGAAGCGGGTCTTGAATCCCTCGACCTGACGCATAATCTCCTGGCAGGTCAGCGCATCCAGCCCCCGTTGGTTGGTCGCCACGACCACCACGCGCAACGTGCCGTCGGTCGAAACGAGCGGACGGGAGCCATCCAGCGAAAACGAACCGGAAAGCGGCTTGAGCGCGGGCACCACCAGGCCGAGGGGATCGAAGTTCAACTCCATCTCCGCCTTGGGCGATCCGGCTTCGATCTCCGCCCGCTTTTTGGCAAGTCTTTGAGTGAGCGCCTGCGGCTGGAGGAGGCCGATCGCTTCGGAAAACGCCGTCGGCTCCAGATTCAGCAGCAGCGGCACCGCGAGCGTCTGGATTTCGCGCGTTCCCTCGGTGGAATCCATGGGGGAGCGGTCGAGCACTCGTTTGGCCCAAGGCTCCTTGCGGAGCGCATCGCCGAACTGCTCGGTAAACGCGTCGAGATCGAGCGATCCGCTTTCGTCCCAGAGCGCGAAAGTCAGTTCGCGGGCCTGGGTGAACTCCCGGTCATAGACCTTGAGCGAGCGAACGGAATCGAACCGTTGCGGCAGCAGATTCAGAATATCCGTGTCCACCGCGATGCGCTCTTTGATCAAAAACGCGCAGGCGACGGCGAACGCAACCACGGCGAACACCGTCCAGCGGGGGCGGCGAACAGTAAAACGGGCAAATCGGGTTTCCAGGCTCATTGCGAAAAACGAACAATGAGCCTGAAAACCCGGCAGGTGTCACGGAAAGAGACTCGGGACGGAGAGTGAAAAGGCGTCGTATCTATTCAGCGCCTCAGGGCCAAAGGCCCGACCGCATACCAGCCTAGGCCAACGGCCTAGTGCCTTGTAACGAGAAAAATGGCGCATAGAGCGCAGGATTTTTGGTTAAGGGCAAGGCGGAAGCCCAAGGGCGCTATCTGTAGATAACGACTTGGGCTGACAACACAGCCCTGGGCGAAAAAGACAAGCTGGATGCGGCATTTTACGTGTTACACGGCACTAGGTTCACTGGGGTGAATAAGATTCAGGGCTGAAGGCCCGACGCACGATTGAGGTTGCCCAGCCGATGCTTCGGGCCCTGGGGCGATGCCCCAGCAACTGGTATGCGCCCGCGCCGTTGGCGCTCAGAACCAATGCCAATGCACTAAAAACATACCAAGGGAGACGCCTGTGTCACTCTGGCCCGGAGCCCAAGACTTTGCGATCAGAATGGATTGAGCGTCACCCGGGAAGCCCCGTTGACCTTTACATTTCTGGAGGTGTGCGAGAGCTGTTCCATCTGTTTGGACCAATCGTCGATGGCATTCCGGTCGTGCGAATACCAGAGGTAATCCCGGAAGGAAAACGCGGATAATTTGTCGTCCTCGCGGTCCGCGAATTCCTCCAAGAGTTGGCCATTTTGCCCGTTGCGGAGCTTGCCTTCAAAGGCGATATCGCCGTGAGTCGCAACGAGTGTTATCAACTCGGTCCCGGGAGCGACGACTCCGGCCGCGGTGGTGAGGACATTCGCGGGGGCATTGGTCGCCCGCAACCGGGTCATCGCCAGTTGCAGCGTCAGCGTATTGGGCCCCGGCTTGGAAACGACTTTATACGCGCCGCTCCGGGCGAACTGGGTTGCGAACCGTGAGCGCATATAGTGCGCGACCCCGGCAACGTCCCGTTCCGGCACGCGCCCGGCATCGAGATAGGTCACATTGATTGGAGCGATGTAGATTTTATTGAAGTGCCTGATTTGTGCCCAAGCCTTTGGCGAAGGATTCCTCCACACTTTATTGAAGGGTGCCCGGTCGTGGTTGGGATGCATCTGGGCGCGATGCTCCAGAAACGGCGAGAGCGGCGCGGGATCGGCTTTGATAAGCCCGGCAAACGCCGTTCCGGACGCGGCCACGCTAGCGGCGGCCAGGGTTAAGATTGCGAGTTTAGATGAGAAACATGCTGGTTTCATAACCGGGGTTCGGGGGGGATCGCTTTTTTGCGCCTTGCAGGGCGTCGGGTTGTCTTCATCGTGATAGGTCCCAGTGGGAGGCATAAAGTTCCCTTAAGCCTTAAATGACGGTTACTGGTGATGCGGTATCCCATCCCAAAGGCGGCGCTCCCTCACCATTACCCACAAGTCTGCGGGGTTATGAAAGCGGTCGAGGCTTTAGATAATCTTTGAACGAAGCGAGCGGCGAGGCATTGGAGTATTTGACAGGATTAACATGATTTCCAAGATTCTCAGGATTTTGCCGAAAGCCTGCGA
Source organism: Verrucomicrobiota bacterium (assembly GCA_037130675.1). Taxonomy (GTDB): domain Bacteria; phylum Verrucomicrobiota; class Verrucomicrobiia; order Chthoniobacterales; family Chthoniobacteraceae; genus JBAXSN01. The sequence continues at coordinate 13,108 of JBAXSN010000039.1, forward strand.
CGTCGCCTAGTATCCGCGAATCTTAATCCTGTCAATCTTGTTAATCCTGTCTAAAAGACAAAACGCTACGATGACTCGTGAGTGATTTTACTGGCGGCCTATTAGTTTCCTTAATGGAAGTAGGTTCGCAAGAAGCGGATCGCTGATGTTGCGCCCCAATTCCCGAGATGCTAGTTTGCGCGACCTAATAACGCTTTGACCACCAAACCTCTCTCCATCCCGGGCGCACATTCCGCGGAATCCGTCGCGTCGAACCCCAGCAGTCGCCAGCGTTTCATTGCAGCCTGTAGTTGCAAGCCGATCGACCGCCCCCCGATGTGGCTGATGCGGCAGGCCGGGCGCGCTCTGCCAGAATACCGCGCACTGAAAGAGAACTACTCTTTTGTCGAACTCGTCCGCACCCCCGAGTTGGCGGCGGAGGTCACCCTCCAGCCGATCCGGCGTTTCGGATTCGACGCGGCCATTCTTTTCAGCGACATCCTGGTGATCCCGGAAGCGATGGGGCAGGCCTATCGCTTCCGCGAAGGGGGCGGGGTGGAGATGGAATTTGCGTTGCGATCGGCGGACGACATCCGGCGGCTGAATCATCGCGGCGTGACCGAACGGCTCCAATATGTTGCCGATGCGCTGGTTCTCATCAAACCGGCCTTGAACGGGGAGGCGCTTCTCGGGTTCGCCGGTTCCCCATGGACGCTGGCCAATTACATGATTGAAGGCGGCAGCGCCAAAGAATCGGCCCTGCCCAAGGCGCTTTTTTATTCCGAGCCCCGGCTCTTTGCCGAGCTGATGGAGAAGCTGACCGCCGCCGTGACGGATTGCCTGCAACTGCAAATCGACGCGGGCGTGGACGCGATCCAAATTTTCGACAGTTGCGGGGGCCATCTCGCCGATAATGTGTTCGAAGCCGCCTCTGGCCGGTGGATTGGTGAAATTATCAAATCGCTTCGCAACCAGGTGCCGGTGATCCTTTTCTCAAAGGGCGCGCATGGCAAATGGGAGTCGCTGGCCGCCACCGGGGCCAATGTCTTGAGCGTGGATTGGACTCAGCCGCTGGCGAAAATTCGCGACCTGCTGCCGGCCAACGTCGGCGTGCAAGGAAACCTCGATCCTGCCCTGCTCGGCACCACCCCGGAAATCGTCGCCTGCGAAACCGCTCGGATTCTGCGCGACATGGCGGGGCGCACCGGTCACATCTTCAACCTCGGACACGGCGTCACCCCGTCGGCCAAACTGGAGTGCATCCAGGCGCTGGTAGATACGGTGCGCAATCCGGCTTCCACGCTATGAGCGCCTTGAATGTCGATCTCGATCTGATCCGCAAATACAACGTGGCCGCGCCCCGGTACACGTCGTATCCGCCGGCCACGCACTTTAAGGAAATGCCCGCCGAACCGCTGCTGGAAAGGATTCAGGCCAATCGGGCCTCCACCCGCGATCTCTCGCTCTATTTCCACCTGCCGTTTTGCTATTCGCTCTGCTGGTATTGCGGTTGCACCACGGTCATCACCGGAAATCAGGGCGCCAGCGCGAAGTACATCGACTACTTGAAACGCGAGATGGCGATTCTCTCCGGATTGATCAATCCGGAGCGGAAAGTGGTCCAACTTCACTTTGGCGGCGGCACCCCGACGTTTCTGTTGCCGGATGAAATCCGCGAACTCGGCCGGGCGATCCGCGCCACCTTTTCCTTCGCGGAGAATATCGAAGCCGGGGTGGAAATCGATCCGCGTCGGCTGGTTCGCGATCACGTCCTGGCCTTGCGCGAGGCCGGATTCAACCGGGCCTCGATGGGCGTGCAGGACTTCGACCCTAAAGTGCAAGAGGCGGTTCACCGCATCCAGCCAAGAGCGCAAACCGAACAAGCCGCCGCCTGGCTGCGCGAAGCGGGCTTCGGCTCGTTGAACATCGATTTGATTTACGGCCTGCCGCACCAGACCCCCGAGTCGTTTGAAAAGACGCTGGGCGAAGTGCTCGAACTGAAGCCGGATCGGCTCGCGGTGTTCAACTATGCGCATGTGCCGTGGATGAAGCCCGCCCAGAAAATCCTGAAAGCGCTGCCGACCCCGGAGACGAAGCTGGAACTGCTCAAGCTGACCGTCGAAAGGCTGACTTCCAACGGGTACGTGTACATCGGCATGGATCATTTCGCCCGGGCCGACGACGAATTGGCCGCCGCCCAACGCAACAAAACCTTGCAGCGCAATTTCCAAGGCTACAGCACCCGCGGGCAGGCCGACATCTATGCTTTCGGCATGTCGTCCATCTCGCACGCGAACGGCGCTTATTGGCAAAATCACAAGGAACTCCCCGACTATTACGCCGCGCTCGACGCCGGCCAGGCGCCGATCTCCAAGGGGTATGTGCTGACCGCGGACGACGAGATTCGCAGTCAGGTGATCATGCGGCTGATGTGCGACATGAGCCTCGATTATGCCTCGATCTCTGAAACGCTCGGGTTGGACTTTAAGAGCTACTTCGCCAGCGACCTGGCTTCGCTGGGTGACTTGGAGGCCGACGGGCTGATCGTGAGAGATGACTCCGGCATCGCAGTGACCGACCTGGGCCGGCTGCTCATTCGAAATATTGCGGTGCGCTTCGATGCCTATCACGCGGGGCGGACTGAACTGAGCTTTTCGAAATCGATCTAGAAAAGGGGATCATCCTAAATCGAATGATTATTGGCCAATCAACGTCTTCTCCCAAAGCGCCGATTCACCCTTATAATACCATGAACCCAGTTAACCCAGTCGCCATCATTGGAGGAGGGATCACGGGGCTGACCGCTGCGTTCAGGCTGCGCGAACAGAACATCCCGTTCACGCTTTACGAGGCCAGCGAAAGGGTAGGGGGGCCGATTCAGACGCTTTGCGAAGATGGTTATCTCTCGGAGTATGGCCCCAATACCATCCTCGAAACCTCGCCTAAAATCACTGCGCTCATCAGCGATCTCGGCCTGGATTCCCGCCGCAGGGATTCCGATCCCGCCGCGAACAAAAACTACATCGTTCGAAACGGGAAAATGATTCAGTTGCCGATGTCCCCGGTGGCTTTTCTCGCCACTCGCCTGTTTTCGCTTCCCGCAAAGCTGCGGCTTTTCGCAGAACCGTTGATCCGGCGGGCCGATCCCGCTGCCGACGAATCGCTGGCCGAGTTCGTGATCCGGCGGCTTGGGCGCGAGTTTCTCGATTACGCGATCAACCCGTTCGTTGGGGGAATTTACGCGGGAGATCCGGCACGCCTCTCGGTGCGCTATGCGTTTCCGAAGCTCCACGCCGTCGAGCAGAAGTATGGCTCGCTTATCGTCGGGCAGTTCCTCGGCGCCCGGGAGCGGAAGAAGCGCGCGGAGGTCTCCAAGCAAGCGGCAAAGAAAGTCGGATTCGACGCCGGTTTGCAAGTGCTCACCGACACCCTCCACCAGACGCTCGGGCCTGCGGTGGAACTGCGTTCTTGCGTCACCGCGCTGCGCAAGACGCCGGATGGGTGGACGGTTTCCGTGCAGTCTGGCGGCGGCGAAGTGCAACGCCCGCACTCGGCGCTGATCCTGGCGGCTCCGGCGCATCGGCTGGCGGAGATTGGGATTGAGGCCCCTGAATCCGTTAGTCTCAAGGTATTGGACGAAATCAAGCATCCGGCGGTTGCCCGGATCGTGCTCGGTTATCGCCGCGAAGACGTGGCTGATCCGCTGGAGGGCTTTGGCTTCCTCGTGCCACAAGTCGAAAAGCTGAGCATCCTTGGCACGACGTTTTCATCGTCGGTTTTCGGAGGTCGCGCTCCGGCGGGTCACGTGACGCTCACCAGCTTTGTGGGCGGTTGCCGCAATCCCGGCCTCGCTTCTCGGGACCCGGAGGAACTCTTCGAACTCACGCAGCGCGACCTGGAACGAATCCTCGGGGTCCGGGGCAAGCCGACTTATCGCCATCACGTCCTGTTTCCGTGGGCGATCCCACAATACAATGTAGGCTTTGGAAAATTTGCGGATTTTATGAACGACACAGAATCGAGGCTGCCTGGATTGTTTTTCGCCGGGAATTATCGGGATGGGATTTCGGTTGGAAACTCGATTGTTTCCGGTCACGACATCGCCGGTCGCGTCGCGGCGTTTCTCAATTCTCAGCTCCCCGAGGAGGCCAGACTATGACCCAGAAAGGCGTTTTATTGATCAATCTCGGATCGCCCGATTCCACTTCCGTGGGCGATGTGCGCAAATACCTGCGCGAATTCCTCATGGACGGGCGTGTGCTCGATGCCCCTTACCCCGTCCGCTGGTGTGTTGTGAATCTGGCGATTCTCCCGAGGCGCCCGGCGCAATCCGCGGAGGCTTACAAGAAGATTTGGACTCCGGAAGGCTCTCCGCTGGTGGCTACGAGTCGCAACATCGAATGCGAACTCCAGCGCCGCCTCGGCCCTGAAATTCCGGTCGAACTAGCGATGCGCTATCAATCCCCCAGCATTGAATCGGCCATCGAGAACCTTGGCACTCGGGGCGTTCGCGATCTGCTGGTCATCCCGATGTTCCCGCACTATGCGATGTCTAGTTATGAAACGGCAGTCGTTCGCGCCCAGGAAGTCGCCGCGCGGCTCGCGCCCGAGATGAGCTTGCGAATCGCGAAGCCTTACTACGACGATCCGGGCTACATCGCAGCTCTTGCCCACAGCGCATCAAGTTATCTCACGTCAGGCTACGACCATCTTCTGTTCAGCTTTCACGGGTTGCCCGAGCGCCACTTGCGCAAAGCCGACCCGACCGGCTGCCATTGCCTGGCATCGAAAGATTGCTGCGAAACGCCCACCCCGGCGCACGCCACCTGTTACCGCGCACAGTGTTTTGCGACGGTCCGCGCCTTTGTCGCCGCTACCGGAGTGCCTGCCGAAAAGCATTCAGTCGCCTTCCAGTCGAGACTCGGTCGCGATCCGTGGCTGAAGCCTTACACCGATTTCGAACTGGTGCGGCTTGCGGAAAGAGGCGTGAAGAAGCTGCTGGTGATCTGTCCCGCCTTTGTTTCCGACTGTTTGGAAACCCTGGAGGAAATCGCGATGCGGGGACGCGAGACGTTTATCGAGGCCGGAGGCGAGGAGCTGCGCCTGATTCCGTGTCTGAACGAGAACCCGCGTTGGCTCGACGCGCTGGAAGCAATGGCCCGCCGCGAGGATTAGCAATCTTTGGCCGACAAAGGGCAACAAAGTCTTGCCAGGGCAAACGCATCAAATTTGTCGACTCCTTTTTCAGCGCTGAAAGCGCGACCCCATACCAGCCTTGGGCAACGCCCAAGGTTAATCCACATTGAGGAGCTAGGGCTGAAGGCCCGCGCCAATCTGGCAATTATGCGTGGAAATGGCACGGGCCTTCAGCCCTGGGTCCTCTTTACGTTCAAACCTGGGGCGCTGCCCCAGGCTGGTATGGGCCGCGCCGATGGCGCTTCGGGAATGATGTCCCAAATCGAATTTTGATGCGTTTGCCCTGAAAGTCTTGCGCTAATAGCTCCCCCCGCCTTATAAGAAGCGCTAAGCAGCGAGAATTGGGGCAAACGAGTATGAAGCAGGCAAAAACCGTCACTGTGGTTTCCGTGGTGCTGGTCGCAGTCGATGATGGGATGGCCGAGCGGGTGGCCGGAATGATCGCCGAATGCGACGGGTTTGAAATCTCGACCCGTGTTAACTCATTGGAAAATGGCCTGGAAGCTGCCGAGAATGAATCCTCGTGCATCATTTTGATTGAATACTCGGTGTTGGGTGAGAATCCGCCGCTGGCCCTTAAAAATTTTTGTGCAGCCGCGCTGGCTCGTCCGATTGTGGTGCTTCACCCGGGGGTGGATCAAGTTCTGGAGCGCGAGTTGATTTTCTGCGGAGCCCAGGACTGCGCCAAAATCGACTGGCTCACTCCCACATCGCTCGCACGATTGATGGGCCACTCTTTTGAGCGGTATAGCAAACTGCTTGCCTCGGCAAACCAGGCCATCGCCGAGGCATTGCAAGGCGCGCGCCGGCAAACGGAGTTCTTCGTCAACATGAGTCACGAGATTCGAACCCCGATGAATGCCGTGATCGGGGTGGCCGGACTGCTTCAGGAGACCAATCTCAGTTCCGAGCAGCGGGAATTCGTTGAAACCATTCATGACAGTTCGAATGCCTTGCTGACGCTGGTGAACCGCATCTTGGATTTCTCGAAGATTGAAGCGGGCATGCTGGAATTTGAAAAAATCGACTTTGACCTTCGCGAGGTGGTGGACGCCGCCATGGACATGGTCTCCGAGCGGGCTCGAAGCAAGGCGATCGAATTGGCATGCTGGTTTCAAAGCGGGGCAGCCACCCGGTTGCGGGGCGACCCCAATCGGATACGGGAAGTGCTCCTCAATCTGCTTTCAAATGCGGTGAAGTTCACAGAGAAGGGGGAGGTCCTCATCAACGTGGCCAATCTGGGGGAAGAGGACGGAGAGATCATGCTTCGCGTCTCCGTCTCGGATAGTGGCATTGGGATTCCCGAGGAGGCGCAAGCAAGGTTGTTTGTGCCGTTTTCGCAAGCGGACCCGAGCATCACGCGACGGTTTGGCGGGACCGGGCTGGGCCTGACGATTTCCAAAGAACTCGTCCATTTGATGGGAGGGCAGATCGGATTCAGCAGCGTGCCGGGTCATGGTTCCACGTTTTGGTTCACGATGCGGCTTGAAAAGCAGCCCTTGCAAGAGACCTTCCCCATGTTGCCGTTGCGGGCCTTGATTCTGGATAGCCATCCCACGATCAGCAAATTTCTTTCCGGCCAACTGCGCCTGCTCGGCGTCCGCAACAAAGTCGTTTCCGGCGTTTCCGGACTCCTCGAAGCCGTGGACATGGACTCCTTGGGCAATCCGTTCAACCTGATCTTTATCGATCTTCGGCTGCCGCTCTCGCAAGCGTTGATGGTGGTGCGGCACCTCTCCTCCGACCCACGATGCCGCGACATAAGGATCGTCCTTATCCTCGAGAATCACGCGCGCCTCTCCCCCAAGTGGCTCGAAGAACTCGGCGTGGTAGCCTGCCTGGTGAAGCCGGTAAAGCAGCGCAAACTGCTCGGGGTGCTCCGGCAAATTGCGGGCGATTCGGGCTCGAACGCTCCCGAAAAGCCGCACGCTCCGACGAGTGCTCAATCTCATAATCACGGGCGGGTTTTGGTGGTGGAAGACAATGACACCAACCGGAAGATTGCGTTGTGGCAGCTTAAAAAGCTCGGTTATACAGCGGATGTCGCCACCAACGGAAACGAGGCCCTTTCCGCTGTCAAACGGCGCCGGTACGATGTGATCCTTATGGACTGCCAGTTGCCGGGAATGGACGGCTACGAAACCACCAGGCATATCCGCCAACTCGAAGCCGGGCTTGCATCGAACGGGGCGCCCCGAAATCGGCCCGCCGCGATTATCGCCATCACCGCCAGCGTGATGACGGGAGAATGCGAGAAGTGCCTCGCCTCGGGGATGAACGATTTCCTGCCCAAGCCGATTCATCATGACCGGCTCCGCGAAAAGCTTGAGCAGTGGAGCGCGGGGGCGCGCTTGGAGGCTGAATCTCCTGCCAAAGTCGTTCCCGATGAGGCGCCGGGCTCCGGGGTCGATATCGATCGATTGCTCTGGTGTTCAGGGCATGATGCGGAATGCCTCCGGGATTTAGTCCACACCTACATTCGCGAAACCGGCTCCCAACTCGTCCGGCTTGGGGAAGCGATTCGAAAGCGCAACCTGACTGATGCGGCCCGGCTCGCCCACAACTCCTGCGGAGCCAGCGCCACTTGTGGCATGATGACCATGATTGCTCCCTTGCGGGAAATCGAACGGCTCGAGCACTCTGAATGTTTTGACGCAGCCGAAAAACACCTGGCCGAGGCGAGTCGGCAATTCACCCTGGTCTGTGAAATTTTAAAAACTCATCCGAAAACAGCGCCATGCTACCCGACAACTCCAATTTAAATCCGCTGCGGAAAATCTTGATCATCGATGACGATCCGTTTGTTGCCGAAATCTACAAAAGGCAGTTCGAACTGGCCGGTTTCGAGGTGGACACCGCCCTCAACGGCCAGGAGGGATTCTACCGGATCTTCAAAACCCACCCCGACGCGATCTTGCTTGATCTGATGTTGCCGGGAATGAACGGAATCGAGATCATCAAAAAATTCCGGGTTCAACGCCAGTATGCGACCCTTCCCATCATCGTCCTTTCCAATGCCTACATGACCGAGATGGGAAGTGAAGCCGTGCGGGTGGGCGCCACGAGTGTCTTCAACAAGGCAACGGTGGTTCCGCAGGACATCATCGCCGCCGTGGAATCCGCCCTGGCCTTGAGCGCGCACGTCCAGGGCATGCCGGCGTCTGCTCAGGCCGAGGAAAAGCCATTGAGCATCGAGGGCGACTTCTGGAATCCAAGTCAAGCGCCCGCAGCGCCCATGCCCGAGCCACCGGTGCATGCGCCCGTGGCGGAGAGCGTTCCCGCTCCCGAAAAACCGGCGGAGCCAGTGCAGGCAGAACGGCATTCGCCCATGGTGATGGATGAACCTTCCGCGTCAGCCGATGTCTCTCCCCAGGAGCCGGACTTCCTGACCCGGGGCGTGGATCAGGAAATCGCCTTCCGCGCTGTTCTGCTTCAGGATTTCGTCAGAAAAAGCGCCGAACGCGTGGATCACATGCGGGAGGTCTTGCGCAATTTGCAGGCCGCCGAGGGACGCATGGCCCAAGTGGAATCGCTGATCGACCTGGCCAGAGTAGCCCATGGCATAAGTGCCAGCGCCTCCATTGTGGGCCTTCGATATCTGGCGCATTTGACAGCGGCTATCGAAGCCCTCATTTGGGAGCTTTTCGATAATCCGGCTCAACTCGGCAGTTCCACCTTGCGCAGCATCGCCAAGGCGATCGACACCGTTGCGCGGCTGGTCGATTTCGGCGCAAACCACAAGCTCAAGGAGCTCAGCCAATTCAGCGTGTTGGTGGTCGATGACGAACCGATCGCGCGGAGGGTCATCTCCCATGCGCTCGACCGGGCGAAGCTCGCTTATGTCGCCATCGGCCGGCCTGAAGTCGCCTTGGAACTGCTCGACGAAAACCCCTTCGACTTGATCATCATGGACATCAAGATGGAAGGGCTGAACGGCTTTGAATTGTGCGCGCAGATCCGGAAGATCAAAAAGCACTCGACCACGCCAGTCATCTTTGTTTCCAGCTTAAACGATTTCCACAGCAAAGTGGTATCTACCACCTCGGGTGGCAATGATTTCGTCGTCAAGCCTTTCGTTCCGATGGAGTTGGCTCTCAAAGCCTTTCTCCACATGATCACCGCCCATCTCGATTCCACCCCTGCCGAGCCAACTCCGGCGAATTCCGAGAAGCCAACGTCTGCATCCTCATCCAGCGACTCCGGTCTGACTTCGACCGCTCCCTCGAAGGTGGACCGCCGGGCCTGGAATGCTGAATTCCGGGGATTGTGAGCGATGCACCCGAACTCCGAAGTTGCGGTTTGCTGTGGCTGCGGCGCTCTGTCGCCGCCGGG
>JBAXSN010000004.1:0-43586 GCA_037130675.1 Verrucomicrobiota bacterium
GACCCTGCACCAAATTGTGTGTTGTTTTCAGAGAAGGCTTCGGAGTTCGGGATAAAAAACGGCGCGGAGAATCCGCGCCGTTTTGTTGGACGCCGCGGGATTGCCGCGGTCGTTTTGAATGGATCGTTCGGTTACTTGATCACCGCATTCCACTGGGCAATGCGGTCCGCCTTGGCGGCGAAGAGTTCGTCGGTGGAGTCGAGGACTTCGACGCCGGTGATCTTGTCCCCCTGAGCCACCGCGTCCACCACTTCTTGGCCTTTGGTCACTTCGCCAAAGATGGTGTGCTTGCCGTTGAGCCACGGAGTCGGCACATGGGTGATGAAGAACTGGGAGCCGTTGGTTCCGGGACCGGCGTTTGCCATCGCCAGCAGACCCGGCTTGCTGAAGGTGAGCGTCGGAGTGCATTCGTCTTCAAACTTGTATCCCCGGTCGCCGCGCCCGGTGCCCGTGGGATCGCCACCCTGGATCATGAAATTCGGGATGACCCGGTGGAAAATGATGCCGTCGTATTTGCCCGACTTGGCAAGATTCAGGAAGCTGGCACATGTGACCGGTGCTTTGGACGCAAACAGCGTCAGGTCGATGTTGCCCTTGTCAGTTTTGAGGACGATTCGGATGTCTTTCATATTTGCTGTGTCTGGTTTGGGTTGAGCGGCGCTGTCTTGCGCGATGCCGACGAGCGGCATTGCCAAGCCGAGCATCGCTGCGGCCAATCGAGCGAGGTTGCGTAAAAACATAAGGAGGCGAAAATAAAGGCGGTTGCCGAAATTGTCCACGAGCAATCCGTGTGGTTTGACGTTGAGAGCAGCGACCGGCGCGCCCCGCAAGAAAAAACTGATTTTAACCCGTAAATTTTTGGCCTGATTTTTGCACCAAAAAGGTTGTCCTGTTCGAAGAAATCTAGGCTAAATTGCCGGACCAATGGCAAATCCACCATCCAAAGTGAAACTCGCGCTCATCCAGATGAGTTGTTCGGACAGTCCGGACGCGAACCTGTCGAAAGCGCTCGCCAAAATCGGCGAGGCCGCCCGGATGGGGGCGAACATCGTCTGCCTTCAGGAACTTTTCCGGTCGGTTTACTTCTGCCAGGTGGAGGATTACGACTACTTCAAACTCGCCGAGCCGATGCCCGGGCCGACCACACAGGCGATTTGCGAAGCAGCCAAAGCCCACAATGTGGTGATCGTGGCCTCACTCTTCGAGAAGCGCGCGGTCGGCGTTTACCACAATACCGCGGCAGTGATCGACGCGGACGGCACTTATCTCGGCCATTACCGGAAAATGCACATCCCGGATGACCCGCTTTATTTGGAGAAATTCTATTTCACCCCCGGCGACCTCGGGTTCCGGGCTTGGGAGACGAAGTTTGGGAAGATCGGCGTCTGCATTTGCTGGGATCAATGGTATCCCGAGGCCGCCCGCTTGACGGCACTCCGGGGCGCGCAAATTCTGTTCTACCCGACGGCCATCGGTTGGCACCCCGCCGAGAAGGCCGAACACGGCCAGCGCCAGCACAGTTCCTGGGAAACCATCCAGCGCTCCCATGCGATTGCCAATGGCTGTTACGTGGCGGTTCCGAACCGCGTTGGGCATGAGGCCCCCAATGGCGGCCCCGGCATCGAGTTCTGGGGCCAGAGCTTCGTGGCCGATCCAAGCGGCCAGATTGTCGCCAAGGCGAGCGTTGACCAGGAAGAGGTTCTTATTGCGGAGATTGACCTCGCCGCGCTTGACGAACAGCGCACTCATTGGCCATTTCTTCGTGATCGCCGTATTGACGCCTACCAAGGAATCGAGCAGCGTTTGATTGATTAGTTTTCCCCTATGCCTTCGACCGACTCCATTTCCGAAGCCACGCCCACGCCCCGTCTCCCGTCGCAACTCGGCTACCGGATGCCTGCGGAGTGGGAACCGCATGCCGCCACCTGGCTTTCGTGGCCTAACCGGGACGGCATCAGCTTTCCCGGTTCCGCCAGCAGCATTCCTCCCGTTTTCGCCAAGCTCGTGGATGCCCTGGCCGATTCCGAGCGCGTTTGCATCAACGTCTCCGGTCCCGATCAGGAGAAAGAAGTGCGCGAGGTTTTGCGGAAATCCCGCGCTCGCACCGCTCACGTCAGCTTTTTCCACATTCCAACCAATGAACCGTGGTGCCGCGATCACGGCCCGACGTTTCTGACCAAGGCCGGGGACCCGAAACCGGCCATCGTGGATTGGGACTACAACGCCTGGGGCTGGAAATATCCGCCCTTTGACTTGGATGGCGTCGTGCCCACCGAGATCGGGAAACTGCTCAATCTGGATGTCTTTTACCCGGGAATGGTCTTGGAAGGCGGCTCGATCGACGTGAACGGCTCCGGTTCGCTGCTGACGACCAAGTCGTGCTTGCTCAACCCGAACCGCAACCCTGATCTGACCCAAAAGGAGATCGAGCAAAAGCTGCGCGATTACCTTGGAGTGACGAATATCCTTTGGTTGGGTGACGGCATCGTGGGCGACGACTCCGATGGCCACGTCAACAGCCTCGCCCGGTTTGTGAACCGCACCGCTGTGGTCACTTGCGTCGAGGACGAGAAAGACGATCCCAATTATGAAGCGCTCCATGAGAACCTTGCCAAACTGCGCGAGATGGATGCCGAAGACGATAAGCCGTTGGAAATCCATGCGCTGCCGATGCCCGGAAAGCTTGTGCGCGATGGCAAACGCCTGCCCGCCAGCTACGCAAACTTCTATATCGCCAACAAAGTCGTGCTGATGCCGACCTTTGGCGATAGCGCGGACGGTTGGGCCACCTCCGTGCTCCAAACGGTGTTCCCGACTCGCAAAGTCGTTGGCATCGACTGCCGCGAGTTGATCTGGGGCCTCGGCGGCTTCCATTGTCTGACCCAGCAGCAGCCTGGGTAGGTGCGTATGGCGGCGGCGTTCTGTCGCGGCCAGTAAGGGCGAGGCTCCCTTCATTCCGTTAAAAAAAACGCGCTCGTTCCCAATCTCTGATTGGGAATGCCAGTGTCTGCGAATCTCCGATTCGAGAAGCATCGACCGCGGTGACATATTCCCGAGCGAACACTCCCCATGGGAAGCTCTGCGACATTCCACACTTGCTCCGGGATCGACGGTTTGCGAATCGGAGATTCGAAGGCCAAGTGCGTTCCCAATCTGAGATTGGGAACGAGCGCGCTGAGAATGGAGACTTGTGGGTAATGGAAAGGGTCATCCACAGCTTTGGAGTGGCGCACCGATGCTCCCTTGCGCTTTCAGGCAACCGAAAATTCTGTTCCTTGGGGGAGTGAGGCGGCTAACATCCGGTCGTAACAAAACCAAATGAAGATTTACTTGGTTCTCCTTCTCCTCCTGGCCGCAGCGGTTGTATTCCCGGCCGCAGCCCAGGATGCTTCCTTCCCATCCCCAACTCCAATCGCAGGGACTCCGCTCGATCCGGTATTTGCGGCGGATGCGGTCTGGGAGACGTCGCCCGACCAGTTGATTCAGAATAATCCGGCTCTCCGATTCCGCTGGCTCTCAACCACCCATGACTCCGCGCAAACGATCCTTAAAGGGGCAACCCTCTTCGGATTGCCGATCTGCCAGACCATTATCCATTTCGAAGGAGATAAACTGAACGACGTTACCGTGCTGATCTATAATCGGGGCGATGCCGGCGAGATCAGTCGCGCGACCTACGAGGGCATGGTCAAAAACGCAGTCACGGCCATTTCGGCAGCCACCAAAACAAAGTTTACGGCTCGAGGAAAGGACGTGAAGAGCGCCGTGAGAGCCGAAGGGTTGACCTGGGAAACCGAAAAATCGACCTACCTTCTGGAGTATTCGGCAACGCGCGACCTGACTCCCTCGGGCATTCCGTTTCGGGCGGAATTCATCCGGCTGCGGATCGCGCCCCGCGCCAAACCCAAGTCGTTATTCGAAGATTCGAGGGCGGAATCCAAAAAGCCAGACCCGTTCCGTGGTCCAAGCCATGTGGTGACCGATTCCGTTTCGGGCGATGTGTCCATCAAAGATATTCCCATGGTGGATCAGGGCGAGAAGGGCTACTGCGTGGTCGCCGCTTGCGAACGGGTTCTTCGCTATTATGGAATCAAAGTGGACGCCAATGAACTGGCCCAACTCGCCAACAGTTCCGCCACTGTCGGCACCAGCGTGGAAGCGATGACGGAATCCCTCAAGAAACTCAGCTTCCGATTAAAATTTCGAATCACGACCGGCAACCAATTGGACGTTCCCACCCTGTTGGCATTGATCAGGGACTACAATCTCGCCGCGCGTCGGGCCAAGAGCGCGCTGATCCCCGCGCCCGGACACATATTGAATATCCAGCAAATTTACGCCCAGATGAAGGGCGATCTGTTGAGAGAAGTCCGCACCAAAAACCGCAGCCCTTACATGGCTTTCAAACGCGGCATCACCGCGCAAGTGGGCAAAGGCCTTCCGCTGCTTTGGTCGGTGATGCTCGGTATTATCCCCGAGCCAGGGGCCAATCCGCCCATCCCCTCGGGGCACATGCGCCTCATTATTGGTTACAACGAGAAGACCGACGAAATCCTGTTCAGCGACTCTTGGGGCATGGGCCACGAACTCAAGCGGATGCCGGCCGCCGATGCCTGGACGATCACGACCAGCACGTCGAGTATCGAACCGTTTTTTCAATAAGCTTTAGCCGTGCCAAATTACGAACTCGTCCAACTCAAAAGCGGCCAGCACAGCATCCGTTCGCGGGCGCATGGCGAGACCATGCACATTGGCTCCGGTCCGCGCACCGAAGCCTTTGAGCTTCACATCCGCCAGCAACGGCTCATCGAACGCGCCGGGGTAAATCGCGGTTCCGGTTCGCCTTTTGTAATCTGGGATGTGGGTCTCGGCCCGGCGGGGAATGCCCTCGCCGCGATCGAGGCGCTGAGCGGGATCGATGCGCCCGTGGAAATCCACAGCTTCGACATCTCCACCGAGGTACTGGAGTTTGCGTTGAACCATGCAGAGGCGCTCGACTACGTCAGTGGCTGGGAGGCCCCGATCCGAACGCTTCTCGACTGTGGCACCGCATGCCCGATCCCGGATGTTTTTTGGCGGCTGCACCGGGGCGACTTTCACGAAGAAATGGTGAAAGCTCCCGCGCCTCAAGCGATTTTTCACGATCCATATTCGCCCGCCCGGAATCCGGAGATGTGGAGCCTGGAGGTCTTTGAGCGCATGCGGGCGCGGTGTTTTGACGGGGATACGTCCTGCCTGCTGACCAACTACACGCGCTCCACCGCGGTGCGCGTCACCCTCGCGTTGGCAGGATGGCACGCCGGCATCGGCGCGCCCACCGGCGACAAGGACCAGACAACCATCGCAGCGACTTCCCGTGAATTGTTGGAGCGCCCACTCGATCGCGCTTGGCTGAGCCGGGTCCGAAACTCAACCAACGCCGCGCCGTTCCGCAACCGCGCCTACGCGCCCGGACCCATCTCCGAGGCAGACTTCGCCGCGTTGCAGACGATCATCGCAGGCTGATTTTCCCGCAGAGGCGCGGAGGGTTAGAACGGCTAGAGGGTTTCGAATGTATCCAGCCTAAAGTCTCTATTTCTGAATCTCCGCGCCTCCGCGGGAGTCGATTCTTCTTTGTCCGGGGCGGGTTTCAGTGGAAAGTCCGACCGTGTCGCCGATCATCCTCTCCACGCTCAACGCCAAGTATATCCATGCCTCGTTTGGGCTGCGGTACCTTGCGGCGAACATGGGCGATCTCGCGCCGCGCTCGCGGATCATGGAATTCGACATCAACCAGCGTCCGCTCGACATTGTGGAGAAGCTGCTTGCCCAAGCGCCCGCCATCATTGGCTTGGGGGTGTATGTCTGGAATGCGCGACAGAGCCTCGAAGTGGTCCGCATGCTGAAGCAGATCGCCCCCGGAATTCCTGTCGTCCTCGGCGGCCCGGAGGTCAGCTACGAATCGGACTGGCAGGAAATCTGCGCGCTGGCGGATGTCATTATTACGGGCGAGGCTGACGTGAAATTTGCCGAGGTGTGCCGCCTAATTCTGGATGGGACGCTGCCGGAACAAAAGATCATCGCAGCCGAGCTTCCGGATCTCGCAAAGCTGAACAGTCCCTATTCGCTCTACGGGCCGGACGATTTGGCGCACCGCGTCATCTATGTCGAGGCTTCGCGGGGATGTCCGTTCAGTTGCGAGTTCTGTTTATCGTCGATCGATACTCCCGTGAGGCAGTTCCCGCTTGAGAAATTCATGAAGGAAATGGACGCTCTGATGCAACGCGGCGTGCGGCAGTTCAAATTTGTGGATCGTACGTTTAATCTTCATCTGGGGACCAGCCTCGCGATTCTCGACTTCCTCTGGCAACGCTACGAGCCGGGGTTGTTTGTTCATTTCGAGATCGTTCCCGACCGCCTGCCCAAAGCGCTTCGGGCGGCCATTTCAAAGTTCCCGCCCGGCGCGCTGCAACTTGAAGCCGGCGTTCAGACCTTCAATGTCGAAGCAGCCCGGCTCATCAACCGGCGCCAAAACTATGAGCGCCTGGAAGAGAATCTAACTTATTTGCGCGAGCATACTGGAGCGCATCTCCATGCCGATCTCATTGCGGGCCTCCCCGGAGAGGACCTGGAAAGTTTTGCGGAGGGATTCGATCGGCTCGTTGCGTTGCGCCCTCACGAGATTCAACTCGGGATTCTCAAGCGGCTCCGTGGCACGCCCATATTCCGGCACACGGAACGGTGGGGTATGGTTTACTCCGCCGATGCCCCGTATGAATTGCTTTGCAACAAGCTCGTCGGCTTCCCCGAAATGCAGCGGGTGCGACGGTTTGCGAAATATTGGGACCACGTTTCCAATAGCGGGAACTACGTGGACTCCGTCGTGCTGCTTTGGGCTTCCGAGTCGGGGGTCGGCGACGAGAGGGTGGGGGAGAAGCGTTCTCCGTTCTGGAGTTTCCTAGCCTTTACCGATTGGGCCTATGAGATTCTCAAGCGAACCGACAGCATCAGTCTTTCCACTTGGGCGGAATTGCTGTTTCGCTATCTTTCTGAAATTGGTGGGTTGGAGGGCGAACGCGTGAAAACGGTGCTCCGGAGCGATTTCGCGCGCGCGGGCCGCACCGAGCTGCCGCAGTTCCTGCGCAACGAATCCGGGGTGCGTTCAGCCATCAACCGGAACGAGCGCCTGCCAAAGCGCCAGCAACGGCACCTGCCGGAGAAACCCGCCGCGCCGTAGCCCCGTTGGGGTGATCCGGCGCGTCCTCCCATAGCTGTGGAGGACTGAACAAAGTGAGCGATGAGGTATTGGCATTTTTGACAGGATTAACATGATTTCCAAGATTCTCAGGATTTCGCCGGAAGCCTGCGACGTCGGTTAGTATCCGCGAATCTTAATCCTGTAAATCCTGACTTGAAACTTGGTTTGCGGCGAGAGTCTCGCCGGGTAGTAGAAGCGGCATCCCTGCCGCTTCGTTCCTAGGGAGAGCGGCTGGAAGCCGCTTCTACTACGGAGCCGGAAGTTCGCGCGGTGCTCAGGCGTATAGTTTCCCCGACGAATGATCCGGCAAGGCACGCCGCCGGGGGCGGGACTAGCTTGAAACTTGGTTTAAAGTGACACGGGCGCCTCGCCTGTGACAGGGAGCGCACACCCTACAGGCGAGACGCCTGTGTCACTCTGGCCCGTCTGCGCAAGTTTCCCCGACGAATGATCCGGCAAGGCACGCAACCGGGGGCGGGACTGACTCGAAAATTCAGTGGTTCGGCCTCGTGATGGAGTTGAACTCCGTCACGCGCCCATCTTCGAAGCTTGGCTTCGGGACCGTTGCAGGCCCAGAGCACTCCCGAGGATTCGAAGAATGCTCGACAGGCCAGAATGGGACAGCTGCGGGTCCGAGAGGACGCGTCCGGCAATTCACGGCTGCGGAGCACAGCTCCGAAGATGGGTGCGTTACGGAGCCAAGCTCCATAACGAGGACAAAACGGAGGGAAGCTCCATAACGAGGATAACAGAGCCACGGCAGTATCCCTCTCAATTTTCATGCCGCGTGGAGCCCACGATTGCGGGGCATGGATATCTGTCCAAAAGACAATACGCTGGATGCACTGATGCGTTCAGAATTGTGGGTAATGGAAAGGGGTGCCAGCGTCTTGATCGCTTTACCGCGATTGCCGGTTTCGTCCAACGGAGCACAACGGAGTCGGACACAAAAAAGAGGGGCGCTCTCGATGAGCGCCCCTCTGGTTTTTTTTGAGAGTTCTTACTTCCCTGTCATGATCAAGCTCGGCTTGTTCGCGGTTTCGCGAGAGTAGATTGTCGAGATCGGATCGGTGGCTGTCGGATTCGTCAGGACGAAGCTGACGGTTGTCTTTCCGGCTGCCCTCTGCGCTGCGACATACGAGCTAACATCGACTGAGTAGAGCGCCGCCGTCGTTCCGTTCACGATCACGCTCCCGAGCCGGGTGCCTACTCCTGGGCGGTTATTCCAGGTGAGTCCCGTCTCCGTCCACGAGGTGTTGGATTCGGAGTAGATGTCCGTTCCTATGCTGCCGGCTGCATTCAGACATGCCGTCAAGGAGAGCTTGGCTGTATTCACCGTTGAGAACTTGCTGATATCAAACTTGAGATACGTCCAGCGATTGAAGCCGGTGGTGGCGTTCTTCTTGACACAAAGCGCCGTCTGCGTGCCGTAGTTGGTCGAGGCATAGGAACCGTCTCGAACGTAGGTGTCTGCATTGGCGGGAATGGTGGCGACAGTCACAGGTTTGATGACCACATAGTCGATGCGCGTGGCTTCCCATCCCAAGCTCCCTTCATCGATGGTTAGTCTGCCATCGTTCACCGTGATCGTTTTTGTTTGATTGACGAACTGCCCGGTGGCCAGGCTCACGCCATTCCAGTAGTTCACGCCCTCAACGTTGATTGTGTAAGTGGACGGATATCCGCCATCACCCACCGCAACAGTGACATTGTAAGTTCCGTTCGGAACAGCCATCTCCCATTTGTCGTTGCCGCGGAATTGGCACAGGGTCGCCAGGCGTATGTCGCTGCTGCCGCCGCGATTGCGTGCGTTCTCAACATGGCTGATATCCCATCCATAGGTGTACCCGTTTGCCCGGGTGCCGTAAACGTCCCCGAGATCACTAGCGTAACCCGACGGAGGCGTAATCCCCGAGGCCTGGAAGTTGATGCTCGCCGAGAACGTGGACGCGCTGGTCGGAACCGGCGTTGGCGTTGGAGTTGGCGTTGGAGTTGGAGTTGGAGTTGGAGTTGGGGTTGGGGTTGGGGTCGGAGTCGGAGTCGGAGTCGGAGTCGGAGTCGGAGTCGGAGTCGGGGTCGGAGTCGGGGTTGGAGTCGGGGTTGGAGTCGGGGTTGGAGTCGGAGTCGGAGTCGGAGAGGCCGTCACATTAGTTTGGGGAACGGCATTCTTTGCGCCATTTACGGCATCAACCCAGTCCTGCGTGATTCCTCCGGCGGTGTTCCAGTCCAAATTTTCGAAATAGAGCCAGACATACGTGTCGCATCGGCGCAGCGCATTTTCCAATGTTGTCCGCATAATGGTCGGGTTCATGGCTACTCCCGAAACCCAATACGGGTAGGGGAGGTTATAGCAGCCGTAAGAAATGCCGACGAGCGAGGGCCAGAGAGGGCGCAGTGTAGTGGGGATGAAGGGGCAGTTGGCCGATCCGGAGGCGATCGTGTACTTCCGGAAATCGTAGGAACCCTGGAAATCGCTCACGGTTCTGTAGCCGTAAACCTCGCCGCCATCGACGAACTTGGCCTGGCTGCCCAATGCGAGGATCATTCCCACGGAGAACGGTCCCCGCAGTTCGTCGTGAATCCAGTCGGTCTGCTGGTAGCGGACGCTGTCTGGAGTTCCAGAGAAACTGGAGTACGGCCCGTGGGCCACCATGATCACGATCGAAGGAAACTCGCTGACCATCGCCTGCATGATCTGCTGGCCCCGCAATTGTGCCTGGGCGTAGTACTCCGTCAGAGATTTCGAGGTGTAGCTGACATTATCGGGATAGTTCCACAAAAGGCGGCGATATTCCTCGTTATCGAAGAAGATGCCTTCGAAGCCTTGTGCTTTGATCGCCCGAGCGAACAGCCGGAAATTTTCAATCGTCACCGTCCAGTCGTCGAAGAAGTCGGCGGGCCGATCCACCGTCGCAAATGCGAAATTGTGTTTCATCCGTGTAAAGTTGAGGCCAGTGAGGGGAGCAAACTCGTTTGCAATCTGGGTATAGCTAAGAGCGTTCCCACTCATGAGAACCCATGCGCTGCTTGTATTTACGACCATTCCATCGAAAGCCGTCAGCGCTTCGATCGTGGAATAATGGTCGTGGATGTATTGCGGCCGGGTTTTATCATTGGGTTGCTGGGCGTTCAGAAGATAGGGAATCGCGTTCGCATGGGAGATGAACAGGCTCAATAAAAAAGCTTTTATCAAAAGGCCTCGGAGAGCTATGAGCCATTTCACTGGATAATTATTTAACATAGGTATGTCTGTCATTAGGGTCTGCTTCTAGGCGCGCCTGTGCTGATTAGCCCAGTTCGCGCTCAATGAGCTGAACTATTAAGCAGCTTTGTTGCCAGACGATGGTTATTGTCGGAATTATTCGACTTGGTTTTCGCGTTGCCAGGGTGGCGCTTTAGCTCGTCGAGTTTATCCTGTAGCTTGGGGACGGCTGCAACTTCTGCAGGGAACCACCCTGCCTCCGCTCTTCGATAAGGGGGAGGCGGGCGAGGCTGGTGAGGGAGCATGGAACCGGTTTGGCCCGCCGCTTTCTTCCCTTGGAAATGGGAATGGGAGATATGGGAAGCATGGGAATCATGGGATCAGTCCCATACCTCCCATTCTTCCCATACCTCCCATTCCTCAGGAAATAAACTCCCGCAGGGTGCCGCAGGAGAATCACTCGCACCCCGATTGATGAGGCCATGGAGTCCCGATGCCTCGTAATCATTTACAAATGCAGAATTCGCCTTTCCACACGCACCCCGGCCCGGAGGAACTTTCCCCTCTTGAACGCATCGATCGGGCGATGGCTTCGGTGCCATCGGGACATCCCGTTCAGAGGGAATTGCTGGAACTTCGCTCGGCCGTAACCGATCAGGAAGACACCATGAACGAGGCGCGCCAAGCCATCGAAAAGATGGAGCAGATCATCCAAAAGCTGACTGCGCCGGCCAACCGGATTGGGACTTTCCTTGGGGCACAGAACAAGGAGACCGCCCAGATCGTCGTGGGGGGCGCCGATTACTACTGCAATGTCGATCCGCGGGTGCCCCTGAGCAAACTGCGGCGCGGCACGCGGGTGCTCGTCAATGAAGCGTTCGCGGTCGTGGGCGACCTGGGCTACGACACGAGCGGCCCGGTGGCGAAGGTGACGGAAGTGTTGGCGGATGATCGGCTTCGGGTCGGGACCGAGCACGGCGTGCAGTCGCTGGTGCTCCAGCGTGGCTCCGAAGTGGCCAAGTCGAAGGTCAAAGCCGGCGACGAGGTCCGCGTGGACCCGAATTACCGGATCGCCATCGAAGTCCTCTCGAAGAGCAAGACGGACGACTACTATCTCGACAACGTCCCGGAGTTGCCGTGGGACAAAGTGGGCGGCCAACACGAGGCGCTCCAAGCCATCAAGGACGCCGTCGAGTTGCCGCTGCTCCATGCCGACCTCTTTGCCAGGTTCCGGCACGCCACGCCCAAGGGCTTCCTGCTTTATGGCCCGCCGGGCTGCGGCAAGACGTTGATCGGCAAGGCCACGGCTTTCAATCTCACCGCAAAGCTCAAGGAGCAGACCGGGACGGAGATGCGCGAATATTTCATGCACATCAAAGGCCCGGAAATCCTGAACATGTGGGTGGGCGAAAGCGAACGGATCGTGCGGGAGATTTTCGCCACCGCCCGCGAGAAACGCCACGAGGGGTACATGCCCTTCCTTTTCATCGACGAGGCCGAAAGCGTCCTCGGCACGCGGCGCGCCACGCGCTACTCGAACATTCTCTCCACGCTGGTGCCGATGTTCTGCGCCGAAATGGACGGCATCGATTCGCTCAACGAGGTGGTGATCATCCTGGCCTCGAATCGGGCCGACTTGATCGATCCCGCGATTCTGCGGCCCGGTCGCATTGATCGCAAGATCAAGGTGAACCGGCCAAACCGTGAGGGGGCCCGGGAGATTTACAAAATCTATCTCACGCCCGATCTGCCGTATGACTCCCGCTTGATCGCGGAAGCCGGCGGGGTTTCCGCAGTCATTGACCGGCTGGTCGATCGGCTCATCGACTGGCAGTTTGCGCCGCGGGACGACAACCGCTTTTTGGAGGTCACGTTGCGGAGCGGGCGCAAAGAGGTGCTTTACCGTGGGGATCTGGTCAGCGGGGCGATCATCGCTTCCATTGTGGAACGGGCGAAATCGGTCGCCATCAAACGCTCGATCGCGACCAGCCGAGAGGAAGGGATCAGCGAGGCGGATTTACACATTTCGCTCGATGCCGAATACCTCGAAAACGACATTTTCCCGCCAACCGATGTCACGGAAGACTGGCTGAAGTTAATCGATTACGACTCGGAGAACGTGGTGCGGGTGGCGCCGATCCGGGCGGGTGCGGCGGCGAAGGCGCGTCCGCACATGCACATTATTTAGGAATACCACCTTGAACATCTCCTCTCCGAGTGGAATGAAACGGGTTTTTGGCATCGAGACCGAATACGGCATCACGGTGGATGGACAGGATCATGTGGATGTTGTCCAGGAGTCGATCGAGATCGTGCGCAGCTACACCGAGCATGGGGCTGCCATGAAGTGGGACTACGAACTGGAGGATCCCCACAAAGACGCGAGGGGGTTCCGCGCCTCGGAACTGCGTCAAGACACCGATGAGGCTGCCTATTACGAGATCGACAAGAACCGCCCCCTGAGTTTCGAGGAGATCAAGAGCGATTTGGTTCTTAGCAATGGGGCGCGGTTTTACAACGACCACGCCCACCCCGAATACAGCACGCCCGAATGCACGACCCTTCATGAACTGGTGGCCCAGGACAAAGCCGGGGAACGCGTCCTCTGGGAGTGCGCCCGCCGGCGCAATGCCCGCATTGAGAACGGCCGTGAGGTACGACTCTATAAGAACAACACCGATTTCGTGGGCCACTCCTTCGGTTGCCATGACAACTATCTCATGGCTCGGACGGTGCCATGGGATCGGATCGTGGGTGGGATGCTTCCGTTCCTGGTGACCCGCCAGATCTTTACTGGTGCCGGAAAGATCGGGATAGAACACGAAGATGCCCAGCCGCAGCCTGGGGTTTTTCAGATCTCGCAACGCGCGGATTTCATTAGCGTGCTCGTTTCCATCGATACGATGAATCGCCGGCCCATCGTGAACACTCGGGATGAGCCACACGCGGACACCTCGAAATATCGGCGCTTCCATGTCATCATCGGAGACGCCAACATGAACGAGGTGGCGACCGCGCTGAAAATGGGGACGACTTCGCTGGTGCTCGAACTGATCGAAAAAGGACACGCGCCCGCACTGGAACTGGCCAATCCCGTGGAGGCAACCAAGTCGATCAGCCGCGACCAGAGCTACGACTGGATCGTGGAGCTCTCCGACGGACGCAAGATTTCAGCCATCGATATCCAGCGCATCTACCTCGCTGCCGCCCAGCAGCACTGCGATCCGGGCAATCCCGAAACGCAGTGGGTGATCAAGGAATGGGAGTCGGTTCTCAACGACCTGCACATCGACTACATGCGTTGCATGGATCGGGTGGACTGGGTTGCCAAGCGCTACCTGCTCTCCTCGTTCCGCGAAGCGGAAAACCTGGCTTGGAGCGATCCCTGGCTCCAATCGATCGACCTGGAATACCACAACATCGATCCCATCGCCGGGCTCTATCATGAAATGCTGCGCACCTGTTCGGTGCGGCGCTTCCTCACCGAGGAAGAAATCAAGTATGCCATCTTCCAGCCGCCTACCACCACTCGCGCCTTTTTCCGGGGCCGCGCCGTGGCCAAGTTCAACGCGGCCATCGCGTCGATCCAGTGGGATGAAGTGGTGTTCCAAACCTCCAGCGGGCCGCGCGCCGTCCCGCTGATCACGGCCTTTGGCGACGAGGCGCTCGATGCGCTCAACGCGCGGGTTCAAAACGCCAACAGCCTGGCCGACCTGTTTTAGGTCGGGATAATTTCCAGATCGCGCCGAATCGGGCTTCCCTGTACCGGGCGGTTCTGTCATACCGCTAAGCCAAACATGAACCAAGCGTCTCTTGAAAAAGCGAGTCTGAAAGACCTCCCGCAATCCTCCGATTTTGTGGATATCGGTATTGCACGGGTCGATGTCGGCCGCAAAGATCGGTGCGGCTTCCCCGAGGTTATCTTCGGCCAGGGCAAAACACCCGAGGATGTTGTGGCCATTGCGAGCACGATCCTGGGACGCCACGGCGTGCTGCTGATTACCCGCGTCAGCGACGCGCACGCGGACGCCATGTTAAGCGCGTTTCCCGCCGCGAAGTTCCACCATCGCGCACGTTGCATCACCGTCGAACACGAACCCCTGCCGAAAATGGCGGGCACGGTGGCCGTAGTTTGTGCCGGCACGTCCGATCTCCCTGTCGCGGAGGAGGCCGCCATTACGCTGGAAGTTTTTGGCAATCCCGTGGCGAAGTTTTTCGATGTCGGCGTGGCGGGTATTCACCGTCTTTTGGCCGTGCGCGATCAGATCGAAGCCTGCAACGCGGTGGTGGTGGTGGCCGGAATGGAAGGCGCTCTTCCAAGCGCCATTGCCGGGTTGGTGAGCAAACCGGTCATCGCCGTCCCGACCAGCGTCGGCTATGGCGCGAGTTTCGGAGGCTTGGCCGCGCTGCTGGGGATGCTCAATAGCTGCGGCAGCGGCGTGACCGTGGTGAATATCGACAACGGGTTCGGCGCCGCTTACGCCGCCGCGACCATCAATCGGAATCTGCATCTGGCGAGGTGTTCGTGAGCGAAAACACTATCCTCCATCGACCGAACGGACGCTGACGGGAACCGAGGCGGAGCGACCGTGATCGTCCAATGCCCTTACCGTGTATTCGCCCGCCGACGGCCTCCAGTTCAACGCTTCCAATCGGCGAGAGCTGCCTAAAAATTGCTTTCCAGCGAACCAGTAAATCTGCGCGACATCCGTTTCTGTTTCGGCCTTGAGCACCAGTCCCCGGCTTTCATCATCGTCGGCACGGACCGCGTAAGTGACGTCGGCTTTAGGCGAGACGATCCGCAGCGCTTTGCCGGGTGCCGTGCCCGCGGCTAAAGATTCCGGACCCCACCCCGGCAGAAACGGCGGTGGCAAACGTCGCGGCAGACCCGCCTTGGCGAAGAGGTCGAGCAGATTTGAGGGCCAAAATTCATACACCTCTTTTTTCAAAGCGCGGGTGCCGTCATCCGCAGTCACCCGCAAGCCGCTCGCCGCGTCCACTAATACTTCGCGATGTACGGTGCAGGTTGCGATCGGCGTAATCCCAGGAATAAACCATCCGGCGACCCGATCCTTGCACCCAGCAAGCGGTAATTGTCCCGAAATCGCACAAAACTCGACTTGGCGAAGATTGGCGCCCGGCGGCGGCAAATGGGGGGGTCCAATGAATTCGCCCTTCGGCGCGCAACGCATCGATCACCTTGAACGCGAGCGGCGCGGCGCCACTGCGGCCGACGAAGGCGGGATTGCTGCGCCCATCGAAATTCCCGATCCAAACCGCGAGCACGTATTGGCCAAAAAGCGCAACTGTCCAGGCATCATGAAAGCCATTCGAGGTTCCGGTTTTCCAATAAATCGGCTCATTGGTTTTTCGTTCGCCCGGAGATGACGGCTCGTTGGTTCCAAGCATTTCCAAGGTCAGAAAAGCTGCTTCCGGGCTGAACAGGCGAGTGCCCGGCTCGGAATGATAGCGCAAGGTTTCCTGAATTGGCTTGATTCTTCCTTCGTTTGCCAGCGCTCCGTACAGGCGCACAAGGTCGTGCATGGTTACCTCGGCCCCGCCAAGCGGCAGCGTCAGGCCGTAGTGGGATTTTTCGCGAGGAAGATCGATGCCTGCCGTCTTAAGCAGTTCGAACAAATCGGGATGCGAGAGTTGCGAAGCGAGCGCAACGGCGGGAATGTTGCGGCTGCGTGCCAGCGCGTCGCAAGCGCGGAGCGGGCCCACAAATTCGCGGTCGAAATTTTCAGGGTTGTAATTCGCGAAGCTGTGGGGCGCATCGGTCAGAATGCTCAACGGGTGGATTAATCCTTGATCAATTGCCAACGCATAGACAAAAGGCTTCAACGTGGAACCGGGTGAGCGTTTGCAGCGGGTCCCGTCAATCTGCCCGCGAATTGCATTGTCAAAGAAATCAGCCGAACCGACCTCGGCCAGCGTTGTGTATGGCGCGGTAATACTGATTTCAATTTCGTCCCCCGCGTTGTATTGTTTCGCGGAGAGCTTCACGTCAAGTTCCGCGTTCTTGTCCAGGGATCGCGAAACCGCGCCATGGCCGACGACTTGGAACGAGAGCCGGCTCAGCCGGATGTCGGCATCCTTCTCGCGCAATTCGAGGAAGTAGTTGCCCGGGTTTTCCGTGGGGAGCGTATATTTCAGGCCTTCCGCGGATATGGCAACTGGTTCCGTGCGGATGACTTTTTCCTTTTTTACAGAGGTGTACCCGTAGGTCCCATCATCTCTCTTCGCCAGCACGGAGATGTAACTCTGTTCGATGACTTTGAGCACCACATTCTCCACCGCCGTCTTTTTTAGAGTCCGATCGACGGCAATAAACTCCACGGTGTGGCTGCTCGCCATGTCTAAATAACCCAATTCCGAATCCGGCTTGAAGCCGACGACGTAAGGAAGCGCGGAGACCAGCACTTGACTCTGGGTGTTGACGCTGCGTCCGCCTTCCCCCTCAAAACCCTCACCGTAAAAAGTCATCGCATAAGTTGCGTCCGCAAAGCGCTCCAAATTCAGATCGAACGGAACGCAGCCATCGTCGCCGGTGTTTTTCTCGCCCAGTTCGACGCTTTCCTCATGCACGTTGCGCTTGGTCTCCCGCAACCGGTCAAAGAAAGTGTACTCCTTATAGGCATCAAACGCGAAGCCGCTTGGGCAAAGGACCATCCGCCCCACGACGCGCCGCCCGGTGGCAGGTGTCCCGTAGAGATTGCGCAGGGAAACCGCCGCCTGTACCGCCTTCGCATCCACCCAGCCGCTCGCCTTCCCGATCGGCTTGTTGTTTTGAAGCAAGCTCGATTCGATTTTCATCCGATCCGGCAAAAACTCCTTTACGAGTGCCTCGGTCGAACCGAGAAGCGTGCTGCGTTTGCCGTCGCGGACGAGGTAAACGCCGATCTGATAATAGCCCGACGGAGATTCGTACGCCGACTGATAGCTAAACTCTCCAAAACCGCTCTCGGGCAGGGCGATTTTCTTCACTTGAACGCTGTTGCCTCGTGCATCGCGAACCTCCGTTTCCACAGGCAGGCCTCCCAGCCGACCGCTCCAGTCCCGTTGCTTGACAATGAAGCCGACATGCAATTCGTCCCCGGGGCGGTAAACGCCGCGCTCTGTAAAGACAAACGCATCGAGTTCTTTCCCTGAGACACTCTCCACGCCATCCACATCAAACCGGGAGAAATCGAGAATGCGGTCATTGCGGGCGTAGGGAATAAACGCCACGTCTGTTCCGTTTCGGGCCACGATCGCCACCGGTTCCTTCTCCCGCTCGGGTTTTCCAAGCGAGGGAAAGGAGACCCGCCCGTCCGGACCCGTGGTTCCCGAAAGCGTCGGCACCCCGTTTTTTGCCACCTCCCGCTGAGAGCGCGGCTAGGGACAGGGCCAGGGAGGCAGTGATCGCCCGGTGCGCAAGCGACCATCGGGTCGATGCCGCCAACCAGAAAGGCGGTATCCATGAAAGCCGCCCAAAAACCGATTCCACCATCCGTCTTAGTATGCGCATCGGCCATCAATACGCCACCGCCGCCATAAAATATCCATTCAATTCCACGGAATCTTCAACAGGGTGGTTTAGGGATAACATTTCCGCCCCGGACTGAGCGCATGGGCGTCAACTTCACGGGGTTGATTCCCCCGGAGGAGCGGCTGGAAGCCGCTTCTACTAAGGAGGATACACCGCGTCAGGGCGACCGTAGTAGAAGCGGCATCTTGCCGCTTCGGTCCTAAGACAACAGGCTAAAGCAACTCTTTAAGTTAACGCACCTGCGACCGAGCGAGGCGACTACGCCGGCTTCCAGGCTTTCCCTTCGCGTTCGCCGAAAATGGCGGTGCCGACCCGCACCATCGTCGAGCCCTCTTCAATCGCCACAGCGAAGTCGCCACTCATTCCCATCGATAACTCCGGCAGTGAAACGCGGAATTCGCTGGAAAGCTGGTCCCGAAGCGTGCGGAGAGCCGCGAAATAGCGCCTCGACGCCTCGGCCTCGGGCGCGAACGGAGGAATCGCCATCAACCCCTCGATCTCCACACGTCCGAAAGCGAGCAGTTCCTCCATTGCAGCCCGGAGCGTCTCGGGTTTGAACCCGTGCTTGGTGCCTTCCCCCGCCACATTGACTTCCAGGAGCACCTTCGGAAACAGACCCAATTCGTTGGCGATCCGCTCCACGTCCCGGGCAATTTCAAGCGAATCGATGCTGTGAATCCTCTCAAAAAGCGGAAGGGCCTGCCGCACTTTGTTCGACTGCAGATGACCAATCAGTTGCCAGCGGGCGCGACTGGGAAGCAGCGGGATTTTCGCTTTGGCTTCCTGCACGCGACTTTCCCCAAAGACCGATTGGCCGGCATCCAGAACTTCAAGGATCGCCTCGGGCGGCTGCGTTTTGCTCACGGCAATCAGCTCGATTTCCTCTATCCGACGCCCGGCGCGGGTCGCGGCTTCGGCGATCTGCTGGCGGACGAGTTCCAAATTTTCAAAAACGGATGATTTCATAAAAGCAAGATTGACGATACCCCCATCCATCCATTAGGTTCCTTAATGTTTCCCCATGCATATCGAGACGCTTAAGATCTTTTGCGATGTAGTTGATACCGCCAGCTTTTCAAAGGCTGGCGCTCTCAATTCCATGACACAGAGCGCGGTCAGTCAACAAATTCTCTCTTTGGAGAAGAAACTTGGCCGCACTCTCCTTGAACGAGGCCGACGCCAATGCTGTGTCACTCCGGAAGGAACGGTATTGCTGGAGGCGTCGAAGGAAATTTTGGCTATTTTCGACGGCCTCGACGAGCGCTTTCACGAACTGGCCGATGTGGTCGCGGGCGAGTTGCAGATCGCAGCGGTTTACACGATCGGTCTCCACGATCTGCCGCCGTATTTGAAAGAGTTCAAGAAACGGTATCCGACGGTTGAGGTTAACGTTTCTTACCGTCGCTCTGCGCAGGTCTATGCGCAAGTGCTGAGCGGTGAGGCATCGATGGGGTTGGTGGCTTACCCAACGGCCCGCAAGGGGATTCATGTCGAACCGTTCACGGACGACGAATTGGTTCTGATTTGCCATCCTTCTCATCCGCTGGGGGCCTGCCAAAAAATCGAGCTTTCGAGTCTCAGAAACGAGAAATTCATCGCATTCGATCCCGACCTGCCCACGCGGCAGTACATCGACCGCTATTTCCGCGAGCATGGAATCGTGCTTGGACACTCGCTTGAGTTCGACAACATCGAAACCGTCAAGCGCGCCGTGGAAATCGAACAGGGGATTTCAATCGTCCCCCTGGCGACCATTGCGGACGAAGTCAAGAGCGGGATCTTACGTGCCATTCCATTGAATCCGTCGCTGCGTCGCCCCATCGGGGTGCTGCTTAAGCGAAATCGGCCCCGGACTCCGGCGTTAAGAGAGTTTCTGTCGCTGCTTCAGAACCCGACGTCGGTTTAGCCGACTCGTCAGGAGTTGGACGGATGGGACCTATGGGACTGATGGGTCGGACAAATTTTACGAGAGCCGCACGAAATCGCGCAGGAACTCGAACCAGATAAAGAACATCCCGCGCCACGAATAACGGACGGTCTTTTCATCGGCTGGAAGCAGGAGCCCGACAGACACGTTGTGGGCGATCTGCAACTCCATATCCTTCTGCAGTTTGGCTTGGATCTCCTCCGGGAGCGATGGTGCCAGGCGCTCGGGGCCGACCGCGCCCTTGGTCAGAAATTCGCGGTGACTGGCGATCATTTCCAACACCGTTCGCTCGCCGCGAAGCCGGTTCATCTGAAACTGGGGCACCATTTTCATGGCGTAAGAAAACGGGTAGTTCCAAGTGTTCCAGGTCGTCCCGTCTTTGCCGCGTGAGGAGAAGCTCAGGTAATAAAAAGCGATATCATCCTGATTGATCAGGCAAATGGACGCTTGCAGGCACTCGTCGGCTTTGTAAAAAAGCCGGAAGAACTGCTGGTGATCCTCCCAGTCCCAGCCGGTGTCCTCCACCTGCTCAAACCCCTCGTCTTCAAGGTCTTCGGTTAGACTGTCCAGCGATGGGAACACATCTTGCGAAGGTGGAGACCGGTGGCGCAGCGCCTTTTGCAAGGGAAGCCGGATTTGCCGGACGCGAGTCAGGATTTCAAGCCAGGGCAACAGCAGCCAGCTCGCCGCGCACAACGCGCCGACCTCCCAATACCCGGTGAAAAGATAGCCGACCAAAAACGACGTTCCAAGAATACAGAACGTGCCGAGTTTGTGGATGAGCGGATGAGCAAAGCTCCGCAAGGCGATGCTGAGCACCGCGAAGCCTAAGACGAAAATAAAGTCGGACATGTTCGGGAATCTGGAGAGCCGCCTCGCAGACTAGGGGAAAATCCTAACCAGAAATCCCGCCCGCGGACAACAGCAATCGAAAAGCTATGCACCTTCAGGGCGTGATTAAAAGTGGTGCAGAAAAATGAGGGAAGGAGTAAGAAAAAGCCGGTACTATTAAGAAAGCTTCTCGATAACGATTGGAATGAAAGATAAACCAGCAGCAAAAAAGAGCAGCGAAGAGCAACTAGTCGAGAGATTGCGAGCGCATCCCGAAATGATGGAGCGATTCGAGGCGATCCTCGGATTAACAGAATCAGGAGAGGGTCCGATCCGCAAAGCCGATGATGTCGAAGGGTGGAGGAACGCATCTGGGGCCATGGAGGCAGCCGTTATCTGCGGGTGTTTGCGCCAGCAGCGGAAATCAGCCCGCGGGGCAAATCGCGCCGATTGCAGCGAGCGTTGACTGATTTTGGAATCGAGCACTCCTTCGCGGCGAGCTGCAAACGGCTCAAGGAGCACTACGGGGTTTGAACTCAACCCAAGCGCGGTAAGGACGGTGACCATGTGCCACGCTCAACGGGCGGCCGGGGAGCTTCAAAAAGAATATGCCAAGAGTTTCCGGACGCTTCCCGAAAACGGTCCAGCCCATGTGGTGGCCGAAGCCGACGGCACCATGGTCTGCATCGTCGGAGCGGGGAAACGCAAGGCCAGACGCCCCCGACAATGGCGGGAGATGCGCTTGGTGGCCGCTCAGGCCCAAGGCAAAGTTGAGGCGGTTTTTGGAGCGACCTTCGGTGACCCTGCTCAAACCGGGCAGCGGTGGGGGCATTGCACCCGGTACGCCGGGTGGTCTCTCTCCAATCACATCCATGTCCTCGGAGACGGAGCCGAATGGATTCGCCTCCAGAGCCAAGAGGTTTTCGGAGATCAGCACAGCTTCCTCATCGACTTCTTTCACCTGAGCGAATATCTCGCCGCAGCTTCCGAAACCTGCCGTCCGAAATTGCCAAAGCAGTGGCTTAGGACGCAGCAAAACCGCCTGAAGCGGGGAGCCTCAGCCTTGGTAATGAAGGCGCTGGAGCAAAATCTCGAACCCGAGAAAACCGCTGACGAATTCTCTCCGGTGCGTTGCTGCCATCGCTATCTGCGCAACCGACTCGATTGCGTCGATTATCCCCGCGCCATCAAGGCAGAGTTGCCAATTGGCTCCGGACTTATCGAATCCGGCCACCGTCATGTTCTCCAAGCCCGGCTCAAGCGCCCCGGCACGGCATGGCTTGAAGCAAACGCTGACGACATCGCCCAGCTACGCGTTATCCGCGCCAATAACCTCTGGGAAAATTTTTGGAAAGCTGCTGCTTAAAGCTGCACCACTTTTAATCACGCTTAATCACGCCCCTCGATCGTGCAGTCGCCGAATAAGCGTTGCTATCATCGCTCGTCGAGTCCATTCTTCATTTTTATGCCCTTTAGCACGCTCGGTCTCGGACCCAACATTTTAAAAGCCCTCCAGGAAGCTGGATACACGGAGCCGACGCCCATCCAGGCCGCCGCGATTCCCCAAATCATGTCCGGGCACGATCTCATCGGGATCGCGCAAACCGGCACGGGCAAGACTGCCGCATTCGTGTTGCCGATCCTCGCCAAGTTGATCGGCTTGACCGGCGGTGGCAACCGGCAATGCACCCGTGCGCTGGTCCTGGCACCCACTCGCGAACTGGCCGCCCAGATCGAGGAGAACGTCCGCGCTTACGCAAGCCATCTGCCGTTGCGCATGGCCACGGTGTTTGGCGGGGTGGGAGAACGCCCTCAAATTGAAGCCCTCAAGTCAGGCGTTGACCTGATCATCGCCACTCCTGGTCGGCTGCTCGATCTCATGAAGCAGCGCTTTGGCGATTTTTCCGGTCTGGAATTTCTCGTGCTCGACGAGGCGGATCGGATGCTCGACATGGGCTTCCTGCCTGACATCCGGCGCATCGTAAAAGCAATGCCCAAGAAGCGGAAGACGCTGCTCTTTTCGGCCACGCTTTCTAAGGAGATCGAGTCGCTGACCCACGAGTTTCTCCAATCCCCGAAATTGGTGGAGATCGGGCGCCGCGCCAATCCCGCCGAGACGGTTACCCAACTTGTGTATGAAGTCTCCAAGTCGCTGAAACCGGCGCTGCTGGTTCATCTGATGCAAGACCCGGGCATGGACACCGTGCTGGTCTTTTCCCGCACCAAACACGGGGCCGACCGCATTGCCCGCGCCCTGGAGCAGAAAGGAATCAAGACCGCGACGCTCCATTCCAACCGCTCGCAAAATCAGCGCATCCGGGCTCTCAAAGATTTCAAGTCGGGCGTGGTTCGCGTGTTGGTGGCGACCGATATCGCAGCCCGTGGAATCGACGTGGATGGCATTTCGCATGTGGTGAATTACGATTTTCCGATGCACTCCGAGGACTACGTCCACCGCATTGGCCGTACCGGGCGCGCCCAGCAGATCGGCGATGCCATCAGTTTTGTCACGCCAGAGGATCACGGCCCGCTCCGGACCCTGGAGCGGTTTATCGGACGCGGCATTGTCCGGAAACGCGCTGAGGGCTTCAACTACTCCGCGGCTCCGGTAGCCGGTCCCTCGGAAGAATCGTCGGGGGGCAGGGGAAGAGAGCGGCGCGGTTCGGAAGGCGGCGGCGGATCACAGTCCCAAGGCGGCCGTTCGCAGAATCGGGGAAACCGATCCGGCGGCGAGCAGCGGGATCGCGGCCCGCGCGGCAGCAAGTCAGGCGGAGAGCGCCAGGGCGGCGGGAAAAAAGGCGGGACCAAGACACCAAGCGTGCGAGGTGTCCCTGGTGGCATGACCTGGAGCCCTCGGCGGGGGTAGGGCGGGAGCGGGGAATGGACGAACACGGACGTGCAGCCGCGTCGTCTTTTTCCGAAGTCCGTGTCAGTCCTTATTCGTCCGTGTCTGTCTGCTCTACACCGAAACCAACTCTTCTTTCCGTTCGTCTGCCTTGATGTCGTGCGAGATGCTCACATGGCTGGAGCGGTGGGAGCGGAAGAACGGATAGCGATCGAGCACGTTTTCCTGAAACGCCTCCAAGTAGAGGAACAGGGCAGGGGTGATGTAGAGGGTGACGAGTTGGGAGACGATGAGCCCGCCCACGATGATGAGCCCCAGCGGTTGACGCGAGCGACCGTCGGCGCCCTGGCCCAAGGCAAGCGGCACGGCGCCCATCAAGGCCGCGAAGGTCGTCATGATGATGGGGCGGAAGCGCTCGATGCTGGCTTCATGCACCGCGGCGACTCGATCCATCCCTTCCGCCATGCGTTGCAAGGCGAAGTCGATCATCATGATCCCGTTCTTCTTTACGATGCCGATGAGCAGGAACATCCCGACGAACGCGTAGAGGGATGCCTCCTGGCCGAACATCTGCAACGTGGCGAGTCCGCCCACGGTCGCCACGGGGAGGGCGCTGAGCACAGTGATCGGATGCACATAGCTTTCGTATAAAATGCCGAGAATGATATACATTGCAAACACGGCAAAGCCCATGAGCACGGTCAGGCTGGTTACAGTTTCTTTGAACACTTGTGCCTCGCCCTGGAGACCGCCGCGAATATTGGGCGGCAGCGTCTCAGCCGCCGTTTGCTCGATGAACTTCGCCGCATCGCCGATCACGGCGCCTGGAACCAAATTGAAAGAGATGGTTACCGACGGAAACTGGTTGATGTGATTCACCGACTGCGGCCCGAGCACTTCCTTCCAGCGCGCAACCGCTTTGAGCGGCACCAGGGTCTTGCCATCGTTGGCCTTGGTGTAGAGCCGTTCCAGGTTTTGCGGCTGGCTGCGATTCGCGTCACCGACTTCCATGATGACTTGGTACTGATCCGTGTTTTTCTTGATCAAATAAACATAGTTCTGGGCATAGGCATTGCGCAGGGTCGTTAGGATGGATTGAGCGGAAACCCCATACGACGCGGCTTGTTCGCGTAAAATGTCGATCTGCAGATTCGGGGTCTGCGTGCGCAGGTCCGGAACGACGGTGAGGAATCCGGGATAGGCCCGCAATTTTGTAATCAGTTGATTGGCTGCGGCGTTCACCTCGGCGGGATCAATGCCGCTGATCGCGTAAGCAAATTTGCCCTGCGTGCTGCTGGTTGCACCGGTGCTGATTTGCAGCACGGGATTTGCCTGCATGACCGGTAGAATTCCAGGGATTTCCGACATCTTTGCCGCCAACTGTGCCATGACCACTTCAATGGACGGGCGTTCGTTGGCCGGTTTTAGAAAGGCGAGCACCAACGCTTGGGAGGTTGATACCCGACCGGTGAGCCCCGAGATGGTATAGCCTAAAAGCACATTCGGATTTTCGCGCAGGATCTTATCGACCTTGTACTGATATTCATGCATCCGCTCCGGGGAAGTGCCTTCTTGGGCCATGAAAATACCCCGGATAAAGCCGCTGTCCCCGACTGGCAAAAACGACTTGGGAACGGCTTTGAAGAGCATCACCGTCCCGGCCATGCAGACCACCCAAGCCAGGGCGGAAATCCATTTGTGGCGGAGGAAAAAATGAAGCGAATTGCCATAGCTTTGGATCACGCGTTCAAGCACCGCATGGGTATGGAGTTCAAGCCAGGTCTTCTTTCCGCTCTCGTGGCGCGCAAGCATTCGCGCGCACATGAGCGGCGTGAGCGTCAGCGAGACAACGCCAGACGCGATAATTGCGATGATGATTGTTATGGCGAATTCCTGAAAAGTTCGTCCGATCAGGCCCGGCATGAACACCAGCGGCAGGAACACCGCAGCCAGGGAGAGCGTCATCGAGAGAATGGTGAAGCTGATCTCCTTCGCGCCGTGGAAAGTGGCTTCCAACGCGGTTTCACCGGCCTCCATGCGGCGCACTGCGTTTTCAAGAAAGACAATGGCGTCATCGACCAGGAAGCCGATGGAAAGAGTTAGCGCGAGCAATGAAAGGTTATCGATGCTGTATCCCAGCGCATACATCGCGAGGAAGGTGATGAGCATCGACATCGGCAGGGCGACCACCGGAATGAGCGTGTCGGTCGCGCGCCCCAAAAATAGAAAGATCACCATCACCACCAACCCGAAGGCGACCAGAAGGGTTTCCTTAACATCGTTCACCGAGTTGACGATTGTCACCGAGCGGTCGAACATCGTCACCAGTTGAATCGAGCCCGGCAATTCGCGCCGGAACTGAGGCAGCAGGTCTTTGACTCCTTGGGCCGTGGCGACTGCGTTTGCGCCGGATTGCCGGGAAACGGCGAGAACCACATTCGTCGCCGGCGGAGCCCCGCCTCTGAGCCAGAAATGCCGGGCCATCCGTTCGTCCTGTGTTGAATCTTTTACCTCCGCAATATCCTTCAGGTAAATCGAGGCGCCATCCTTCCGGCCGATGATTAGTTCTTTGTAAGCGGCTGCTGAATCGAGCTGGCCCTGTGGCTGAAGCAAGAACGTCCGGTCCGCGCCATCGAATTGCCCGGCGCCCTGATAACTCGTTCCGGCGCGGATGGCGGCGGCGAGGTCATCCATAATCAGCCCGCGCGCGGCGAGTTTGGAAGGATCGACCTTAACCCGCACCGCGGCTTTTGAGCCGAAGATGTCCACCTTGGCGACTCCCGGCAGAATGCTGATGCGCTGAGCCACCTGGCTGCTGGCGTAATCGTAGAGCTGACCTTGAGTGAGAGATTCGCTAGTCAGGGCCAGGTAAATGATCGGCTGATCGTTGGGGTTGAACTTGGTAAAGATGGGCGGCGCGGGCAGGTCGAGCGGAAGGCTGCTGTTGGCCTGGTTAATCGCGGCTTGCACATCGGTGGCGGCGGCATCGACGCTCTTGCTCAGGTCGAACTGCAACATGAAGCCGGTATTGCCTTGCGTGCTTTGCGAGGTGACCAGGGTGAGCCCCGGGATTTGCATAAACTGCCGCTCCAACGGCGTCGCGACATTGCGCGCCATGGTCGTCGGACTTGCGCCGGGGTAATTAACCGAGACATTGATTACCGGGAAATCGACTGCCGGCAGATCGTTTACGGGCAATCGTTGAAACCCGATGATGCCAAAAACAACGATGCATAGCGTGAGCATCATCGTCATGACGGGACGCTTAATGAAGGGATCGGATAAACTAGCCATGGCCGTTCTTTAGATTCCTTTGTCTGCGGGCATCGTTTTGACCGGCGTGCCCGGCGCAAGCGCGATCTGGCCCGTCACGACCACGTTTTCACCGGGCTTCAATCCGGAGGTCACGACCACCTCGTTGCCTTGCCGCTGGCCCGGTTTGATCGACCGTAGTTCGACCGTGGAATCCGGCTTCACGACGAAAACGAAGGGGCCGTTCTGCCCCACCTGCACCGCTTCATTGGGAACGAGCACCGCATCTTTTGCGGTTTCCAGAAGCAGGCGCACGTTCACGAATTGCCCCGGCCAGAAGAGCCGGTCTTTGTTATCCAGCACCGCTCGCAGTCGCACCGTGCCGGAGTTTGCCTGGACGCCGTTATCCAGAAAGTCGAACTCCCCTTCGCGCCGTTTTTGCGGATCGTCGGCAAAGCTGGCTTCCACTTTGAGGGTGCCGTTTTCCCGGTATTGCCTTACCCGGGGCAGCGCGGCTTCCGGGATGGTGAAATCCACATACATCGGGTCCTGGCGTTGGATGAGCAGGAGTTGGGTCGAGTTGGCGGCGACCACATTGCCGACATCGATCATTCGCTTGCTGGTCCGACCGCTCACCGCGGAGCGGATCTCGCAAAATTCGCGGTTGATCTCGGCGGCGGCGATGGCCGCTTGGTCCGCTTGAAGCGCCGCCTGCGAGGCCTGGGCCGCGCTGAGGATGCTGTCGAGTTCCTGCGGCGCGATCACCTTGGTCCGGCGTAATTCCTCGCTCCGCTTTACCTGCGCCTGATCGTAAGCCGCCTTTGCCCGATCCTGTTCCAGAGTGGCCTTCGTCTTGTCGAGGGCGGCTTGATAAGGGCGCGGATCGATAGTGAACAGCAAGTCTCCCTTGCTCACTTCCTGCCCGTCTTTGAAATGAATCGACACGATGGCGCCCGAGACCTGGGGCTCAACCATCACCGATTCGTAAGCCGTGCAGTTCCCGATTTCGTCGAGGTACACCGGAACATCCCGCACGGTTGCTTGCGCCACGGTGACAACCCGGACCGGGCGCGGCGGTGCGGCGGGCTGTTTCCTGCCGCAACCTCCCAGCAGAACGAGTGCAAGCGAAAGCCCAAAGTGAATCGACAGGCGAGAGACATTCATCGGCCTTATAGTTGGCCGATTCCCCGCCAAGATCAACGCTGGTCTTAGAGTAAATCTCTATCGCGGGTGCTCTAGGAATGGTGTCGAAGTGGGCGAGAAAGGAGCGTGGGCGTCTCGCCAATAGTGTTCGGCATCGTTTTTGCTTAGGACCAAAGGTCCGTTCCATACCAGCCTGGGGCAACGCCCCAGGAAAATTAGTTAGGACGGCGAATCAGGGCTGAAAGCCCGTCCCATTCCGGGCGCGGTCCGATGGTTCGGGCCTTCAGCCCTGCACATTTCTGAAATCGGAAACCTGGGGCGATGCCCCAGGCTGGTATGGGGTCGCGCCGTTGGCGCTGAAAGCCACTTTCACGGATGAGCAACATCCATTCCGAACACTATTGGCGTCTCGCCCGCGCGGCCAAGATTGCCATGCTCCGTTTATTGCAGGCTGGTTTCGTGCGTTGCGTTTTCCAGCACGGCCAGCGTTTCGCCAACGAGAAAAAGCGAACCCGTGATCAATACCGGGCATCCCATTTTTTGGGCTCGCGCTTCGGCGATCTCCAACGCGGCGGCCACGGATCCCGCTTCGATGCAGGGCGTAGCCGGAGCGAACGGGCGGACAAAGTCGGCGAGCGCAGGTCCGGAGCATGCGCGGGCGTTTTGGACGGGAACCACGACGAGTTCCACGGCAAGCGGCGCGAGATGCCTGCAAACCGCAGCCACGTCCTTGTCCTGCAGCACGCTTAGGAGGATGATCGGGCGCTCTTCACCGAAAATTTCGTGCCACGTTTGGACCAGTTGAACGGCGGCCGCTTCGTTGTGAGCCCCGTCGAGCACGAGTGGTGTGCCCGTGCGTCCGGTGAGTCGTTGAAAACGCCCCGGCCAAACGACATCCCGGAGTCCCTGTCGGATCGCCCGCTCGTCAATCGCGAGTCGGGCCGCACGAGCCGCCGCAACCGCAAGCGCCGCGTTGTATCTCTGGTGGCATCCCGCCAGCCCCACTTCGAACTCCGCAGGCTCGCTAATCCACTTCAGCGGAGCGCCGACTCGTACCGCGATCGTTTCAATCACCTGGGCGGCTTCCGGCGGCTGTGAGGCGCTTACGACGGGCACCCCCGGCTTGAGAATTCCGGCTTTTTCCGCTGCGATCTCGCCCAGCGTATTCCCTAAATATTGCCGGTGATCGAAGCTGATCGGGGTCAAAATCGACAGGTCGGCTGTGACCGCGTTCGTCGAGTCAAGTCGCCCGCCCAGGCCGGTTTCCAGAATGATGACCTCGGCGCGTTGCTCCTGAAACCAGGCGAGCGCCAGTGCCGTCGTGATTTCAAAAAAGGTCGGGGCGATCTCCCAGCCGGCGATCGTTTCCCGAATCCGGGTGAGTCCGGCGGCGACATCCGCTTCAGAAATTTTGACGCCATTCAGCCGGATGCGTTCGCGAAAACTCACCAAGTGAGGAGACGTGAAGAGCCCCGTGCGGAGTCCTTGAGCGCGGCAAATCGCGTCCAGCATGGCGCAAACCGACCCTTTCCCATTCGTTCCGGCAACATGAAAAACGAATGGCCGACTTCCGGGTGGCCGCTGAAGTTCAACGCCGAGCAAAGTGAGCAGACGAGAGATGTTTTCGAGGCCAAGTTTGATCCCCGTCCCCTGGGTTGAATAGAGCCAGGAGATGGCGTCCGGGTAAGTCATCGAATTGCGCAATGGAGTTGCGCAGACAAGTGCGTTCCATCCTTCTTCCGTCGGATGAGTTTGGGAACGAGGATCTATGGCGTCCGGGTAAGTCATGGCTTCCATATTATCCCCGGGCGACTGTCGCGACACGCACCGACGCGGCTCCGGCGGCCATCAAGACGGCGGCGCACTCATCGACGGTGGACCCGGTGGTGAATACGTCATCAATCAGCAGTAAATGAAGACCTTGCACATCGGCGCTTTTTCGCAGGCTGAAGGCATCGCGCAAGTTCTGCATTCGAGTTTGCCGGTCATAGCGGGTCTGGGTGGTGGTGTATCGAATGCGCCGAACGCAGTCGCTCAGCGGGATTCCGCTCTTATTCGAAAGCAACTCCGCCAGGACTCCGGCCTGATTGAATCCGCGTTCCCTCCGTCGCGCGGCATGCAGCGGGACCGGAACAATGCGGTCGATGCTTGGGGATTGAAGTCGCGGATCGGCCAGGTTGTCGGCGAGCCATTCCGCAAGGATATGCCGGAGATAGAACTTCCGGTTGTATTTAAAACGGTGAATGAGTTCGCGAACGACTTTGGTGCTGCGATAGGAAGCCACGGCACACTTGAAGTGGAATTTCCGCTCCGCGCAGTTGGGGCAGGTGAACTCCCCATCGATCTGGCCCGAGAACGGCTCCGAGCAGACCTGGCAGCAAGGGGCTTCGATGCGGGGCAACTCCCGCAGGCACGCCTCGCAAAGGTGCTCGCCTGCCGCAGTTTCGGTCAGGCAGATGGTGCAATGCGGCGGATAGAGGAGGTTCAGGAAGCCCTCTGCGGCAGTGCGAAAACGCTTAATGAGCCAGTCCATCACTGTCCACTTCGTCCATTAAGTCCACTTCGTCCATTCCGAAGCCGAACCCAGACCACCCCCCCCGTGATCAGGACCACGATGACCGAGCCGAGTCCCACCTGAAGATTTTCTCCGAACCAGGGGAGCGTATCTTTCATCAGGCGCTTGGTAATTTTTGCGAACCCCATGATCCCAAGAACCCAGCCGGCATGGAGGCCGATCGACATCCAGAGCGATCGCGTTTTAAGCCGTGCCCAACCCAAAATCCAGCCCACGCAAAATAACGTGGTGAATCCGCTCAGAACCAACAACGGATCTTTGAATTGTGCGAAAGCTCCGGGGATCAGCGCAAACCCCGAGAGCCAACCGACGCTTTGTGCCGCAGTCGCCGCCTCGTCCGGTTTAAGAAAGTGCAGGATCGAGAAAAGCGCCGAGCTTGCCAGAAGCGCTCCTCGGCTGTTCATCGCCCGGTTGAGCAGCCCCAGAATGGCTCCGCGGAAAAGCCATTCCTCCAGGATCGACACCACGATGGCCGAGACGGCGATTTGTCCCAAGTCGCCCCAGTGGAAATGCCCCCGCATCTTCACGACGCCCAGACTCAGGAGCACCGCCCCGAGCACGGCCATCATCACAAACGATGCGGCAAAGCCAACGCCGAGGTCCGACCAGCGGCGGGAGTTTGGTTCCAGTCCCAAGGCCCGGACATTGGGGACACGCACCCAGCGCGCCGTAGGGCAGAGCAGCGCAATAGCCGCAATCAGCAACCCCCGGTGAAAAAATTTCCGGAACTCGACCTCCGCCAGCCAGGAAAGAAATCCATGGCTCGCAATCCATTGACCACCCCAGTACAAAGGGGCAGCCAGCAGTGCTCCGAGAACGAGCGTTGCGATCAGGTAAAAAATGATTTTGCCAAAATCCTTCAAAGTGAGCGAAGTTTTGGCTGTAATCGGCCAGACGGCAAACCCTTTTCATGCACAACAAGCACATTTGGACAGAACGAACCGAAGACGGCGAAAAGCGCGAAGTGCGCGCGGTTAAATTTGGAGGCGCGTGGCGCATCCAGAGCAAGCTCGCGTCCGCGGACGAATGGACCTACCATGAACCGGCCCTCATGGACGACTTGATCGAGCTTCGTGACGTCCTTTTTCGCAAATACCAGCGTCGCCGCGCCGCCTACGAAGACGTGGTCCTCATTGAGAAAATGATCACCACGCGGGGAGGGGACTGGAAGCGCATGGATGACGAGGACGAAGACGAGGATGAGTAGGAGCAGGATCGTGGCTCGGAGGCGCTGATAGCGACGGTGCTCTTTGCAATTTTGACAGGATTAACAGGATTTTGAGATTTATAGGATTTAGCTCGAAGCCTTCGGAGGTCGCTTACCATCCGCGAATCTTTAATCCCGCAAATCCTGTCAATCCTGTCAATCTTGTTAATCTTGTCTAAAAACGATGAAGCACCGGGTGCTCGGAAAACCAGGCATGATCAGAACCTTAGCCCCTGTTCGTTCCCGTCTTTTTGAGAGCACACGCCTTCGCGTTGCTTTCCCGTCTGCCTGCGGATAGTCTTTAATGGACACATGGAAATCACCTTATCGACTCCTGCGCTGCTGTTCCCGGCGGTTTCGCTGCTCTTGCTGGCCTACACGAACCGCTTTGTGACTTTGGCCACCTTGATTCGGACTCTGCACGGCAAATATAAGACCGATCCCAACGCGATTCTTATGGGCCAAATCCGCAGCCTTCGGTTCCGGGTTGAACTGATCAAGCACATGCAGGCGGCTGGGATCACCAGCCTTTTCTTTTGCGTGCTCTGCATGTTCACCCTGTTTGCCGGCTTTATCGTCATCGGGAAGGTGATTTTCGGGATCAGCCTCTTGCTTATGCTCGTCTCCCTGGGTCTGTCGCTGCTTGAGATCTGGATTTCCGTGCAGGCCTTAAACCTGCATCTCAGCGATTTGGAAGTCCAGGAGACACAGCGTCGGAATTAGCCCGGCGAAGTTAGAGCTATGTCCCGAAGCGTTCACACATCGCGCCCGAAGTTTAGAAAGGCTTTCGCGTGCGACTATTCCACCGAGGAGGAGCGAACTCGCGTCTTGGGCAAGATCGTCGACGAAGTCGGCCTCAAACGGACAATGAAGGCCAATGCTCGCAACAAAAAGCAGTGCAAGAAGGCTGGTATAAAGCCGGTTCCCATCTATTCAGAAAACCGCGCAGCAGCATCCAAAACTTCGCAACCGACGGATGATGCGAAAGAGATGGTCGCGCGACACAATAAGAAGGGCTATGGCTGAGTTTCCTTCACCTACAGGGCCTAACCGGGCGCTCCAGCGAACGGCCTTGGAAGGCGTCGCTGAGCTTGGGTCGTTAGGCGTCGCTCGCAATACACACATTTATGGGACTTGATGCAGTCGAGATTGTAATGGGCTGGGAGGAGTCGTTCGGCATCTCCATTGCGGATGCCGAGGCGGAGGTGTTGCGCACACCACGGCAATCCATTGACCTCATCGCCGCGAAACTTGCAGCTCAAGACGAGCCGAGACGAGCGTGTCTCACGCTTCGCGCCTTTCATCGCTTGCGACACTCCATCACGAATGCCGCCAGTGTCAGCCGCGACAGAGTTCGTCCAGATGCACGTCTCAGAGATTTAGTGAGCACAGAGCGGCGGCGCACTTGGGAGGCTGTTCGTTCCACTTGCGGCATTTCATCGCTGCCCGGCCTTGGCTGGTTCTCACCGCGCACTATCGGCGACCTCACGCGCTGGACTGTTGCCCACGCTGCCAAAGACCTGAAGCGCCCTGGCGAGCCTTGGACGCGCTCGGAGATCTGGAGCGTTGTTCGTGCGGTTATCACTGACGTTACTAGCGTCGAGGATTTTGAGGACGATCATGACTTCATTCACGACATCGGCATTGATTGACACGCAGCCTACCGGGCGCTCCAGCGAACGCCTCGGAAGGCGTCGCTGAGCTTGGGTTGTTCTCCTCGTTCCCAAAGTTATGCGAAGCGTCTTTGGGAACGCCTCTTATCTTGAAACTCCGTTTCCGTGACAGCCTGATTCCATGAGATGTCGCCTCGTGCGCCGCGCCTCCGATCGACGGACCTGGATGCGAGGCGCGCGACGCGGTGAAGCAACTGAGTTGCAGGAAGCGGCGGCGTTGTCCTCGTCATCTTGGGAACGAGAACCGAAAATCCCGGCGATTTCGGGAGATGGGACTTATATATAGGTCCCATCCGTCCCATCCGTCCTATAAGTCCCATTCTGGAAAAGCAAACGGGCCACGGTTTGCACCGTGGCCCGTTCTAAAAGAACTGCTTGACTGTCGAGAGCTTTACTCGACGATGCCGGCTTTGACGATCTCCGTGAACGCACGGGGATCGAGCGCCGCTCCGCCAACGAGTGCGCCGTCGATGTCGGGCTGGCTCAGGAGGATCTTGGCGTTGTCGGGCTTGACGCTGCCGCCGTATTGGATGCGAACCTTGTCCGCGACGCTCTGGTCGGCGATGGCGGCGAGGGTCTTGCGGATGAACGCATGGGCGGCCTGGGCCTGCTCCGGCGTGGCGACGCGACCGGTGCCGATTGCCCAGACGGGCTCATAGGCGATGACGGTCTCGACCAATTCCTTGGCGTTCAGGCCGGCGAGGCTGCCGCGGAGCTGGGTTTCGAGGACTTCCTCGACCTTGTTCGCGTCCCGCTCGGCGAGGGTTTCGCCCACGCAGAGGATCGGCTTGAGGGTCGCTTCGTGCGCGGCGTGAACTTTCTTGTTCACGATCGCGTCGGTTTCCCCGAACAGCGTCCGGCGTTCGCTATGGCCGAGAACCACGTACCGGACATAGAGATCGCGAAGCATCGCGGCGCTGATTTCGCCGGTGAACGCACCGCTCTTCTCGGCGCTCATGTTTTGTGCGCCAACCTTGATGTTCTGCGTCTTGGTGAGGCGCTCGCTGACCCGTGGGATGGCGGTGAAGGGCGGAACGATAACGATATCGACGCGGCTTTCGTCGCCAGCTTCCCGCAGGAAAGTGTCGAGGTAAGCGTCGGCTTCGCCGACCGTCATGTTCATTTTCCAGTTCGCTGCAATGATTTTTTTGCGCATGTGCGGGGATAAGTTGCGGCGCCGGCATGCCGGCGCCGCTAGAGTTGGTTGCTTGGTTATTTGTTGGAAATCGCTGCGACCCCGGGAAGCTCCCGGCCTTCGAGGAGTTCGAGGCTGGCGCCGCCGCCAGTGGAGATGAAGGTCATCTTGTCGGCC
The DNA here is from genome assembly GCA_037130675.1 of Verrucomicrobiota bacterium. Lineage (GTDB taxonomy): Bacteria > Verrucomicrobiota > Verrucomicrobiia > Chthoniobacterales > Chthoniobacteraceae > JBAXSN01. Next base: position 34,736 of record JBAXSN010000004.1, read on the forward strand.
AGGCCGAACTGCTTGACGGCCGTGACGGAATCGCCGCCGCCGACGATCGACTTGGCTTTGGAATCGGCGATCGCTTGGCCGACCGCCTTGGTGCCGTTGGCAAATTCCGGAATCTCGAACACCCCGACCGGGCCATTCCAGAGAACCGTTCCGGCTCCGGCGATTTCGGCGACGTATTGCTTGATGCTCTCGGGCCCGATATCGACTCCGGCCCAGCCTTCGTTGACGCCATTGAGCGGCGAGTTCTGGGTCGTGGCGCCGGGCTTGAATTCCTGGGTCTCGACGGAGTCAACCGGGAGCAGGAACTTGATTCCTTTTTCCTTGGCGAGCGCGAGGATTTCCTTGGCGAGATCGACCTTGTCGGCTTCGACCATGCTCTTGCCGACCGTGTAGCCCTGGGCGAGATAGAACGTGTAAGCCATGGCGCCGCCGATGAGAATCGTGTCGGCTTTTTCCATGAGCGACTTGATCACGGTGATCTTCGAGGAAACCTTGGAGCCGCCGAGGATGACGACGAACGGACGGGCCGGATTGGCCAGTTCATCAACCAAATACTTGAGTTCCTTGTCCATAAGGAGGCCCATGGCTGCCACGGGCAGGAACGCGGCGATACCGGCCGTGGAGGCGTGGGCGCGGTGTGCGGCGCCGAAAGCGTCATTGACGTAGATATCACCGAGGGCGGCGAGTTGTTTGGCGAACTCGGGATCGTTGGCTTCTTCCTGGTCGTAGAACCGGACGTTCTCAAGCAGAGCCACCTCGCCGTTCTTCAAGGTATCGACCACGGACTTGGCGGCGTCGCCGATGCAATCGGGAGCGAACGCGACCGGGGCCTTGATCAATTCCGCGAGGCGATCGGCCACGATGCGGAGCGAGTATTTGGGATTCGGCTTCCCCTTGGGTCGGCCGAAGTGGGCCATGAGAATGACCTTCGCGCCTTTTTCGCGAAGGAACTCGATGGTGGGAAGACTCTCGACGATGCGGGTATCGTCGGTGATGCGCTGGGCGCCGTCTTTTTCCTCAGTGGGAACATTAAAGTCAACGCGCACCAGGACGCGCTTGCCCTGAACGTCGATGTCGCGAACGGAAAGCTTGGCCATAAGAGAGAAGGAGAAAAAATGAAAATCCGGCCGGGGTCGCCGAACCCCGGCCGGAAGAGTTTTTCGAAACCGCGAGAGACTCGCGGCTTCAGGCAATCGGCGTTGCCCGTTGGTTGATTTGAATTACTTGCCGAGCAGCTCGAGCATCTGGACGCAACGGTTGGAATAGCCCCATTCGTTGTCATACCAGCTCACGACTTTGACGAACTTGTCGCCGAGGGTCATGGTGAGATTGCTATCGAAGATCGAGGAAGCAGGGTTGCCCACGATGTCCTGGAGCACGAGCGGTTCGTCGGAGTATTCGAGCACGCCCTTGAGCGGGCCTTCAGCGGCGCACTTGAACGCGGCGTTGATCTCGGCGACGGTCGCTGGCTTGCTGAGAACTGCGGTGAAATCGGTCACGGAGCCGTCCGGAGTCGGAACGCGGAACGCGCCGCCGTTGAGCTTGCCGTTGAGTTCAGGAATCACTTCGCCGATCGCCTTGGCGGCCCCGGTGCTCGACGGGACGATGTTGATCGCAGCCGAACGGGCGCGGCGGAGATCTTCATGCGGAAGATCGAGGATGCGCTGGTCGTTGGTGTAGCTGTGGATCGTGCTCATGAAGCCCTGTTCGATTCCGAAGGTATCGTTGAGGACCTTGACGATCGGGGCGAGGCAGTTCGTCGTGCAGCTCGCGTTGGAAACGATGAAGTGCTTGGACGCGTCGTAAACTTCGTCGTTGACGCCGAGAACGATCGTGGCGTCAGGGTTCTTGGCCGGAGCGCTGATGAGCACGCGCTTGGCGCCGCCCTGGATGTGCAGAGCCGCCTTGTCGCGGGCGGTGAAGAATCCGGTGGATTCCATGACCACGTCCACGCCGAGCTGACCCCAGGGGAGCTTGGCCGGATCGCGTTCCTTGAGGATCTTGATCTTGTGACCGCGAACGATGATGTTTTCTTCGTCGAAGCTGATGGTGCCGTCGAACTTGCCGTGAACGGAGTCCCACTTCAGAAGGTGAGCGAGAGTTTTCGTGTCGGTGAGATCGTTGATCGCCACGACGTTTTCGACCTGCGCCTGCGTCATCGCGCGAAGCACGTTGCGCCCGATGCGCCCGAATCCATTGATGCCAAACTTAGCCATAAAGGTATTTTTAATTGGTTGGGTTAAAATGAGAGTCGGGAAGTTAGCGGCGCGACAGGGTAGCGTCAAACCAACTTTTGGTGCAAACCACGCGAGATTTGGCGGAGAGGGGTCCCTTCAGCCCGTCCGTGCTGTCCATTTGGTCCATTTAGTGGACGAAACGGACTAGATGGACAGAATGCACGAGAGATTAAAGCAGATGCCCCATCTTGAGCCGCTTGGTTTCCAAATACTTTGCGTTGTGCGGGTTGGAGGCCATCCGAATCGGGACAATTTCGACGATTTCCAGCCCATAGGCTTCCAAACCGACGACCTTTTTCGGGTTATTGGTCAGGAATCGCATTTTTTGCACCCCTAAATCAGACAGGATCTGCGCGCCGATTCCGTATTCGCGCAACTCCGCCGGAAACCCCAGCTTCTCGTTGGCTTCCACGGTATCGAACCCCTGTTCCTGAAGCTTGTAAGCGTGGATCTTCGCCTGAAGCCCGATGCCCCGCCCTTCCTGGCGCATGTAAACGAGGATGCCCCGACCCGCCTTTTCGATTTGCTCCAGGGCGGCATGAAGTTGATCGCCGCAATCGCACCGCATCGAGCCGAACACATCTCCCGTAAGGCACTCGCTATGCACCCGAACCAGGATGGGTTCTTCCCCGGTGACCTCGCCTTTTACGAGGGCGAGATGATGCGCGCCATCGACGATGGACCGATACATGTGCAACTCGAAGTCGCCGTAGTCGGTGGGCAGCTTGATCACCTGTTCGCGTTCGATCAGCTTCTCGTTCTTGCGGCGGTAGGCGATCAGATCCTCGATGGTTGCAATTTTGAGCGCGTGTTTCTCCGCGAACTTCATCAACTCCGGCATTCGGGCCATGGTGCCGTCGTCGTGCATGATTTCGCAGATCACCCCGGCGGGTTGCAAACCGGCGAGGCGGGCCAGGTCAACCGCGGCCTCTGTGTGGCCGGCGCGCTGAAGCACCCCGCCTTCCTTTGCCTGGAGCGGGAAGACGTGGCCGGGCTGCGCGAGATCCAGCGGCACCGCTTCCGGATTCACCAACACGCGGATCGTCGCGGCGCGGTCGGCGGCGCTGATCCCGGTGGTGATGCCACGGGCGGCATCGACCGAGACGGTGAAGGCTGTTTTCTGGCTCTCCCGGTTTTCCAGCACCATGCGTTGCAGTCCGAGGTCCGAGGCACGGTGATGGGTGATGGGCGCGCAGACGAGTCCGCGGGCGTGCATCACCATGAAATTGATGGCTTCCGGCGTGACCTTTTCGGCGGCCATCAAGAGGTCGCCTTCGTTTTCGCGGCCGGGATCATCGGTGATGATGACCATCTTGCCGTTGCGGATGTCTGCCAGAACTTCTTCGATTGTGTTGAACTGCATGGGACTGATGGGACTGATGGGACTGATGGGACTGATGGGACTTATGTTGAAGGCGGGTTGCGGTGCTGAAGCCGGGCTCGGGTCATGCGCTCGCGGAGACCGCCTTCTTTTACAAAATCCTGCTCCAGACGGCGGATCTGCTGATCCAGAAGATAGTTGGTCTGGTGGATCAGGCAAAGCGCAATGTTGGCCACCACTTCTGCCGGGCGGGTCTCCACAAATTCCCGGAAGATCTCGTAAGAGGAGCCCAATTTTCCCAAATTACGTACGTAGCTGGCTTCCTTGGAGTCTTTCTCCCATTGGCGGAGGTCGCGGACGCGCAGGAAGTCCCGGAAATCGACCAGCAGTTCTTCCAAACTGGCCCGGGCAACATTCGTGAGTTTTACCTCCGTTTCCTTAGAGGTTCCAGAAGCTCTGCTGGCCTCCGCGATATTTTGTTTTCCAGATCGGGCAGCCTGAACCATCTGATCGACCGTGCGGTCTCCCACCTTCAAAAAGCGCTGGCAAAACCGAAAGGTCACATCATAGACCACCTCTGACTTCTGATAAGAAAGCAGCTCCTGGTAATGCCCATGCGCCGGAATAAATCCCCTCTCAGTCATACATCTGTCCTATAAGTCCCATCTGTCCCATCTGTCCCATTCCTACAAAATCTGAAACCCGCTCGGTCGGTGAAACGTGATCAGCGGCGCGCCCCATTTCTCCCGCGGTTCGCTGAGCCCGAAAAACGCCATCAGAGTTGCCGCGACATCGGTGAAAGACTCCCGGATTCCGAGCGGCCCGGTCCGGCCATCGTATTTCACGATCACCGGCACCTCTTCCCGGGTGTGGTCCGCGCCTCGGAACGTCGGATCGTTGCCGTGATCTCCGGTGATGATCAGCAAGTCGTCGCTCTCGATCTCTTCCAGGAAATCCGCCAGCCAGTCGTCGAACGCCTCCAAAGCCCGCGCGTAACCCTCGGGATCGCGGCGGTGCCCGTAAAGGGTGTCGAAGTCGGAGAGATCCGCGAAGATCAGCCCATTCTGCGGGGAACTCCAGATCTGCTCGATAACGGCCAGGCTCTCCTCATTCGAAGCAGTGGGGTGTGCCCGGGTCACGCCGCTGTGGGCGAACACGTCATTGACCTTGCCGACGCATTCAACCGGGAGCCCTCGCTCAGAAAGCGCGTTAAGAATCGTCCGGGGTGGAACCATTGGGTAGTCGAGCCGGGTGGTCGGCTTCCAGGCGCCGGGTGTCCCCGTGAAGGCCTGCGCCACGACGCGCCGGATGCGCGCGTCATCGCAATGGTGGCGGGCGCTGCGGCAGATTTGACGAAGCCGCAGAAACGGCAGGGTATCCTCGTGCGCGGCAATTCGCATCACGGAGTCTGGCCCTGTAAATAGAATGGGCTTGCCCGTCCGGACGCTTTCTTCGCCGAGTTCGTTAAGGATTTCTCCGGTGTCACAGGAATAGTTCCCCAGGAATTCCACCTTGGCGTTCGAGGCAATGGCTCCGACGAGTTCGTCCGGAAAGCGCTCGAACGCGGCAAAAGGCTTTTCACTGACCACCCCGGCGAGTTCCCAGAGGCCCGTCGCCGTGTCCTTGCCCGCGGATTGCTCCCGCATCCGGCCATAACTCGCGCTGCATTTGCGCACGGGCGGGTCAAAAACGCGCCCCTTCATGATCTCACCAAGGCCGAGCGAGAAAAGAGTGGGCAGTTCAAGCTCGCTTGCGGCGGAAAAGACATGCTCCAAGGTGTTTGCGCCCTGATCATTGAAACGGGCTGCATCCGGGGCGCTGCCGATTCCCAAACCGTTGATGACAATAAGAAGTGCTCGCATGAGAAATCAGTCGGAAAGCGGGCTCCAAGAGTAAACAACGGTCGGGATGCTGGCGTTAAGCGGTGTCACGCCGGGATTTTATGGGAAGGGGAGAAAAGTGCAATGCTTTGGTCTGCTGTAGATGCGGGGGGCAGCGGCGGCAACCAAGTGAAGTCGAGCCGAAAACGCGGACAGAAAAAGGTTAGTTATTGTTGAATTGTTTCTCGAACGCCACAGGTGGAATCCAAGGGCGCTGTGGCGGCGCACCGGATTGTAAAAGGTCTCGATGCAATCAAAGATCTTTCGCTTCAATGGGCGCCGCGGGCTTTCGCCCACGGTGAGCCAGTTCCCGTGTTTGGGCGTGTAATGGATTTCCAGCCGACAAGCCAGCCGCCGGGCTTCTTCTGGCTCGAAGGTTTCATAGAGCGTGCGGTGGCCCTCCACTCGCCTTTGGGGGCGCTTCAAAGCAACCATTAAATTTTCGAGTCAGTTCCGCCCCCGGCGGCGTGCCTTGCCGGATCATTCGTCGGGGAAACTATGCACCTGAGCACCGCACGAATTTTCTGCTCCGTAGTAGAAGCGGCTTCCAGCCGCTTTCCCTTGGAACGAAGCGGCAGGGATGCCGCTTCTACTACCCGCCGGCAAACCAAGTTTCAAGTCAGGATTAACACGATTTTCAGGATTAGCAGGATTTTGCCCCGAGGCCTGCAAAGTCGATCGGCGTCCGAAAATCTCAATCCTGTAAATCATGCCAATCTTGTAAATCCCGTCTAAAAAACAAAGCCATGCGATGCGCTTCCGCATTCGAGACTTGTGGGTAATGCCATGGGGGCTCCACAGCTTTGGGATGGCGCGCCGGTTCAGGAGATTGGGAACGAGCGTGCAAAACAGGAGAGTGGCCATCTTGGCCGCTTCGGGCGGCGGGCGGGGCGCAGCGGGATGCCCACGCTCCTTTCTCTGAGGCCAAGTTCGGAGAATTCCCTAACTTCCATTTGCGAATCGTCGTAAAGAATTGAATGTTTTCTCCCGAAACCAGTCTTATGGATAGCTGCAAGCGTTTATGAAACAAAAACCCATTCTTCTCCTCATCGCTCTGGTTGCCCTTTTTGGCTCGCTCTACGCCCGGCCCGCCAAAGCCGATGAGAGTGTTTCGCTCTCCTATTTTTATGACAACTTGGACCCCTACGGCGAGTGGATCAAGATTCCAGGCCACGGCTACTGCTGGCGCCCCAACGGGGTCAGTGAAGGGTGGCAGCCTTATACCGACGGCTACTGGACCTACACCGACGCAGGCTGGACGTGGGTGTCCTACGAGGAGTTCGGCCCGATCACCTACCACTATGGCCGGTGGTCGCGCCTGGAAGATTTCGGATGGGTCTGGAGCCCCGGCTACGAATGGGGGCCTGCTTGGGTGTCGTGGCGCAAGAGCAACGATTATATTGGCTGGGCGCCCCTTCCGCCAGAAGCCGATTTCAGTCCCTCCATCGGCATCAGCATCTCGGTGGACCGGGATTACGACATCGGGCCGAGCTGCTATTCTTTTTGCGAATTCCGCCATTTCGGCGCGCCGGTGATGGCGAATGTGGTGATCGAACGCTCCCGGAACGTAACGATCGTCAACAACACAATAAATATCACCAACATCACCATCAACAACGACCGGCATCATGGCCGGCGGATGGTGTTTAATGGCGGGCTCGACTATTACGACGTGGCGCGCCGGTCGGATCGCCCCATCGAGACGCTCAAGCTTGAGCGCCGGAGCGATTGGCACCGCGGCGGACGGCTGTCGATGACCCAGAAAGTGGGCAACCAGTTGGTGATTGAAGCTCCTGAGGTTGCAAAACCGGTGAAACCGATCGCTCCTCCAAAGGTGGCGCGGGTGATCGAAAAACCGAAATTCGACAAAGGCTGGGGCAGCGTGAGCAATCCCGCCGACCGGCAGCGGATCGAGCAGAAGCTTCAGCAGGAAACCAAGGGCGTCCCGCAACACGCACCGGCCAAGCCGGTCGATATCCAGAAAGTCCAGGCGGTGCTGCCGCCAAAGGCAGACCCGAAGGGGGTTCCGGGCGGATTCCGGAAACCGGCGGCGGCTCAATCCGCCCCGCAAGTGAATCCGACTCCCGCAGTGGCACAACCCGCAGCGCCAACAAAGTGGGCCCAGCACGAGAAAGCGGTTCCGACACCCGAGGCAGTGCGCCCGAGGGAGGCGGCCAGTGAAATTCGCCCTGACTCGACGCCAAAGGTGGGGACCTTCGATGCCGAATCCGCTGCTCGCGTAAAATCCAGGCAGCCGGCGCAACCTCGCGAAACTCCCAAGCTGACGCCGTTCGGCCAGCCCGCCGAAGCCCGGAAGGCGAAGGAGGCGACGGTGGGTAGTTCAACCGGCGAAGCGCAGCCGATTCGCCGCCAGAAACCCGAACTGCAAATCCAAGATCAGGCTGCGCAGGAACATCGGCGCAATGTTGAAGCCAGCAAAGAGCTGCAACGCGCCCAGGAAGCCAGGCGTGTACAGGATTTGCAACGCAGCCAGGAAGCCAAACGCGCCCAAGACGCCCAGCGCAGTCAGGAAGCCCAAGCCAAACGCGCCCAGGATGCGCAGGGGAGCCAGGAACTTCGGCGAGCTCAGGAGTTCCAGCGCCAACAAGCTCCTGAACGCGTGCGCACCCCGGAAGTGGACCGCAGCCGCCCGCGGCAATCATTCGAGCAGCCTCGCGAACCGAAAATCGAGCGTTCGAGACAACCCGAAAGCCAGTCGATCCAGCGTTCGCAGCCGTTCTCCGGCAGCAGCAGCGATCGGCACTCAGACGACAAGGACAAGAAAAAGCATAAGGACGATTCCTATCAGTAACCGGGCTTGATACAGCCTTCCTACAACGCATGGCCGCACTCATCGTCTTCAGCACTTTTCCGGACGCGGAAACCGCCCTGCGCATCGGGCGAACCTTGGTCGAAGAGCGGTGTGCGGCCTGTGTGAACCTGTTGCCCGGCGTGGAGTCGGTCTATTGGTGGCGCGGGGGCGTCGAAACCGGCACCGAAGTGCTGGCCATCTTCAAGACAAACGAGGCGGGCTACCCAAAGCTCCAGTCCCGGCTTAAAGAACTCCACCCCTACGAACTGCCGGAGATCGTGGCCGTCCAGCCGTGGGGCGGCCTGCCGAGCTACTTGCAGTGGGTGCTCAGGGAAAACGCGTAAAATCGGATCGTAGGAGGAAAGGAGGGGCAACGGCTCGCGCGCATATCAGCCAGGGAAAGCACTCCTGCCCGTCATTTAAGATTCTTGGATTTAGCCTAAAAACGGCAATTGATGCTTGAGCGCAGTTCTCGTATGCCGCGGTAACGCGAGGGTCGATCGGCAGGTTTTTGGCGGATTTGGCGTGCCCTCAGCCGTAACTATTAGGACCAGACGGCGAGCGTCTTTCCAGCCGATCTCCTGATGCCAGATCTCCGCCA
>JBAXSN010000040.1:0-21809 GCA_037130675.1 Verrucomicrobiota bacterium
AGGTCTGGCGTTTTTGTAGCCGCCCCGCTCAGTCGGGGCGGCGATGTGGACCTGAGCCTCTTGCCTCTTGTTTGCGCTCGACGCGCCACCCCGGCGGCGACAGAGCGCCGCAGCCACAGCAAACCGCAACTTCGGAGTTCGGCTAAATTGTAAACCTGGGGCGATGCCCCAGCAACTGATATGGGGTCGCGCTTTCAGCGCTGAAGAAGAGAGTTGACTAAAATTTGATGCGATTGCCCTGCGCCCGCGCTCCTTTCTTTCATCGCCGCCCCGACTGAGCGGGGCGGCACAGGAGTCCCCCCGTCTCCCGGTCTTCCTCCCCCCTCCCGCGCCTCTCTTATCAGCGCCACATACATCTCCGAGGGCCGGTCACCCAAGTGATCCTGCACAAGCCGTGACGTGTCGCAGGCATAGTCGATCGAGAAGAGGCCGAATCGCGGCGTGAACGAACCCCATTCGTAGTTATCGAAGAGCGACCAGTGCATATAGCCGATCATCGGGATGCCTTCGCTCACGATCCTGAGCACCTCGGCGATGTGCAGCGCCAGAAACCTGCTTCGGGTCAAGCCGTCGCGCCGGCTGGTATGGTGGTTGTTCGGACGTCTTCTTTGCGCCATCCCGTTTTCCGCAATCAAGACCGGGCGATCATTGAAATCCCGTGAATAGTAGCCGCAAAAGAAATGCAGGCCTCGAGGCAGGACCCGCCAATCCCACCATTTGCTGATAACGCTGGCCTCGATCCAGGACCGAATGGATTTGTTTTTAAACTCGTGATCCCAGAGGACGGGAAACCTGAGGGCGTGGGCCACAAACGGATCGTAATAGTCGATGGCCACACAATCAAAGAGCCTTGTGCGCGGCGAGGCATAAATCGCATCCAGCAATGGAGCAAAAAGAGCGGCCTGAAAAAGCCGGTCGCCGGATCGCTCGCAATAGCGCTTCACCAACGATCCGAAGTAATACGCCAGGTCGCGATGAAACGGAATTTGCGCCGCGGCGAGCGCTTCCCTGAATTCCACCGCCTTGGAAGCGAGGTGCCCAGCAATTTCTTCCTTTGCGATACATCGTTCCCGAAGACTCAGCAGATCCAAGAGAGCCTTATCGGCCCAATACAAATCACAGCAGTAGTTGTTCAGCGTAACCGTGGGCTCCTCCCAGCCCCGTTGCTCGTAGAGATCGTGGACAATATTGTAGGCGCGAATGTGTGCGCCCAAAAGCTGATTGAGGCTGCGGATCAAAGAAGAAAAGCCTCGCCGCGCCTTGGTGGGAAATTGATTGGCCAGATAGGTGCTGATCCCGAGGGTGTTTGGCTCGTTGACGGTGATATAATACCGAATCGGGGCCATCCCATGGACCTTCACGAGCGCATCGTTGAGGTAGCTGACAGCGACGGTTACGTAAGCGGCGAAATACTCGATTACGGCAGGATCGAGCCACGGATCGGGTCCGAGCCACGCCGGATGCACAAAGTGATGAAGCGTCACCACGGGTTCCAAACCGTGCTGGCGGCATGAGACCAGCATCGACGCATAGTGATCCAACGCTTCGAAATCAAACGCCGGAGCCGGCCTGCCGGGATCGGCCCCGGGCTGGACCCGGCTCCATTCGATCCCGAGCCGAAAGGCATTGAGCCCCATCTGGCGGCACCGCGCGAAATCCTCCTGATAGCAATTCCAGAATTCCGCAGCCCGGCCCGCGACCATCACATCGCGGGCCGCTTCCGCTGATGCCCAATTCGTCACCGGCTCACCGGGTCCATTGTAGCCCCCTTCGGATTGATAGGCAGAGGTGGCGACACCCCAGAGAAACAAAGACATTCGAAGGCTTACTCCAGAATTTCCCCTGCGGCTGCGCCCGCGATTTGGACCCGCTTTTCCTCGTCGATTTGCAACGGAGGCAAATGATCGCCCAACAACGTTTGCACGATGGTTCTTGCCGCTTGCGGGCGACCGAGTTCGGCGGCCCGTCTCCGCATGGATTCGAGCCGAACGGGGTCCTCGAGCAGACGATCGATTTTAAATGCGATGGTGGTCAGTTCGTTGCATTTCAACGCTGCTCCGTCCTCAAGCAGATGATCGCTATTTCGTTCTTCCTGGCCGGGAATGGGATCGATAATCACCAGCGGCAGCCCGCAAGCGAGCGATTCCGCCGTGGTCAGGCCGCCGGGTTTTCCAAGAAAAAGATCGGAGACTTTCATCAAGTCGTGCATCCGGTCAGTGTAGCCGAGGATGATGAAATCGGGGTTGCCGGGGCCAACAATATTGCGCACCCGCTGCTGCAAATCCTCGTTTTTTCCACAGATGACGATCGTTTGCACGCGGTGGCGCATTTGCATGATTTTTGCCACGACAAACTCCGCGGGACTCAGGCCGAAGGCGCCTGCGGAAAAGAGGAGCGTCGTGCGGTCGGGGTCCAGGCCCAGGCTCCGGCGCAGTTCGGAACGGTTGACAGGCTCTGCGAAGATCGGATCAATCGGGATGCCTGAAACCGTGATCCGCTCCCCGGGCAATCCGAGCGCTTCGAGATGGGCCTTGGTTTCTTCGATCGCGACGAAATAGCGGTGGAACGTGCGGGAAAGCCACATGGCATGCATATCCATGTCCGTGACCACTACCGAGAGATGCGTGCTGATCGCCCCGTTCTCGATCAGGTGGGCAATGATCCCCGTGGGCATGAAATGGGTGCAAATGATGATGTCAGGCCGGAATCGTTGAATAAATCGGATGAGCTTCTGCGCCTGAAGGCGGTCGAGTCGCAGCCGCACCGCATCGGTCTTCCAAGGTTCGTCACTGGCTTTATAGACCCAGCCCAAAACGTGGGGCGCGGATTTCACCAACTGGAGGTAGAGCTTGGAATAGAAATTGTGGAAAAGTTTGTTGGTGAAGTCGAGCGCATCCAGGTGCTCGACGGCTTCCACGGAAGGCTCCCCGGCGAAACTTTTGGCCAGGGCATCCGCTGCCCGGACGTGGCCGGTTCCCGCGCTGGCCGAAAGGATAAGAACCCGTTTTTTCATTAGTCAGTGAACAGGTACCACAGAAACAGAGCGTTATAAACCACGTAGCGCTTCCAGAGTCGGCGCGGTTCGGCCAAAAGCCGGAAGAGCCACTCCATCCCGATCCCTTGAATCCAGAGCGGCGCTTGCCGGACGAGTCCCGCATGAAAGGCAAAGGCGGCCCCAATGGCGAAATAGACCCCGGGCGGCAGTTTCGTTTTGTGTTCGGCGATCCAGCGTTCCTGTTTCGGGCAGCCGAGGCCGACCCAGATGCAGTTGGCCCCCGACTCGGCGATTCGCTGGAAAATGCGCTGGTTTTCTTCGTCAGACCAGCTTCCAAAAGGCGGGGAATAGCTTCCGGCAATCACGATTCCGGGGAACTGTCCGCGCAATTTTTCGCCAAGCACGGAGAGCAATTCTTCGCTTCCCCCGAGCAGAAAGTGGCGCAGCCCCGGCTGTTTGAGGACATGGAGCATCAGGGTGGGACCGTAAACGCGATCGCGCAGCCCGGCGCCACTGCGGTTCATCACCCAGACGAGCGGCATTCCATCCGGGACAATCAGTTCAAAGCGGTCGAGCACGGCTCGGAACGCCGGATCGTGACGCCCGAGGGTGACGACGTGGGTGTTGGCCGCCGCAACCGCATAGACCCGGCCCGCGGACTCGGTTGCCCATGCGGCGCAGAGCGTCGCGGCAGCGGAATAACCGGTGATAGCCAGGGCGGTGCCCAGCACGGAGCTTGTTTGTGGTTTGTCGATCTGGGATTGCAAGGGGATGCTTCTAAGGTAAAGTGACGCCCTATTCTATGGCCGAGATTCCCCCGACCAACTCAAAAATTTCATCCGATTCGAGCGGTTCCACGCCGGCAGCGGAGTCGTCGGTAATTGATGAATTGCGGGCATTTGTTCAATGGTGCGGAAAAAATCCGGCTTCCGCCGCCTTGATAGCGGCGATCGTTGCGACGCTCGTCTTCTTTTTCGGGATCATCAAGCCATTTGTGAATGGATCCGAAAGCGCCGCCTACTGGGCCTGGCTTTCCTGGAACGAGGAAAACGAGCTGACCCATGGCTGGCTCGTTCCGCTGGCGACAATCTGGCTTATTTGGGTTCACCGGGACGAATTGCGGCGCGCGCCCAAGGGGAGTTCCAACTTGGGAATCGCCTCGGTCGGGTTGGCCGTCGTGCTTTTTGTGCTTTCGGTGCGCTGCCTTCAACCCCGCCTGGCCTTGATGAGCGTCCCATTTTTGCTCTACGGTTCCACCTGTTTTCTCTGGGGAAGAGCTGCGGGGCGCATCGTTCTGTTTCCGACCGCCTTTCTCGTGTTTATGATCCCGGTGGCCGCCCTCCAGCAGGCGACCTTCAAACTCCAGTTTGTCATCACCGGGTTGGTGGGGATCCTTACCCATTCCGTCGGGATCGGCATTCAAGCGGTGGGCACGACCCTGAACGCCAGCGACGGTTCCTTCAATTTTGAAGTTGCCGAGGGATGCAGCGGCATCCGTTCGCTCACTGCCGTTGCGATGCTCACGGCCATCTTCGTTCACCTTACGCAGGATCGATGCTGGAAAAAGCTGACGATCTTTTTCGGGTCAGTGCTCTTCGCCATTGTCGGCAACGTCTGCCGAATTTTCACGGTCGTCCTGGTGGCCAAATATTACGATGCAAAGTTTGCAGGGGGCGACTATCACGAATACTCGGGCTACATCTCGATTGCCTTTGCGATGGGGGCGATGCTTCTCTTTTCCAAGCTCGTGAATCTGAATTACGAGAAGCTGGCCCACAAAGTGGAAGAGAAGGCCATGACCGCTGCCACGAAAGAGGAGAAGAAGCCGGTGACCTATGATTACTAAACGGCTGCTTGTTTTATTGACGGTCCTGCTCGCGGGCTTGAGTTGCATCTACCTGCTGCCCAAGCACTCCGGAAGTCAGCCCGTGGGCATTGTTTTGGAGCTGCCGGATTACATTGGGCAATGGTATGGCGTTTCGACGGCGGTGACGCAAAAGGAGAAGGACGTGCTGGGACGTGAAACCGAGTTTTGCCGGAAGCTTTACAGCAACGGCCTGGGCGACCAGATCTATGTCTCGATCGTCCTCGGTGGCCAGGACATGAACACCAGCATTCACCGGCCCGAGCGGTGTCTTCCCGCTCAAGGCTTCACGATTGTCGATTCCCGCATCGAGACCATCCCTTTAAGTCCCCAGCCACTCAGCGTGACCCGTCTGCACGATGTGCGCCCGCTCGGAAAACCCGGCGAACAATCGCTCTCGGAATACAGCCTGAACTACTACTGGTTTGTTGGTTGCACCGAAACGACCCCCTCCCATACCTCGCGGAACCTGATCGACATCCGCGACCGCCTGCTCCAGGGCTACAACCAGCGCTGGGCTTATGTCACCGTCATGAGCCCCATCACCAAATCGCTCACAAAATTTGGCCGTTCCGAGAAGGAAACCGACAACTTGATCAAGGGATTCATCCAGCAGTTATTACCGCTGATCCGGCGGTGAGTCTCACTCGAACCGGCTGAGCGGATCGAAAACTTTCTCCTTTTGCGCAGTCAGCAGCGCCTCCGCCCGCTCTACCAGAACATTCAAGCTGCGCTGGACTTCGTCCCTGTCCTCCTTGGACCGCAAGCGGCGCAGGCCCATCCGGCAAAACTTTTCGGCGATTTGCGGGGTTTTGGCTTCAAAAGCCGTTTCGATTCCTTCCCGGTAAGCTTCAACCTCCTGGGAGTGGAACTTCACGATACGGAAATAGGCCTCGATAGCTTCTTTGTAGCGCCATAGCTGCCGACACTCCCGGGCATGATCGTAGTTCGGCGGCGTTTCCTCCGACATGTCCGGCCAGAAAACCCTGCCCAAATAACGGCGAATCGGGAAACCCGCGAATTCCGCCAGTTGAGGTACAGCCAAAACCGAGAATGAAATCAGAGCGACTCCCCCACAGATACCGTTCAGTAGCGTCCCGGTCAGATCCCCGCTTTCAACAGCCTCGTTAAGCAGCCAGATGCTTGCACCGAGCAGTCCGGCAGCAAGAATCAACCGGGCGGCAATTCCAAGAGAGCGTTGAGTCATAGGTTTGTAAACGGGTTAAAGCGGAGTCTCAGTATGGGGCAACCAAGCCCGCGCTGCCAGACCGAAGATGCTGGAAATTGACACAAATGAAATGGCACCAACGTATCGGATTCTATACACGAAAAGAGCGAGCCGTTATCTGCTCCTGATCCTTCGAACAACGTAAACCACAACCGCCACGACCCCAGCAAAAAGCGCCACTTCTCTGAGCCGGATCGCTGGCGGCGCCTCCAGATGCCGCTCTGCCGCTCCGCGCCGGTTTTCTCTCAGCGCCATCTGGATGACTTGCGCGATATGCAGCGGTTTGCGTCCCGTAAGCTGCTCGATTTGTTCGTGGCAGGAAAATCCGTCGGTGACGATGAGCGCGTCTTTCGGCGCGGTGCGCACGGCGGGGAGCAGCACGCGCTCGCCGCATTTTTCTGAAACGTCGTAGTGTTCGCGTTCAAACCCGAAGGAACCGGCCATGCCGCAGCAGCCGGAATCGAGGAGTTCCACATCGAGCCCCATCTTGCGCAGCAGCGATTCCTCACCCGCCATTTTCATGATGGCTTTGTCGTGGCAATGCCCATGCAGCACGACTTTTCGATTCAGCTTTGGCGGCTGGTACTCGGGGGCGTGTTTTTCGAGAAATTCCGCGAGCATCATGGTGTTCCCGCTCAACCGCTTTGCGTTTTCATCGGTGGGAAACAAACCGACCAGTTCATCGCGGAAAACCGCTACGCAGCTTGGTTCCAGGCCGACGACCGGGGTGCCGAGCTCGATCTCCTCCCGCAACGTGTCCAGGATCTGGCGCAGCAAATGGGTCGCCGTGGTGAGCATGCCGAAATCGTAGAGCGGCCGCCCGCAGCATAAAGATTTTCGCTGCACCACAACGTGAAAGCCTGCGTCTTCCAGCACCTCCACCGCGGCTTTCGCGGCCTCCGGAAAGAAGTGATTGTTAAACGTGTCCGCCCAGAGAATCACCCGCGATCCGTGCGGGTTGACCACGCTGCGCCGCGCAAACCATTCCCGAAAAGTCTCCTTGGCGAATTTCGGGATGCGGCGTTGCGGAGCGATCCCGCCGAGCGCTTTCGCCATCCAGGAAAACGGGGGCGTTTGCGTGAAGAAATTGACGATATTCGGAGCGATGGAAGCCAGCCGCGCCCACCAGTAAATGAGCCCCATCGCATAGGCAGAGCGCGGACGCAGCCGACCCGCGTAGTAGTGCGAATAGAACTCGGCCTTGTAAGTGGCCATGTCCACGTTCACCGGGCAATCCGCCTTGCAACCTTTGCACGCCAGGCAGAGATCGAGGGCCTCAAGCACGGAGTCGTCGCGCCAGCCGTTCTTCCCGATCACCTGGCCCTGGAGCATCTCCCAGAGCCGCCGCGCCCGGCCCCGCGTCGAGTGCTCTTCTTCGCGAGTCACCATGTAGCTCGGGCACATGGTGCCGCCTTCGTGGCGCCGGCATTGGCCGACTCCCACGCAACGCTCCAGCGCAAAGGAAAAGCTGCCGCCGTCCTCAGGAAATGCAAAATGTGTCGGCCACTGCGGCGGATCGTAGTGCTCGCCGTAGCGCAAATTTTCATCGCGCCGAAATGGGCGCACGACCTTCCCCGGATTCAGCTTCCAGGCGGGATCCCAGATCGCCTTGAACTCTTGAAAGGCATCGACCAGTTCCGGGCCGAACATTTTCACCAGCAACTCGCCGCGCGATTGCCCGTCGCCGTGCTCGCCGGAGAGTGAGCCGCCGTAGTGAACCACGAGATCGGCGGCTTCGTTGGTGAACGCGAGATACTCTTTAACCCCGTCGTGTGTTTTCAATCCGAAGTCGATCCGCGTATGGACCAGCCCCTGGCCGAAGTGGCCGTAGAGAGTGCAAAGATAGCCGTGCTTGTCGAGCAGGGCGCGGAAGTCGCGCAAATAGTTCCCGATGTCGTGCGGCGAGACGGCGGAGTCCTCCCATCCTTCCCAGGTGTCCGGCTCGTTCGGAACGCGCGCGCTCGCGCCGAGCCCGGAATCGCGGATTTCCCAAATTACGGCTTCTTCCACGCGGTCGTCGATGAGCTTCATCGACGGCGGGTTCCACTGCGAGTTCAACCCGTCCATCAGCCGCTTTGCCTGTGCATCCGCTTCTTCCGTGCTGTTGCCGCCAAACTCGACAATCAGCCATCCCTTGCCCTCCGGCAGCAACGCCAGGTCTCGCGGATGAATGTGCTTTAGCTTCATGGCGTTAATGAGCACGTCATCGACGCCTTCCAGTCCGACCGGTTTATACTTGCGAATCTCCGGGACTTGATCGCCGGCGTGGTAAATATCGGGGTAGCCAAGCACCACTAGCGAACGGCAGGGAGGGTTTTCAATGAGTTGAAGCGTGGCTTCCAAAATGATAACGCACGTCCCTTCGGAGCCGACGAGCGCGCGGGCGACATCGAAGTCGTGTTCCGGCAAAAGCTCGTCCAAATTGTAGCCGGAAACGCGGCGCGGGATTTTCGGAAACCGCTCGCGAACAAGTTCCCCATACCTATCGCGCAGCTCTTTGAGCTTTGCATAAATCTCGCCCGTCCGCCCGCCTCGCTCGATTTTTTGCTCCAGCTCGCTTTCGCTGGTCCTTCCCACTTTCAAAATCGTGCCGTCATAGAGCAGCACTTCGAGCGACTCCACATTGTCGCTTGCCCGCGCGCCACCCCCGTAGAATTCCGCCATCACCGAATGCACGCCGCACGAGTTGTTGCCAAGCATCCCGCCGATCGCGCAACGGTTGTGAGTCGCCGGATCGGGGCCGAAAATGAGCCCGTGCTCACGCATCGCCTGGTTGAGCGAATCGAGCACAATGCCCGGCTCGACCCGCACCAGTTTTCGCTCCACGTCCACCTCAAGGATGCGGTTGTAATATTTCGTGAAATCGATGACCACCGCGACGTTGCAGCATTGTCCCGCGAGGCTCGTCCCGCCCCCGCGACAGGTGATCGGCGCTCCGAATTTGCGGCACGCGGCAGCGGTTGCAACGATGTCCCTTCGATCCTGGGGGATCACGACGCCGATGGGGATTTGCCGGTAGTTCGAGCTGTCTGTGGAATACAACGCCCGGTCGCCGTCGCTGAAGCGCACCTCGCCCCGAACGGTTGCGCGCAATTCTTTTTCGAGGGCGAGCGCATCCACGTTCGGTGCGGAATTGACCGCGTCGGGTCGATGCGTCGGGTTGATTTTGGCTTTGAGATTCGAAGTGATTGCCAGCATGAAACCATGTTCGGGTAACGCCCTGTTTCAGCGCGTTTGGCTTTCGACTGACGATTCTTCCGTAAAGCGGGGGTGGGGGGCATGGCTGCGCCCTTTCAAAAACAAGAATTGATTCACATGAATGTCAGCGATTTTTTACTCAGGCGGATGTCGAATTGGGGAGTCAAACGGATTTACGGCTATCCCGGCGATGGAATTAATGGACTGATGGGAGCGTTGAATCGTTCCAAGGGCTTGATGCAATTCATCCAGGTCCGCCATGAGGAGATGGCCGCGTTCATGGCTTGTGCGCATGCGAAATTCACGGGCGAAGTCGGAGTCTGCATGGCGACCTCGGGCCCCGGGGCGATTCATCTCCTGAACGGGTTGTATGATGCGAAGTTGGATCATCAGCCGGTCGTTGCCATCGTTGGCCAGCAGGCGCGCGCCGCGATGGGCGGCGACTATCAACAGGAGGTCGATCTCATTTCGCTTTTTAAGGATGTGGCCCACGAATACGTTCACATGGCTTCCGATCCGGCGCAGATCCGGCATCTTGTGGATCGCGCATTCCGGATAGCGAAGGTCGAACGGACCGTCACCTGCATTATCATTCCCAATGACGTGCAAGAACTCTCCGCGGTCGAGGTGCCGCCCCGGGCGCACGGCACGGTGCATTCGGGCATCGGCTTTTCGAGGCCCCGCGTCGTTCCGGAAGAGGTCGATCTCCGGCGCGCGGCGGACGTGCTGAATGCGGGGAAGAAAGTCGCGATGCTTGTCGGCGCGGGGGCGCTCCAGGCGTCCGAAGCCGTCCTGGCCGTTGCGGACGTCCTCGGCGCGGGAATCGCGAAGGCGCTGCTTGGCAAAGCGGTGTTGCCCGACGCGCTCCCATTTGTCACTGGCTCAATAGGGCTTCTTGGCACCAAGCCAAGCTGGGACATGATGGCGGATTGCGACACGCTGCTCATGGTCGGTTCGAGCTTCCCGTATTCCGAATTCCTGCCCAAGGAAGGACAGGCGAGGGGAGTCCAGATCGATCTCGACGGGAAGATGCTCAGCATCCGCTACCCCATGGAGGTGAACTTGATGGGCGACAGCGCCGAAACCTTGCAGGCGCTCCTCCCGCTTCTCACTTATAAAGAGGACCGGAGTTGGCGCGAAGAAATCGAGAAGGGCGTGGCCAAATGGTGGAAAGTGCTTGAGGCGCGGGCCATGCACGGCGCCGATCCGATCAATCCCCAGCGGGTCTTCTGGGAACTCTCGCCACGTCTGCCGGACAACTGCATTCTCAGCAGCGATTCAGGCACTTCCGCAAACTGGTTTGCCCGCGATATTAAGATCCGTTCCGGGATGATGGCCTCGCTCTCCGGTAATCTCGCCACGATGTGTCCTGGCGTGCCTTATGCGATCGCCGCAAAGTTCGCTTTCCCTGATCGCGTTGCGATTGCCATGGTGGGCGACGGTGCCATGCAGATGTTGGGCAATAGCGATCTCGTGACCATTGCCAAGTATTGGAAAGAGTGGAGCGATCCCCGGCTCATCGTGCTCGTCTTGAACAACCGCGATTTGAACCAGGTGACTTGGGAACA
The DNA here is from genome assembly GCA_037130675.1 of Verrucomicrobiota bacterium. GTDB lineage: Bacteria > Verrucomicrobiota > Verrucomicrobiia > Chthoniobacterales > Chthoniobacteraceae > JBAXSN01. The sequence goes on from JBAXSN010000040.1 coordinate 10,854, forward strand.
GCGCGCCATGTCAGGCGATCCGCGCTACGACGCTTCCCAGGCCGTCCCGGATTTTCCCTATGCCCGCTACGCGGAGTTGCTCGGGCTAAAGGGAATCCGCGTGGATAATCCCGACCAGATCGGGGACGCCTGGGATCAGGCGCTCGCAGCGGATTGCCCGGTGGTTTTCGAAGCTTACACCGATCCCAACGTGCCCACGCTGCCGCCGCACATCACCTTCAAGCAGGCAGTCGCCTTTTCCCAGGCGCTGGCCAAAGGCGACACGGACGAGCTTGGGATTATCGAGCAGACGGTAAAGGAAGAGTTTGCGACGTTCACGCACTGAGTGCTGTAGCCGCCCCGCTCTGTCGGGGCGCCGATGTGGGCCTTTTGCTTCACAGCGTAATCCCGGCGGCGACAGAGCGCCGCAACTACAAGGGGCGGCGAGTGGCTTAATTGAATGAAAATCGAATCCGTCGAGGTCGAGGCGTACACCGTTCCGACCGATGCCCCGGAATCGGATGGGACCTATGCCTGGAACGATACCACCATGGTTCTGGTGCATGCCCGGTCTGGCGACAAAACAGGCATAGGGTACACTTATGCCGATACCGCCACTGCCGTGCTGGCGAGAGATCGGCTGGCAAATCAGGTCATCGGCCTTGATCCGATGAACCTCCCGCTGGTTTGGAACACAATGGTCTCAACCTTGCGCAACCTGGGCGCGTGCGGGCCGGGCGCCATGGCCATTTCGGCGATTGACAATGCCCTATGGGATCTCAAGGCCAAGCTCCTCGGCCTTCCTCTAGTCGTCTTATTAGGCGCGGTGCGGGATGCGTTGCCGATGTACGGCAGCGGCGGATTCACCTCCTACACCGACGAGCAACTTTGCCGCCAATTCACCGACTGGGCAGAACAGGGCTTGACCATGATGAAAATGAAAGTCGGCCGCGAACCGGATCGCGACCTGCATCGGGTGGAAGTGGCGCGTGAGGCGATCGGGACCGGCATTCAACTCTTTGTAGATGCAAATAGCGCCTACGACCGAAAATCGGCGCTCTATTTCATGGAGCGATTTTCCGAATTCGATGTGCGCTGGATGGAACAACCCCTGCTTCCAGAGGACCGCGTCGGGATGCGATGGTTGCGCGAGAGGGGGCCGGCCCGGATGGACGTTACCGATGGCGAGTACGGGTATGGGCTTCCTTACTTTCGCGACATGATTGAGGCGGAAACCGTGGACGTGGTCATGGCCGATGCGACCCGTTGCTGCGGCATCACCGGGTTTTTGAAAGTCGGCGCGCTCTGCGAAGCCCACCGGTTGCCCATGTCCTCGCACTGCGCGCCGCTTCTCCATCTTCATGCCGGGTGCGCCTTGCCGGCGATGATGCACGCGGAATATTTCCACGATCACGTTCGCATTGAGCGCTTATTCTTTGATGGGGTGCCGGAACTCAAGCACGGCGCTCTCTCGCCAGACTTATCCGCGCCCGGATTCGGCTTCGAGTTCAAGAGCGCCGACGCCCAGGGTTATCGTAAATCCTTCTGAGTCGCCGAACTGTTCCCCACCGCGCGCTCGTCTCGACGAATGATCCGGCAAGGCACGCCGCCGGGGGCGGGACTACTCCGAAAATACGGATCGAAGCGGCAGGGATGCCGCTTCTACTGTAGAAGCGGCTTCCAGCCGCTACTCCGTGGTGATGAGTCCACGATTTCCAGTTTACTCTGAGTTGACGGGATAAAATTTCCACCCTAGTATCCAGCCCGTCCCTACCAATCAATCCACCCAGCCCTCCCAACCGATTCAACGCTCCATGCCTACGAACATTCATTTGTCTTTGGTCGATTACACCATCCTCGCCCTTTACTGCGCTTTTGTGGTTGGAATCGGGTTTGCGTTGAAGCGCTACATGAAAACTTCGGCAGACTTCTTCATGTCTGGCCGCAGCATTCCCGCCTGGGTAACCGGCCTCGCCTTCCTTTCGGCAAACCTCGGCGCCTTGGAACTCGTAGGCATGGCCGCCAGCGGCGCCAAATACGGGATTGCCACCGCCCATTTCTACTGGTTGGGCGCCATCCCGGCGATGGTCTTCCTTGCCGTATTCATGATGCCCTTTTACTACGGGTCAAAGGCGCGTTCGGTGCCCGAATATCTCAAGCTGCGCTTCGATGAACGCATCCGCTGTTTCAACTCGCTCTCGTTTGCGGTGATGACCGTTTTCGCCTCGGGCATCTCCATGAACGCCCTCGCCAAGCTCCTGAACCAGTTGCTCGGTTGGAATTACGACTACAGCCTCTGGATCTGCTCCGCCGTGGTGCTCGCGTATGTCCTCAAGGGCGGCCTCACCTCGGCCATCTATACCGAGGTGCTGCAGTTTTTCATGATCGTCCTCGGGTTCGCTCCGGTCGTCTATCTCGGACTGAAGGATGTGGGCGGCTGGAAGGTTCTCAACTCGACCCTCGCTCATGTGGCCACCGACCCGGACAAGCTCGCCCTTACCAGCAAAGTCTATGCGCCTGACGCCTGGACAAGCGCCTGGAAGCCGCTGCTTGGGGGCGCATCCGCAAACCCAATGGGTGTGGATCTCTTCGCCATGATCTTCGGCCTCGGTTTCGTTCTCTCCTTTGGCTACTGGTGCACCAATTTCCTCGTCGTCCAGCGCGCAATGGCTGCCAAAAACATGACTGCCGCGCGCCGCACGCCGCTCATCGCCGCGGTGCCGAAAATGCTCTTCCCTGTGCTGGTGATTCTGCCCGGCATGATTGCCGCCGGACTCGCCTACACTGGCAAAGACAACTATCGCCTGCCGCCGCGCATGATCATGAGCGAGGCCTACGCGAAAGCGATTCCAGCCGTCCAGCAAGCCGGAGCCCAAAATCTGGACGCTCAAGCTTCCTTGAAACTCGTTGGCGAAGCGGTCGGGTTCAAGATGAACCCGGAGAAGGTTGTCGCGCTGGTTAAAGAAAACGCCGCCAAGGCGATGCCCGAAGCCGCCCTTAAAGCCCGCATCCAAGCCGCCGTCTCTGAAAACGACTACGACGGCGTCATTCTTTCGCTCGTGAAGAAATACTGCCCGCCGGGCATGCTCGGCCTGGCGCTGACCGCCCTGCTGGCTTCCTTCATGTCGGGCATGGCCGGGAACGTCACTGCCTTCAATACCGTCTGGACTTACGACCTCTACCAGGCGTACCTCGCTCCCAATAAGAGCGATGGCCATTACATGAACATGGGCCGGATCATCACCGTGGTCGGCGTGCTCCTGAGTATTGCGTGCGCCTATTTCGCCAGCAACTACTCCAATGCCATGGACATCATCCAGTTGGTGTTCGGGTTCGTGAACGCTCCGCTCTTCGCCACCTTTGTGCTTGGCATGTTCTGGAAGCGCACCACCTCCCACGGCGCCTTCTTCGGATTGCTCGGTGGAACGGCCGGCTCGATGATCTTCCACGCGACCACGCTGGCCGCCGGCAACGTCCCCGGAATCAAGGGCGGCTACCTCGCGGTCCTCGCCACCTTCCCGAGCGAAATGGCCCAGAACTTCTGGCTCGCCAGTTTCGCGTTTGGCGTCTGCTTCCTGCTCACAGTGGTCATCACTCTGGTCACCAAGCGGACCAAGGTTGACGAAGAACTAAAGGGGCTTGTTTACTCGCTGACCCCGAAAGTGGCGGACGAAGGGCAAGCTTGGTATGCGCGGCCTGCCTTCCTCGGGTGCGTCCTGCTCGCCGTGTGTGTCCTCATGAACATCCTCTTTTGCTAACCCGATCTTTCGAATTCAAAACTAGAACAAAATTATGGGCCTCGATATCCGACTTCCGATTGGAATGATGTTCACCTTGATCGGCTTGCTGCTCTCCATCAGCGGCTACATGACCAAGGCTGACACCGCAATGTATCAATGTTCGCTTGGGATCAACATCAACCTTGTATGGGGGGTGATCCTCTTCGCGTTTGGCTTCGTGATGCTCCTCTTGGCGCTGCTCGCCAAATCTGTTAAAGAAGACGCGCCAAAATCCGCCGAGACGGCTGAAGTCGCTCGCTAGGCTAGGAACGTCGGTCTTGAGCGCAATGCCGAGGATAGCGTAGCTGTGCCAGGCCATGAAAATCGAAAAAGCCATTATTCTTGCCGGCGGTGCAGGTTCGCGCCTGCACCCTCTTACGCAGGTCGTCTGCAAGCAGTTGCTGCCGATCTACGATAAGCCGATGATTTATTATCCGCTCTCCACGCTGATGCTGGGCGGAATTCAGGATATCCTCATCATCTCGACTCCGAAGGACACTCCCCGCTTTTGCGAGATTCTGGGGGATGGCTCCCAGTTCGGCATTCGGCTCCAGTATGCCGTTCAGGAACGCCCGGCCGGAATTGCCCAGGCTTTTGTGATCGGCGCAGATTTCATCGGCGACTCGGGCGTTGCCCTGATCCTCGGCGACAACATCTTCTACGGGCCGCTCGACTTTTTCAGGACCGCCCTCGCCATGGACCGGGGAGCCTGCGTTTTCGGCTACCCGGTGAGCGACCCGGAACGCTACGGAGTCGTGGAGTTTGGGCCGAGTGGCAAGGCCCTCAGCTTGGAGGAGAAACCGAAAAAGCCGAAAAGCAACTACGCGGTGCCCGGCCTTTATATTTACGATAATCAGGTGGTGGACATCTGCCGCAACCTTCCGCCCTCCGCCCGGGGCGAACTCGAGATCACCGATGTAAATATCGAGTATCTCCGGCGCGGCGAGCTGTACGTGCAGAAACTCGGACGCGGCATGGCGTGGCTCGATACCGGAACTCACGACAGTCTGCTGGAGGCAAGCAATTACGTCGCGGCAATCGAGCACCGGCAAGGCCTCAAAGTCGCCTGTTTGGAGGAGATCGCCTTCAATCTCGGGTTCCTCACGGCGGATCAGCTTTCCCAAAGGATCGAGCATCTGCCCCGAAACGACTACCGCAAGTATCTCGAGACGGTGCTGAAAGAGGGGCTTTAGAACGCTTGGCATGACCAAACGAAAAATCCTGGTGTTCGAATTTTGGGGCTTGGGAGACCTCAGCTTTTCGACTCCGGTTCTGAAAGGGGCTCTCGAAGCCGGGTGCGAAGTTCATTTGGCCGGCAAACACCATGCCCGGAGTCTCCTCGCTCCGACCTTTCCATCGATCCGTTTTTTTTCCTTCGATGCGCCCTGGTCCCGATTTACCAGTAAATACGATCTTTGGCGCTGGAATTGGACGGAGCTTTTTCGGTTGATCTGCGAGCTTCGAAAGGAGCGTTACGATGCGGTCGTGAGTGTGCGGAGCGATCCTCGGGATCATTTATTGATGTGGCTCATCGGAGCGCGTGAGCGCATCGGGTTTCCATTTCGGGAGCCGAACCTCTTTTTGACGCAGCCGCTCACGCACTCGAATCCCAAACAGCACAAGGTCGAAGACTGGCGGGATATCAAAGCCAGCCTCGGACTGGAGGTCTTGGGATGGAGCCCGGAACTTGCCCACGCCGCCTATCGCTCCCCGCGCATCGACGCACTCTTTTCAGGAATCCGCAAGCCGGTGGTCGGGTTGCACACCGGGGCGCGCATTCCGGTTCGGCGCTGGCCTCATTTCGGCGACCTCATCGCCAGGCTCCGCAAGGAATTCGATTTTCATTTGGTTTTGATTCCCGATCCCGATGGTTCCGGAAAAGAACTCGGGCCATTGGCCGACAGTGTTGCCGCCGATCTGAGCATTCCCGAGATGGTGGACTTGCTCGGGCGCGTTGATTTGCTGGTATGCAACGACTCCGGGCCCTCCCATCTTGCCGCGGCGTGCGGGCGTCCGGTTATCGCCGTTTTCGGGCCGAGCGATCCCGATTGGTTCCGCCCCTGGGGTGACATTCACAAGGTGATCGTTCGCGATATTTGTCCGTGGCGGCCCTGTTTCGATTATTGCAAGTTTTCCGAACCGTATTGCATGACCAAACTCGATGCCGACCAGATCTGGTCGGAATTGCGGGCGCACATCCTGCATTTGGTGAGCCGTGAAATGATCCCGGGCGGTTTGATAAGAAAATGACAACGTTTGTTGCCGTCGTCATCGCCACGTACCGGCGCGCCCCGGAACTCCGGCGATTGCTGGCATCTCTCGCGCTTTGCCCGAATCCCCTGGCTGTGGTGGTCGTCGATAATGCCAATGATCCGGAAACCGAGGCGGTGGTTCGTGCGGCCCCCATTGAGACACTTCGGCTCGTTCCCCCAGCCAATCTCGGCTGCGGCGGGGGACTGGCCTTTGGCGAACGCGCGGCCTTGGAACGCTACGGTGATCGGTTGACGCATTTCTGGCTTTTGGATGACGACACGGAAGCGACTTCGGAGACTCTGCCCCGGCTCCTCGCTGGCCTCTGTTTGGAGGGAGCTGCCGTGGCGTGCCCAATGATCACCGATGCCGATGGGAATCTGGGATGGTTTCCCGGTCTCCTCGACCGGGCCGCCTTCGATGCGGTTCGGACCTCCAAAACGCCCGCCGAGTTCCGTGCCCGTTGTGGATGCAAGCCCGTCCGCTTTTCCTGGGCGACGGGCGTCGCGCTCCTTGCAACCCGCCAGGCTATCGAAGAATTGGGGGTTCACCGGGACGATTTCTGGATCCGGGGCGAGGACCTGGAGTTCACCTTGCGAATCACCGCACAGTGCCCCGGTGTTTTCGTTCCAGATGCGGAACTCGCTCACTTGCCGCGCTCATCGGGGAATTCACCGGCTGAGTCGGCGGCGGAGCGGAAAAAGCACGCCGCCATGATCCAGAATATTGCTTTCATCAGCACGCGCCTTCCGCATGGCCGGCGCATTCAGGGGACCGTGCCGGGGAATGTCTGGAGATACCTGAAAACCTGGGGTCTGGCCAGCCTGCCCGAGGTGCTCAAGGCGCTTTGGCTGGGAGGCGTCCGCGGATGGCCGGTTGGGAAACGCTCGGAAGGCCGGGACTGAGAGAGGTTTAGGTTTTTATGATGGATTCCAAAAACTGGCCCACGCGGAAGGGGAGCTTTGCACGAAGTGGATGTAGGGGAATCAACCCCCCACAAGTCGGAGACAATCGGTTATGACCTATGAGGAATTTCAACATCTAGCGAGGCTCTACGTCGTCGGCGCGCTCGACCCCGACGAGACCGAGCAGTTTTGCGCTGGCCGGAAACTATTCGGTCGGCGTGCGGAGGATTTCTTGAGGGAATGTCGGAAGTTAAATTCCATCTTTGCCTTGAGCTTATCCCCCCGCGATCCGGCTCCGTCCGCAAAGGCCAGGCTGCTGGCCCGCATTAGAAATGCGCCTCAGCCAGAAAAAAGAACCCCTACGGAAGAGAAGGATACCCGGGCGCGGCTCTCTTTTTTTGCTTTCGAAGCCCGTTTCGCCGGGCGTGATTAGTCCGGTCCGGGTTATCGGACAGGCCGGCTCGGAATTACCCGTGGTGGCCTGATAAAAGGCTGGCCGGGTTGTCCAGGTTGCCCTGGTTGACCGGAACGGATCAGAGGCGGTCGGCGGGAACGCATGGACGGCACGGATTGAACACCCGGCTGCGGAGGTTGCCCGATGTTTGCCGGTTGCGCTGCGCCCTCTGGAACTGGTCCGCCGGCCTGCAATGCCGCCGGATCGAACTCGAGCACCGCAAACTCAGAGCCTTTTTGGAGATGAACCTTGCTCTTCCCGACTTCCTGAGACCATTCCACATTCGCCAGGGTCATTCCTTCGGTAGATTCTCCGGGGACGAGCGCGAGATGTTTGTTCTGGTCCCGCGAAGTAATCGTCACGAAATCGGTGCCGTTGACGATCGCCACCCCGGTTACCCTCCAGTCTTGAGCGAAAGATGGGACCGCCTCTGCGGCAGCAGGCGCGGCAGGAGCCGTTGCCGGGGCAAACGGAGATTTATCAAGCATCGCCTGATATCGCTCAAGCGGTACGGCGACCGGAAGGTCGCTGGGCTTGGGAAGGGTCGCTTCCGAACCGTGAATCGCGCTTGCGGCGCAAATCACCGGAAGAAAAACAAAAGGTGTCAGGGGGAATTTCATTCGGCTCGGTCTTTATCATCGGCGATTCTTGAGAGGATGCAAGTCTGGGTTGGTAGCCGCCCCGAAACCGGGGCGGCGGTTTTATGGACGAAATGGGCGAAATGGACCAGACAGCCGCGTCTCTGCCTTCTTCTTCTCGTCCCCGCGTCTCCCCGTCTTCTTATATTAAGGGCTGGGGCTTGCTCCCAGGCGCGGCGCCGGCATCGCGGTCGGTTCCTCCGCAACGGGCGGCAGGGTTGGATTCAGATCCTGTGCAGCGATTCCCAGGTTGCTCCCCAGATCCCTCGCATCGGATAGCCGATCTCCCACATCCGAGAGACATTGATTGGCGAAGTCGCGCAAATCGGTGTCCTGAACCTGGCTCAAATACCTTTGGAGGTTGGCTTGCATTTTCGCGTTGTCCGAAATGACTGTTTTGATCAGGGCTTTGTCGAACTCGGCTCCGGGCTGTTGCCCGAGTTGGTTGAGTTGATCCGTGTTCTGCTTCATCACATCCGCCAGCGGAATAAACATATTTTTGCGGCTGGCAAGTTCCATCAGGTTTTTGGTGGACTTCACGCGGTTGTCGATCAGGTCGCGCCCAAACTTTTTCACATTGTCGGTCGAACCCTTTTCGATGGCAAGGAACCCATACGCGATCTGCGTAGCGTTGGCTTTGGCGATATCGTTCAGGAATTTCGTGTCCTGTTGGTTTACGGTGGAACCTGCCGGGCTCCCCATTTGGGCCGGCGATCCGCCGCTGGTGATGCTTGGGGAGGTGGCTGCTTCCGTCGCCCAGAGGGTGGCGCCGGCCACACCGCTAATGCCTAATGCCAGCCCCGCACAAGCTGGGCCGATTTTTGGAAATGTCATAATTTTGTCTCCTTTTGATCTTCAAGTCCACGAACTACGTTGGACCAAGAGGTTTCGGAGCCGGGTTGCCGCACGGCCTTTGCGCAAAAACTACGGGTTGATTGTGACGAGGTTGCCCATTTCCACCTCGTGAAAGAAGCGGATGGCCGCCTCGCGGGGCAGGCGAATGCACCCATGGGAAGCCGGATAGTTCGGCACCACCCCTTCATGCATTCCAAACTCGCTGCAGTTCAGCCGCATAAAATACGGCATGCTCACCTTGTAAATGGAGGAGTAGCGCATGCGCTCCTTGTCGGTGATGACGAAGGAACCCGAAGGCGTCGGAAATCCGGACCTGCCGGTGGAAATTGGCGCGCTCAGGACGGCTCGATTATCTTTCCAGAGAACCGCCCGTTGGTTTCCGAGGGAGATTTCGATGCGGATGTGCTGATCCTCTGGGTTTGGGCTCTTCCCGAGCAGCACTTGCATGATATCGGAGCGCTTGTAATGGGCCGCGAAACTGATGGCTGCCATCTTGTAGCGACCGGTCAGCTTGCCCCGTTGCGCTCCATATTGAAGAAGCGCCTCGACGCAATCCAAATGCCCGGTGAGAGAGGAAAGCATCAGCGGGGTGATCCCAGTCTCTTTGGCAAAATAGAAACGTGCGTTCTCATCGGGAACCAGTCGGGCAAACGCTCGCTCGACCGGATTGCCTAACGGGGTGTTTGGATCGGCCCCGCACTCCAGCAAGAGGCGAAGCAGCGGCACTTCATGCCAGGCAATGGCATAAGCGAGCAACGGCTGGCGGAATCCTTCCGGAGTAGGCGGTTCGGGGTGATTGCGGAGCAGGACTCGCACGATCGGCTTGTTTTGGGCGCGCAGTGCGGCGAAGAGCGCTTCGCGGGTGGTGCGGGACCAGGGGAGGGGATGGGCGCGCCGTTGGGCCTGGAGCAGCAACGAGATGAGGGTCGGATCGCTCGATTCGAGCGCGTGGATGAGCGGTGAACCATGGTTGTCGCAGCAGGCATCCTCCATCGGCGCTCCGAAGTCCAGGAGCCACTCCAGCGCCAAGTAGGCTCTGGCACGAAGGGCATACTGAAGCGCGGAATGGCCCTGCTGGTCCTTTTGTTGGGTATCGGCTCCAAACTGAGCCAGCCTCGACAGCAAATCAGGCTCGTCGCGCTCTGCCGAAGCCATGAGCGCTGTGCGTCCGTCCGCGGACTTGGCATTTGGGCTTGCTCCCGCTTCGAGGAGTCGGAGTGCCGCCGGACCCTGCCCGTTTTCGCAAGCGAGCAGCAGGGCGGGTTGCCTGTCCGCAGTCGTCGCATCGGGACTCACCCCGGCTTGCAGCAGCAGTTCCAAATCGTCAATGGCCCCGCTTGCCGCGACCGAGGCCAGGTTATCGCCATTCGGCTGTTTGCCGAGCACTTCAAGTTTTTGAAGGGCCCTCTCACGCTCGATATCCAGAATGGAGGCGGGAGTAGGGCTTGGGGTCGCACTTGGACTCGGAGACGCTTGAACTGGAGATGGGAGAGCCACTCCCGAATCCTCCCGCGCCGGTTCGGGGAACTGTTCTCCGACCGGCGGCGGCTGCATCCCCGACCAATGCGCCAGCGAGTAAACCGCGAAGGCCGATGCCCCTCCGAACACCGCGCCCGCCAACCGCGCCCAAACCCTGGCACTCACAATCGCCATGACCGGGTTTCGGGATCGTGGCATGCAATGGCGGTATGGGTGGAAATTGCTGGGAGCCGCGCCCCCCTGTAGCCGCCCCGCCCAGTCGCATGCGCGTCAACTTAACCTGGCTGATTCCCACGGAGGAGCGGCTGGAAGCAGATGGAAGCCGCTTCCAGTGTGCCCTGGATGGGCATGAGTTCGTTATATGAACCTAGAAAAAGCAATTGGAACCAAGTTTCAAGTCGGTCCCGCCCCCGGCGGCGTGCCTTGCCGGATCATTCGTCGGGGAAACTATACACCTGAGCACCGCGCGAACTTCCGGCTCCGTAGTAGAAGCGGCTTCCAGCCGCTTTCCTTTGGAACGAAGCGGCAGGGATGCCGCTTCTACTACCCGGCGAGACCCTCGCCGCAAACCAAGTTTCAAGCCCGGCGGCGTGCCTTGGCCGGATCATTCGTCGGGG
>JBAXSN010000041.1:0-21792 GCA_037130675.1 Verrucomicrobiota bacterium
TGAACCAAAAATCCTGCGCTCTATGCGCCATTTTTCTCGTTACAAGGCACTAGTGGCTTCCGCGGCGCTCAGAACGGATGCGGTAGAGGCGTTCGGTAAAGCCCCCCTCGTCCTTAAAGGCGACAGCCAGGGCGTTGATCTGGCGGTCCAGAAGCGCGCACGCCACCCCGATGAGGACCAAGGCTGAGTTCGCGGCGAGTTCCGGGTAGATGGACTTTATGGACGACATGGACCCTATGGACGGAGACTCTCTCTTTCGGTGTCGTCACGCAAAAGGGGGGCGATTATCTTCTGCAAATCAAAGGCAACCAGCCCACGCTCTTAACCCACGCCAAAACGCAATTCAGCGCAGCCTCCCCCTTTTTCGACATCTCGAAGCAGGGCGCGGTCGAGTAGAAGAGCGTGTTCTTTATGTTATTGATGCCGAGCCAATGGCGACCGGCTTTCCCTACGCCCGCAGCTTGGTGGCCGTGGAATGCGAACGCACCGCGAAGAAAACCGGCGAGGTCCAGCGCGACACCCGCTATTTTATCTCAAGCCTTTACAGCGACGAACTGACGCCGGAGCGCTGGCTCAAGCTCATTCGAGGACATTGGGGCGGCGTCGAGTCGCGCAACCATTGGCGCCGCGATGCCTGCTGGGGCGAGGACGACACCCGTTCGCGAAATCCGAACATCCTCGCCAACCTTGCCCTTTTCAGAAGCGCGCTGATCCGGCTGCTTACCAATCATTGGCCAGATCAATCCTTTCCAAGTCTCTTTGAGTCCTTCGCTCGCGATCCCAAACCGGCCATAAAAGCCGTTTTCAAGCACTTGTGAAACCGGAGGGAAAGGCCGTTGGGAGTTTCGCAACCAGGGCGCGGCGGCACTCCGGCAACCGCGGCACCGCACGAGCCAGCGCCACGACCGCCGACCCTTCGCTCTGAATCCCGAGCAGGCGCGCCAACTCGTTTTCAAAGTGCATTAGCGCCTTGCGACTCGGCGCATTCCCCTCCAGGTAACTCAAGGCACGCCGGAGCAGGTCGTACAATTCGGGAACGGGGTGCTCCGGCTCGGTCATTAGTTCGAGCAACTCGACAAAATAAGCGGCGAGTTCCACCCGCCCATAATCCTTCCGCAGGCCCTCGAAAGGATGCCGCAACGCGACCTCGCGCAAGGTGTGGATCTCGCTGCGGCCACTCCTCACAAACGCAAGTTCGCATTCAAAAAAGAGGTCGAGCACGCCGGCAAACGCGCTTTTCGGTCGCAGGGCTCCCTTGGCGACCGTCTTGAGTTTTCCAAAATCCGCGGTCAACCAGGTCACAATCAGACTGGAATCCGAAAACCGGGTGCGGCGGAGCAAAATGGCGGAGGTGCTTTCCACGTCTCCGAACATTACGCGCGATCCGCGGGGAACTCCAGTGCGCAAACTTGGAGCCATTCAAACACCCCCCCATGAGCAATATTGCTTAGGCTAAACTTCCTACGCATTTCGCCCATGGGATATCTGCTTACGTAAATATACTAACCCGCAACGGCCAAAAGCTTCCGAATCCTTTTCGGACAGCAATGCAGTGCGCAACAACACTAACAGGCTGAACCCATCGAGCATCAAACAAGCCTCATCATTCGCAATATAACGTAAAACCAGATTAGCACATAGATACGCAGCCCTGCTAATGGCGCAAACCCAGGATTTCGATATAAACATCAGCAAGAAGCAGCAGTATATGAAATTCCTTTTGTTCATCGCATTGATCGCCGGGTGGGCCGCCCAGATCAACGCTGCTTCGGACGTCTCCCGCGGACAACGCGGCCCCACGCCTTATGACGCCTTTCTCCAGCCGGTGCATGCGGTTTTGGGGAACTTGCAAGGCGGCTCGACCAGCTTCAAAAAAGTTTCCGAGCTCATGCGTCAGGGCCATGCGTTTAAGTATATCCGCCAATCCCCTTACGCAGCCACCCTTCCTGATATTACAGCAATGCGCCGCTCGGGCGATTGCAAAGCAAAGTCGCTCTGGCTTGCCGATCGGATGAACGATTGTACAATCCGTTTCGTGGTCGGAAAGGCAAATAGCAATTCAACGGTTTATCACGCCTGGCTGCTCTGGAAGAATCAGGGGCGTTGGTGGATTTTAGATCCAACCCTTTCTGCAAACCCGATTAGCGCTGAATCGGTCACGCCTGATCGCTACCTGGCTTTATATTCTTACGACAAAAGCGGATCCTACTGCCATGTCGAGCGCCCCGTCACCCGCCGTTCCATCGCGGCGAACTGAGATGGAAATCAGAATTTCCTGAGCATCGTTCGCAGTTCGACCAACCTTTCGGCGGGATCGGCCTTTTGCATCCGGGGAAATTTCCCGCCGATCAGCATGTAATCGCCCCCGCGGGTGAGCATCAGCTTCGAGTCGCGCACTTCCACCCGGGTGATTTTACGGGCTGCGGCGACCAGCTTGATCTCCGTGAGGACCAGCAGGTTTTCCGCCGCATCGGGCAGACACCCAAAGCGGTCCCGCCAAATCCCGCGCAATCGCTCGATCTGCTCCTGAACGGTGACTTCGGCCAGCGCGCGATAGGCTTGAATTCGGGTCTGAGGCTCGCCGATGTAGCTGGTCGGCAGGAAGGCCGGCGCGCAGACCCCGGTTCCCTTGAGCCATTCGGCTTCGTTGGTGGCGATGAAGTCGAGGCTGATCGGCAGTTCCACTCGGGGCCGCACTTTCTCGCCTTTGAGCTTTCCAATCGCCTGTTTCAAAAGCTGGCAGTAGAGGTCGAAACCGATGGCGACGATATGCCCGCTCTGGCGGGTGCCAAGAATGTTGCCCGCCCCGCGAATCTCCAGGTCGCGCATGGCGATTTTGAATCCGGCGCCCAGGCTGGAATACTGTTTGATGGCGTTGATCCGCTTGCGCGCCTCGCCCTGCATCAAATCCCGCGGGATCATCAGATACGCATAGGCTTTGTGCTGCGCCCGGCCCACCCGGCCCCGGAGTTGGTAGAGATCGGCTAGCCCGAAGCGATCCGCGCGGTCGATGATGATGGTGTTGGCGTTGGGGATATCGAGCCCGCTTTCGATGATCGTGGTGGAAAGCAGCACGTCGGCCTCGCCATTGACGAACTGCTGCATCACGGCTTCCAACTCGTGTTCGTCCATTTGGCCGTGGCCGACAACAATTCGCGCTTTCGGCAGTAGCTTTTTGAGCTTCGAGCGCATCGCCTCGATGCTTCCCACGCGGTTGTGCAAAAAGAAGACCTGCCCCTGGCGGGCGAGTTCGCGCTGGATGGCGTCGCGAATGATCCGCTCGTCGTAGCCGCAGATGACCGTCTCGGTCGGGATGCGGTTTTGCGGGGGCGTTTCCAAAACGGACATGTCTTTCGCACCCATAAGCGAAAGATAAAGCGTGCGCGGAATGGGCGTGGCGGAAAGCGTCAGCACATCGACCAGCTTAAAGAGCTCTTTGAACTTCTCTTTGTGCAACACGCCGAACCGCTGCTCCTCATCGATGACCGCCAGCCCGAGATCCTTGAACCGCACATCTTTTGAAATCAGCCGGTGCGTGCCGATCACGACATCGACCGAGCCGTCCTTAAGCTCCTCGATCACCTTGCGCTGCTGGCCCGGCGTCCGGAATCGGCTGAGCGTTTCGACCGTGATCGGGTAGTCCGAAAAGCGTTCCCGGAAATTATTGTAATGCTGCTGGGCCAGCACGGTGGTCGGCACCAGGATCGCCACCTGCTTGCCGCCCATCACCGCCTTGAACGCGGCCCGGATCGCCACCTCGGTTTTGCCGAATCCCACGTCCCCACAGATCAGCCGGTCCATCGGTTGCTCGCCTTCCATGTCGGCTTTGGTTTCGGCAATCGCCGTCACCTGATCCGCCGTCTCTTTATAAAGGAACGAGCGCTCGAACTCGTGCTGCCATTTGCCGTCCGGCGGAAAAGCGAACCCGGAAGCCGTCTCGCGTTCCGCATGAATCGACAGGAGATTTGCGGCGTAATCGAACACCGCTTTCTGCGCCTGCGACTTCGCTTTGGCCCACTTGGCGTCGCCGAGTTCGCTCAAGGGCGGGTTGCGTTTGCCGACGCCGACATAGCGCGAAATAAGATAACTTTGTTCCAGCGGAACATAGAGGCGCGCCTCGTTGGCAAACTCGAGGATGAGCACCTCTTCCTCCACTCCGTCGAGCTTCGCGAACTTGTCCAGCCCTTCGAACCGCGCGATCCCGTATTCCAAGTGGACGACGATGTCGCCCTCGTTCAGCTCCGAAAAATCGATCTGCGCACGGGTGGCCTGATCCTTCGCCCGCCTCAATGCCTGCCGATGGGCGCGCGTGTTGCGGTAGCGGCCAAACAACTCGGCATCCGAGAGCACGGCCAGCTTTCCTGCGGGGAAGGTGAACCCGTGCCCGAGCCCCCCGATCGCAAGCGTCAGTCCGACGTGATCCGGATACGGCAGCAAATCGCGGAACCGCTCGATCTCGCCCTCGTTGTTGCAAAAAATCACGACGCGCCAGCCTTGCCCGAGCCATTCCTCAAGCTGGCGTAGAAACAATTGGCGTTTCCCGGCTTCCACCACCAGGTCGCCCGCCTCGAACTCGCCCAGCCCATGATCGAAAAATGCGCCCGCGAAATTCTCTTCACCCGCCGATTCGGCAGCGGTCTCCGTGATCGCCACCGGCGCCCAATCGAGACCGGCTTCCACATCGATGACCAGATCCCCGGTCCGGATGTAATCGCGCAGCGTGACCGCTCCGGCCTCCCGCGCTTTCCCTGACCGCCCCTTCCGCTTCGGGGCAGGATCAGCCGGTCCCCTCTGTCCCTGACTATCCTTTTCGTCCGTGACCACCTCGCCCCGCGGCTCCCCGAGCAATATCGAGATGCGTTCCACCGGTTGCACCGAGGTCTGCGCGTCGAGATCGAAATGCCGGAGCGAATCGATTTCATCTCCGAAAAACTCCAGGCGCAAGGGGATCGTGTGTTGCCACGAAAACACATCGACAATCCCGCCGCGCACGGCGAACTGTCCTCGCAACGCCACCTGCGGAACCCGCTCGTAGCCGGCCTCAGCCAGCCGCTCCACGAGTAGCTGCATCGGGAAGCTCTGGCCCTGGGAGAGATCCAGGCTCAGCGACTGCATCCCTTCGGGAGATGGAACGGAATCGTTTAGCGATGCGGCGGTGAGCACCACCACTCCGCCGCCCGGCTGCATGAGTTGCTGGAGCGCCTGAAGCCGATCGGCCGCGATCTCCGGATCGGGCAGCGCGTTCTCCGCGAGCGCCACTTCCACCTCAGGGATGAACAGCGTCTCCGACTGCCAGTTGAGCAACTCGTTATGGATCTGTTCCTGGTGGCGGATATTCGAAGCCACGATCCACACCCGCCGCGGCTTGTCCGGTTTTCTGGGAGCGTGCGCCGCCACCGTTGCGGCCACAAACGCATGGGCCGCCGCGTTGACGTGCTCGAACACGACGCGCTTCTTCCGCCCGATGGCGCGCAGCAGGGCGGCAATCGGCGGCGATTCAGCGACGATATCGATCAGGTTCTCAGCCACAGGTTTGTCCCACGGAATTTAATGGCGAACCGGCACATGCACAGCAGAAAGCTGTGGAAATTCAGGATTCCCGTTCTCGTCCCCTTCCGAAAATGCGGATCGAAGCGGCAGGGATGCCGCTTCTACTGTGGAAGCAGCTTCCAGCCGCTCTCCGTGGGAGCAGTTTTTCCTCTTCTAAGTAACTCACGGTTACTTTCCCCAAACAGACGGCGTCCGCGGCGAGTGAGGTGCTTGTTCCCAAGTTGCACTTAGGAACACACCTGTTTGCGAAGTTGACGATCTTGAAGAAGTAGCCGGCTTGAGATGGAATCCTAAGTCGGCAAAAAGAATCGCCCAGTAAAATTAATCTAGAGAGTGGAGTGGCGGAGGCGCTGAGAATCCTATGAGCCTATTCGATCAGCGGTTTGCCGGCTTCAATACGGCGCTTGGTGGCGCCTTCCATGCGGTCGATCCGCTCCGAGAGCGAGGAGTCGAGTTTACGCATATTTGCAAAAAGGGCCTCGCTGTAGCTCATCGCCGCAGCTTTGCGGGCTTCGGGATCGCTGGTGTTGGCCATCTTCTCGCGCAACTGAACCACTTCAGGATTGTTGGCTGCCTTTTCGCGGACCTCCCGGTAGCGAGCCTTCTCTGCATCGGGTTCATGCTGTTTCCCACGCGCTGGTTGAATCAGCGTTGCGATTGCGGCATCCGGCTCGGATTCCGGCATCGGAGTGGCGAGCGGGCTGCTTCCCTTGTGTCCACGTTTGGTGGTCGCGACAGGGGTCGCCGTCGGTTCAGCCAAAGGGGCAGGCTGGATCGCGACTGGGGCAGGAGTGGAAGTGCTTTCCGGGGTGGGGGCCGGAGTCGCGGAAGGAGTCGGAACCGGGTTCGGCGAGGCGGTCTGTTTCGGCGTCGGCTTTGGAGTGGGCCGGGCGGTCGGAGTCGCGGTCGGACGCGGGGTTGCACTTGCCGCCGGTTTAGCCGAAGGCGTGGCGCTCGGTCGGGGTTTGGCTGGAGTCGGCGAAGCTTTGAGCACCGGCGTGCGCGTCACATTATGGGGATGAGCCGGGGCGGGAGTCGCCTCCGCCTTTGCTTTCCCGGACCCGAAGAGCCACCGGAACCGGAAGAAATTAAAAAATCCGCCGGATTTCTTTGGTTTAATCTGCGCCTCGGCAGCCGGACTGGGCGCGGCCGCTGCCGGTTTGACTACGGCGATTGCCCGCTCGATGCGTTGAGGAGTTGCCGCAGCCCGAGCAGGGCCGGTTGCCACGATCCCGGTGCTGGCAGGCCCTTCGGGCGTGACGGTAATCTGCGCAACGGCAGGCATAGAGCTAACAATAACGAAGAGGAGGGGCAGTCTTTTCATCGGGAAAAACCCATGTATAGCAGAGCCTGCCCGCCGGGGCAAGGGGTGCAAAATTTTGATGTTTTTCTAGCGGCGATTGGTGG
Organism: Verrucomicrobiota bacterium; assembly: GCA_037130675.1. Lineage (GTDB taxonomy): Bacteria > Verrucomicrobiota > Verrucomicrobiia > Chthoniobacterales > Chthoniobacteraceae > JBAXSN01. Next base: position 6,958 of record JBAXSN010000041.1, read on the forward strand.
TTTATGCTCCTTGGTTCCATGTCCGTTCAAAAGATTGTCACTGCCGGCGAGCTTGCCGCGGCGCGCGAAGAACTCGCCGCCGCGGGAAAGAAGCTTGTGTTCACCAACGGGTGCTTCGACCTGCTCCATGTCGGCCACGTCCGTTATCTCCAGGCAGCCCGGAAACTGGGCGATGCCCTCGTGATTGCCATGAATGGGGATGCCTCGGTGCGCGCCCTCAAGGGGCCGACGCGTCCGATCAATCCCGAAGCCGACCGGGCCGAAGTGCTCTCGGCGCTGGAGTGCGTGGATTATGTCACCATCTTCCCGGAGGTGCGCATCACCGATCTGCTGCGGGCCGTTCGCCCCCAAATTTACACCAAGGGGGGCGATTACACCCCGGAGACCTTGAATGCCGAAGAACGCGCGATGCTTGACGAAGTGGGCGCCGAAATCCGAATCCTGCCGCTGGTGCCGGGCCGTTCAACCAGCCAAATTGTAGCCGCAGCCACATGCAAAAACTAAGACTTGGCATTCTCGGTTCGGGGAAAGGTTCCAACTTCAAAGCCATCGCCGAGGCAATCGGCAAAGGTCGCATCAACGCCGAGGCGCGCATTGTGATCTCGGACGTGCAGAGCGCGGGGATCCTCGACTTTGCAAGAGCCCATGGCATTCGGACCGAGTTCGTGGAGCCGGGGCGCTTCCGCACCAAACTCGAGCCGGAAGCGGAATTGCGCCTGCTTGAGCTTCTGCGGGAAGCGGAGGTCGATCTGGTGGTGCTCGCGGGGTACATGCGGATGATCAAACCAGCTTTGCTGGAGGCGTTCCCGAACCGGATCATCAATATCCATCCTTCCCTGCTCCCGAAGTTTCCGGGGCTGGCTGCGTGGAAGCAGGCGCTCGAAGCGGGCGCCACGGTGACGGGCTGCACGGTTCATTACGTGGATGGGGGGATGGATACCGGCCCGGTCATCGCCCGAAGCGAGGTGCCGGTACTGCCCGGCGACACCGCCGAGACGTTGCACGCGCGTATCCAAGTCGCTGAGCACGAGCTCTATCCGGCGGTTCTCGCGCGGCTGGCTAAAGCATTGTAACTGCCCGCCGCCGGGCTTCGCGCATTCGATACTTTCGTATGAATGCGTTACAGGTAGAAACCGTGGCGGTGCTGCGTGGGCTGGCAGACGTCTGCCGCGAGGGTCAAAACGGGTTCCGGGAAGCTTCGGAATGCACTTCGAGCGACCCGGAATTGAAAATGCTTCTTTCATCTTTCTCAGTTCAAACCGGGAAATTTGCCAGCGAGCTTCACACCCAAATCCGTTCGATCAGCGGGGGGGCGGTCGAACCGCCCTCCGCGGCGCATGCGGACTGGGCACAATTCGAGCCGGGGACGAGGCGGGAGGACAATCATCTTATCGTCGCGGCGTGCGAGGAATATGCCGATCGCGCCATGGCTGAGTATAATAAAGCGGTGGCTCACGATTTGGAGAGCCCGGCCCGCGAGATCGTGCAGCGGCAAAGGCAGGAAGTGATCACGATGCACCACAGTCTGCGAACCCTGCGCGACCGGGTGGAACCCGGCCTCGCCGAATCGGCCCGGGCGGCGGGCGCAAGCATTTCGGAAACCGCCGGGGAAATGTGGAAGGACGTGCAGTCCCAGGCCGAGGGGTTCACTTCAAAGGCAGGCGCCAAGGCGGAAGAGTTGAAAGAGAAGGCCTCAGCCACTGCCGAAGATTTGAAGGCAAAATCCGAACAGGCGGTGGAAGCCACGCGGGAATACGTCCGGCGCAATCCGGTTCCGATCTTGACGGGCGGGCTGATCCTCGGGTTTTTGATCGGGCTGTTCTTCTATGCCATGGAATTGCGCAACGACCAGATCCGGCTTGAGATTCGCCGCAGCCCGTGGCGCAGAATGGGCAACACGCTGGCTGGGTGGATCGGCTATATTACAGGCCGCGCAAAATCCCAATATGAGAGTTCGGCGGAGGCGGTTCGGGATTTCGAGATGCCAACCCTGAGGCGCCGGAACTGGCTGATGCGGAAGATCGGGTTGTAAGAGAAAGGTCGTTTCAACCTGGATCCGGCAGAAGAACCTTGGCCGAAATCCAATTGCTTTTTCTAGGTTCAAAGGAGTTTGGCCTCGGCAGCGGCTCGTTCCCAAACTCCATTTGGGAACGCCATTGTCCCGGCAACTCTATTGCCGGGATGAGCCTCTGGAGCGAGTCGGCACCCCATTCCCCCGCCGCCGCAATGTTGCGCCCACAAGAAGTGTGTTCCCGAATTGAGTTTGGGAACAATATCCCCCTACCCACTTCCAATCACGCCCCCCGAGGGGGGGCGCAGGGATCGCCCTTGCACCTTCTTTCGAGTCTGCTATACATCCCTCGCAACCCTCCTGTTTATGCTCGAACTTGAAGTTTATGCCGCCGGTGTCCGCAATCTGGAAAAAATCCTGGAGCTCGACCATGAGTTGGAGACGATCCCGGGACTGCGCTACAAGGTCGATAGCAACCATGACATTGTTTACATGGAGACAGACCAGCCGACCTTCACGATTCTCCAGGTGAAGCGGGCTTTCGAACGCATCGGGCTTGAACCCCGCTTCGTGGGAAACATTCCCCCTTCGTTAGTCGAGCAAAACAGAAAGAAAACTCAGCCGCTGCTCTAGCCAGCGACCCTGCGAAGGGATCCCTCGTGGGGCTCTTCTTTTTACTCGATGTTGTTTATCCGGTTTTTAGGCCGCACCGCCCTTTCTCTTTTCGGCTACCTGGGGGAGCTTCTATTCCTTGCGCTTGAGACGCTGCGCTCGTTGTTGACCACGCCGATCCGCTGGCGGTTACTCCTAAAGCAGGTGTTGGAGGTGGGCTATCGCTCGCAGCTCGTGGTGGTTGTTACCGGCGGGTTTACCGGCGCAGTTTTCGGCGCGCAGACTTTCTTCCAGTTTCACCGCCTTTCCATGGACTCGGCGGTGGGGGCGGTGGTGGCGGTCTCGATGTTTCGAGAACTCGGCCCGGTGCTCACCGGCTTGATGGTGGCGGGCCGGGTGGGAGCGGCCATGTCGGCGGAAATCGGCACGATGAAGGTCACCGAGCAGATTGACGCGCTCCGCTCGCTCGGGGTGCATCCGGTCGATTACCTAGTGGTTCCGCGGCTGCTGGCGATGATGTTTTCCGTTCCGCTGTTGGTGGCGGAATGCGTCGGGATCGGAATTCTCGCCGGGCAATTCGTGACGGTGAGCATGTTGGGGGTCTCGAATGTTTATTACGTCAATTACATGCTGAAATTCACCTCGGGCCGGGACGTGAAGATGGCGCTCACGAAAGGGTTCGCCTTCGCCCTGCTGATCTCGCTGATCGCCTGCCAGGAAGGGCTCAAGGCGCAGGAAGGCGCGGTGGGCGTCGGCAAAGCGACCACCCAGGCGGTGGTCATCAGCTCGCTTTTCATCCTGATCGTCAATTTCTTCCTGACGATGATCCTCAACATCTTCTACCCCGGTGGAGTCTAAGCCCAACAGCCCCCGGAAGGACCAATCTTCGATGACCGCCCCCGCTCCAGAATCAATGATCGAAGTCCGTGCCCTGACGAAGCAGATCGACAACCAGCAGATCCTGCGGGGCATCGATCTCGACGTGGCCGCTGGCGAGACCTTGGTGATCATCGGCCGTTCCGGCAGTGGAAAAAGCGTGCTGCTCAAGCATCTCATCGGGCTGATGACCCCCACTTCGGGCAAGGTCCGCATCGAAGGCCGCCAGATCGTCGGACTCAAGGAGCGTCAACTTCTGCCGATTCGCAAGACGATCGGGATGATGTTCCAGGGCTGCGCGCTTTTTGATGCCATGACGGTGGAACAAAACGTCGCCTTTCCGCTGCGGGAAGCCGGCGAGCGCAACCCGGGTGTCATTCGCAAAAAAGTGGCCGAAGCGCTCGACGTCGTGGATCTCACCGGGCACGAGGATAAGATGCCGGTAAACCTCAGCGGCGGCATGAAAAAGCGGGTTGCCATGGCCCGGGTCGTCATCACCCATCCCAACTGTCTGCTCTACGATGAACCGACGGCGGGGCTCGATCCCGTGGTCTCCGACTCGATCAACCACCTGATTCGACGCTTGCAAAAGCGCTTCGGAGTGACATCCATTGTCGTGACACACGACATGAAATGCGCCACCTATGTTGCCGACAAAATCGCCTATCTTCATGAGGGGAGCATCTATTTTCATGGGACCGCGGCTGAACTGATGGCCTCCAGCGATCCGCTGATTCGAGACTTCATCGAGGGACACTCCGGCGATACGGATTAGAAACGCACACACTTCAATGAGCAACGAACAGAGGGGTTTGGAAGTCAAAGTCGGGTTTTTTGTCTTCGTCGGCTTGATGGCTATCGCCATCATGGCCATTCAGTTTGGGCGCGTCGGCCAGGGGCTGGCGAAGGATTACCGGGTGACGGTGGAATTCCCCAACGCCAACGGGTTGTTGAAAAACTCCGATGTCCAAATGGCGGGCGCTGCAATCGGCCACGTCGCGGAGCGGCCAGAAATCACTGGCGGCCAGATCGGCAAGGTCTTCGTGCAATTGAGCATCCGCGACGAAATCAAGCTGCCGAAGGGTTCGCGTTTCGTCATTGGCAGCTCGGGATTGCTTGGCGACAAATTCGTCAATGTCGAGGCGCCGGACCATTTCAAAGACGGGGCTTTTGACCCGGCCGACCCGAACCAAATCATCCCGCCGGGCGCACAACTCAAAGCCGATCAATCCGGTGGGCTGGACGCGATCACCAAAAAAGGTGAGGAAGCGATGGTCAAACTCAACAGCCGCCTGGACGAACTGGAAGGAACCATCGCCGCCGTGCGCAATGGGCTGCTTAGCGATGAGAATCTCAAGAATCTCTCGGGCGCCTTTGCCGATTTCAAGGCCGCCACGGGCCGGATCTCCGAGGCTTCAAAGAAGATCGACGGCCTCATGGTGGGGGCGCAAAGCACGGTGGACAACGCCAAGGACACCATGGCCGGAGCCCGAAAGATGATGGAGACCGCCGAGGGAGCCGCCAGCGACGTTCGCGCGGTTGTCGGCGAAGCGCGCGGAGTCATTCAATCGACCCAGGGGTTCTTGAAATCCGCACAATCTGGTCCCGGGGCGCTTCCGATGTTGCTCGGGAACCGCGAAGTGGCTAATAATCTGCGAGCGATCATCTCCAATATCCGCCAGCATGGACTGATATTCTACCGGGACAGTGCGGCGAGAGAGGCCGCTGAATCGCAACCCAGACGTTAAACCTGTGACAGCCAGCCGCACCATCAACCTATTCCGGGTGCTCTTTATAACCTTCGCGCTCTTTTTGGGCTCGCGAATCGGGGACGTGCTCTTCGAGTCCACAGGCTCTCAGTGGATCGGAGCGGTTTCCGGGCTGATTTTCGGGCTGGCGATCGTCCTGATCGACAGGCTTCTGAAGGGTTTTTCCCTGCGGATGTTTTCCTCGGCCACCTTCGGAATGCTGCTCGGTTTTTTTGCAGCCCGGCTTCTCCTGGCCTCCGACGTCCTCCGCTACTCCCCTCCCCAAACACGCTGGATCGCCAGCGTGGCCATTTATGCCGCGTTGGCTTACCTCGGCACCATGCTTGCCTTGCGCAGCAGCCGGGATGAGTTCTCGTTGATCATCCCCTATGTGCGCTTTCGCCGCGTCGCCATTCATGACGAGCCGATCGTGGTCGATACCAGCGCCCTCATCGACGGCCGTATCCTGAGGGTTTCCGAAACAGGTTTCCTGAGCACGTCTCTCGTGGTCCCCAGCTTTGTCTTGGATGAACTTCAGGCCCTCGGTGATTCGTCCGATCCCCTCAAGCGCGAGCGCGGTCGCCGCGGTCTGGACCTGCTTCAGGAAATCCAGCGACGGCCCGACATGACGGTTACCATCCATGAATCGGTTCCCGAAGGCGATCAACCGGTGGACACCCGACTAATGCAGGTCTCCCAGATCGTTCAAGCGCGCCTGCTGACCAACGACTCCAACCTGGCCAGAATCGCCCGGCTCCAAGGCATCTCGGTTCTTAATTTGCACGATCTCGCCCGCGCCCTGCAGCCGGCGCTGACCACCGGCGAAGAGCTGGATCTTACCCTCGTCAAGCCGGGCCGTGAGCCGCACCAGGCGGTCGGCTATTTGCAGGACGGCAGCATGATTATTGTAAACCATGCCCGGCCATTCATCGGCGAGGTTCAAACGATCACCATCGCGGGCACCCACCAAACCGGTGCCGGAAAGCTGTATTTCGCCGAGCTCAAGCACCCGTCCCAGACGCGGCCCGCGCTGTAGCCGCCCCGCTCGGTCGGCAACGATGTGGACCTCTCGCTTGAAAAAACTGGAACGGGATTCACTCCGGGCTTAAACCATTGACGTGCGCGCATATCTCGATCTCCTCCAGCTTGTTCTCGACGAAGGAAAGTTCAAATCGGACCGGACTGGCACCGGCACCTATTCCGTGTTTGGAGCGCAGGCGCGGTTCAATCTCCAAAAAGGCTTCCCGTTGCTGACGACGAAAAAGCTTCACTTGAAGTCGATCATTCACGAGTTGCTCTGGTTCCTGCGGGGTGAGACCAATGTGCGCTCTCTTCAAGCCGCAGGGGTCTCCATCTGGAATGAATGGGCCGATGCCGAGGGCAATCTGGGCCGGGTCTATGGCGCGCAGTGGTGCGACTGGCGGACTCCCGATGGCCGCTCGATCAATCAGATCGACGAGGTGGTCGCTCAAATCCGCCGGAATCCTGACAGTCGGCGCTTGGTCGTCTCCGCGTGGAATCCGGGCGAAATCGAAGGGATGAAACTCCCGCCGTGCCATGTCCTCTTCCAATTTTACGTGCATGAAGGGGTGCTTTCCTGCCAACTCTACCAGCGGAGCGCCGACCTCTTTCTGGGCGTTCCATTCAACATCGCTTCCTACGCGTTGCTCACGATGATGGTGGCCCAGGTGTGCGGACTGCAACCGGGCGACTTCGTTCACACCTTCGGCGATCTGCACCTCTACGCCAACCACCTCGACCAGGCTCGCGAACAACTCGCGCGCTCACCCCGCCCGCTCCCGGCCATGGGCATCAATCCCAACGTGCGTGACATCCACGCTTTTCAGTTCGAGGACTTCACCCTCTCCGGCTACGACCCGCACCCGACGATCAAGGCGCCGATCGCCGTTTAGCCTCTCGCCGCCATGAGTCACGTTCCGCAACTTAAAGCCATCGCCGCCATGGCGCTTAACCGGGTGATCGGCCGCGAGGGAAAAATCCCCTGGCATATCTCCGATGAACTGCGCTGGTTCAAACGCGCCACCACCGGGCATTCGGTTCTCATGGGGCGCAAGACCTACCAGTCGCTCGGGCGTCCGCTCCCCAACCGCAAGAATCTGGTGGTGACCCGCGGCTCCGACATCGAGGGGGTCACGACGCTGCACGATCTGACCGGGTTCGATCCAGCCGCCTACGCCGCACCCGGCACGGATATCTTTGTCATCGGGGGCGCGGAGATCTACGCCCAACTCCTCCCGCGCTGTGACGAGTTGCTGCTCACCGTCATCCCGCAATCAGTGGCAGGGGATGCGTTTTTCCCGGAGTTCGAGTTGAGTTTTGAGTTCGTGGAAACGGTGCTCGTTCACCCGGAGTTCGAGGTCCGGCGGTTTGTTCGACGCGGGAGCGTGGAAAGGGTGGAAAGGGGGTCAACTCTTGAATCTTGACGCGGCGTCAAGATTCAAGAGTTGACCCCAGCCCTGTTGACCCCAGCCCTGCAGCCTGTGTGGACGGGGAAGCCCACCGCCCATCTCGTCCATCTGCCGCGCCAGCCCTCTCACCACCGCCCAGAATACCGGCGCGCACGTCCTTCTTTCCGTTCCCCGGTGGCGAACTGCGTGATTTTCTTCGAGGCCAGCGCCGTTAACGCGGGCTTGGCCACCGTGATCGCCAAATTCAGCAGCGTGAAGAGAAAGGCGCTGCGTTGCGATTCCTTGCGCTTCTCGAGTTCCTTCCCTGGGCGGGCAACCCGCGCTTTTCTGCCCGGGAGCCTTGCGAGCAGCCAGCCGATAACAGCCGCCCCCGCGATCCAAACCGTTTTGCGCTGGGCGAAAGCGTGCCTGAAGTGGGAGGTGACGTCCACGTCATGGCGCACACCCCGAATGTTGCCGGCCAGTTCCCTGCGGGAACGCTCGAGCTCGGCGATTAGCTCCGACTTGCGGTTTGCTGCGGACTGCTCAGCCATTCTTGATCCTTTCTGAACTCGTTGAGGGTGGCCGGGAAGAGCGGTTTGCCCCATTTGGCCTTGGCTCCCCAGAGGCATGCGATGGTTCCCAAGAGGTGAAGGACGCCGACCGCCAGGACGATCCAGCCCCACGGCACTTGGGAGTAATGCGCAATGACGGCAATAATCCCGATCCAGAGAAAAACGTACCCGAAGAGCAGGAGCCCAATGGCCCCGATGAGAAACGCGGCCACTTTTCCATAAGCGCCCAGCGCCTCCTTGCCTTCGATCCCGGCCAATTCAAGCCGCGCCCGAAGATAGCCGGTGAAAGACCCGGCCAGGGAGAGGAGATGTTCGGACAAGCCGACATCCGCCGCGGTCCGCTCTTGGGGCGGATGCGTTTTCGCAAACATGATGTTATGGCCGGTTGGCCGCTTAACGACGGAAGAGAACTCCGAGGATGAAGCCGACTCCGAGGGCGGTCATGACGCCGCGGAGCGGATTTTCCCGGACATAAGCCTCGCCCTCTTCCTGCAAGGAGCGGGCGCGGGTGCGGGCCTGTTCGTAGGCTTCCTCGGCTCTGCCGCGGTATTCGTGGGCTTTGGCTTCGGCAACGGAACGGAGTTCCGCGGCTTTGGCTTCAGCGGCACTGCGGAGTTCTTCCGCAGCTTGTTTGGCGTGAGCTTTGCCGCTTTCAAATTTGCTTGCGGCTTCTTCGTTCGTGGCGGGATTGCTGACTGATTCGTTCATAAGTCTTCTCCGATTGCTTGCAGTTTAGGTCCAGAGCCGGGGCGGTGGCAAGGTCCGACTTGCACCCGCGTTTCTCCGCGTTTCTAAGAGTAAAACGCGACATCCGCCTCGGGTGCGCTTCCAATTCGCCTTATTTCCCGGCTTGCGCAGCGACATTTCCACGGCTTGAGTGATCATGATGCGATTTCTCCCCTGCCCCACGTTCGGCTTTTTCACAACTTTGGTTTCGGCGCTCCTTCTGCTGGCAAACGGCGCGCGCGCTGGCGGCTCCGCTTCCGGTGCGGTCCGCCCCGAGGTGCGGCAACTGCTCGTCGGCATCGCGCCGGACTGGGACGCGTCCACCGCGCGGCTTTTGGGCTTGGAGCGCGGCGCGGACGGGGTTTGGAAGCCGACCCTGGGGCCAATCCCGGTGCTGCTGGGCAAAAACGGGCTCGCCTGGGGACGCGGCGTCCTTGGAACCGACGAACCGGGACTGCACAAGGCCGAACGCGACGCCCGGGCGCCGGCGGGGGTCTTCCAACTCGGCCAGATCTACACCTATGACCGTACCCTGCCGAAAGGAGCGCGTTATCCGTTCCACACCGTGACCGCCGCCGACGCCTGGGTGGATGATCCAAAACTGCCGGACTACAACCGCTTCGTCACCGTCGATCCGAAAAACCCGCCTCCGTGGTTTGAAAAACAGAAGATGCGCCATAATGATTTCGCTTATCGTTGGCTGGTGGAAGTCCGGCACAATGCCGATCCGCCCGTGGCGGGGATGGGGAGCGCGATCTTTTTCCATATCCGGCGCGGCGAAACCCGCCCGACCTGGGGCTGCACCAGCATGGCGGAACCCGACCTCGTCTCGCTGATCCGCTGGCTGCGGGCGGAGGCGCAGCCGCATTATGCGCTGCTTCCGTGGGACGAATACCAGCGCAAATGGCAGGCGTGGGGATTGCCCAGCCCGGAAGCGGTTGGCGCCATCCGGCCGAAGTGACGTCTCCGATAGGGGGAAAGAACTCTGGACTGGGAAGATGTGAAACGCGACTTGGATGCCTTACACGATCCAAACCAGTAAGCAGGGATTCCAGTAGCATACCGTTACCCACAAGCTTTCCATTGCTTTGTGCCCCGGCGGGTATATCAAGTAAGCATGAACTTCGTCGCTTTCTTTTCGAATCTGGCCAGCGGAGATATGATCATCATTTTGATCGTGATTCTGCTGCTCTTCGGGGCCAAGCGCCTCCCCGAACTGGCCCGCGGCCTCGGTCAAGCCATGAATGAATTCACCAAGGCCAAGGATGATGTGCAGCGGCAGATTGCCACGGCTGTCGAGCCTCCCGTTCAGACGCCGCCAGCCGCGCAAGCTCCTGCAGCCACCCAGGAACCCAAGCCGGTTCCCCAAGACCAAAAGCCGGTGGCGTAAGCGCCAGTAGGTAACCCATTTCCGGCTCGCGTTTTTTCCGGTAAGGCGCGGGGTCATCTTGGCTGCGCACTGCGGGGGGGGATCCCAATAGTGTTCGGCATGAAAATTATCCGTTATGAAATGCGACATTCAGCGCCAACGGCGCGGCCCCATGCCAGCCTGGGGCGAAGGCTTTGCGCAGCCCCAGGAACCGAGTCTCTATGCGATTAGGGCTGAAAGCCCGACCCATCTCCCCGGAATGGAACGGGCCTTCAGCCCTAAGGCGTTGGGGCACAAAGACCTGGGGCGTTGCCCCAGGCTGGTATGGGGCGGACCTTTGGTCCCAAGCAACACCGATGCCAAACACAATTGGCTGGTGGCCCACGCTCCTTTCCTGTAATCATGAAGCACATCCTCTTCCGCTGCCTGCTCTTCGCTGCCGCGCTTCCCGCGATCGCCAGCGGAAAGGATTTTGTTTTCGCCGGGTATAACCTGGAAAATTACGCGCCGCTCGCAGATCCCGGTGGAACGCCTGCGGGAAAGCCGCGCAAGTCCGAGGAGGCCGCCGGGGCCGTCCTTGGGGTGATCAAGGAGATCAATCCCGACATCCTGGGCGTGTGCGAGATGGGTTCGGCCCTGCAGTTCGAAGAGTTCCGGAAGCGGCTTGAAAATGAGAAGCTCGGGTACATCGACTCTGAGTTTGTCGATGCTGCGGACCCGGATCGCCACTTGGCGCTGGTGAGCCGATTCCCGATCGTTGCCCGCCAATCGCTCACCGATCTCTCCTACGAGTCCAACGGCGTCCGGGAAAAGGTCCGGCGCGGGATTCTGGATATCACTGTGCGCGTCAACGATCGGTATCTGATTCGAATCGTGGGCGCGCACCTCAAATCAAAGCGCTTCACCCCCGAGGGCGACGAAGGCGAGCGCCGCAACGAAGCGCACCTGCTGCGCAATCACCTGAGCGAGATCCTCGCGGCCGACCCCCACTTGAACCTGCTGGTGTTCGGGGATTTCAACGACACCAAAGAGCAGCCCGCCATCCGCGAAGTGGCGGGGCGGCGGGGTGCTCCCGAGGCGTTGACAGCGTTGCCCCTGGAAGACAACGTGGGAGACCATTGGACGCACTACTGGAAAGTGGATGACGTTTATTCCCGTATCGACTATCTCTTCGTCAACCACGCGCTCTCGCCAGAAATCGTTCGCCCCAAAAGCTACGTTTATCGTTCGCCCACCTGGAACGAGGCCAGCGATCACCGCCCTGTGGTGGCGACCATTCATCCCGTCGAAAAATGAAACTCATCCTTGTCGTTGTCATCTTGTCGTCTTTGGTATTTGGGTTCAAACCGGCTTCCGCCCAGGAGGACCCTGACAGCCAGGCCGCTTGGAATGCCATCGTCGCATTGGATTCCGGCCCGAAGGCGGCCATCGCTTCGCGCGAGGACGCGCGCGCTATATCACTTGAGTTTCTGGCCAAACAAGAGGCGGCGTTGCGTGGCTTTGTTAAGGATTACCCGAAAGATGCCCATCTGCTGGACGCCCAGTTGCGCCTCGCCCATTTGCTGGCGACGCGCAGCGATCTGGTCGGCACCCCCGCCTCTTACGAAGCCGGGCTGCGGCTGCTGGACGAAGCGCTGAAGACGGCTCCGACCGAGCGCCGGGCGGATATCGCTTTTGCCCATCTTGCTTTGGCCATGCATCGGGTGACCATCCCGACCGAGCTCCAGCGCAGCGGGATCACCACTGAAATGTTCTGGTTTCAGACGCGGTATCCGAATGACCGCCGGGTCGCCCCCTTGATGGTGGAGGTCGCCTCGCTCTTCGACACCCAGCCAAAGCGCAAAGCCACGCTGCTCAAGCAGGCGCTGCAGTCGGCTCGCACCGATGATATCCGCGCCCGAATCGCGGACGACTTGAAACGACTGGAGCTCCTTGGAAACCCGGTGACCATCCGCGGGACCACTGCGGAGGGAACGGCTGTGGATTTGGCCCAACTCCAGGGCAAGGTGGTGTTGGTTTATTTCTTCGCAGGGTGGTCGGCTCCGAGCATCGCCGGCCTCGATGAAGTCGATTACCTCAAGAAGACATTTCCCGACGATCAGCTCGCCGTCATTGGGGTCAGCCTCGATCGGACTCCGGAGGCCCTCGACGCGATGATCAAACCGCGCGGGACGACTTGGCCCGTGATTTGCGACGGCAAAGGCTGGCGCAGCCCTTTGGTTCGGAGCCTTGGGATCAACGCCCTGCCGACCCTCTGGATCGTGGACCGCAGGGGCTGCCTCCGCACCCTGAACGCGAAGACCGAGAGCGAAGCGCTGGTGCGCACGTTGTTGAAAGAGAAATAGGGAGGCCCCCTCAAAGGCGATGGAGTGCGGCAGTTTCCCTTGCTGTTTGAATTTCAGCCCCCATGAAAAAAACCTTCGGTTTCAACACTCAGAAGCGGAGGCGCCTTCTCATAGGACTTAATGCCTTGGTGTTGCTGGCGGGACATCACGCGGCGGCGCTCGATCTGCCCCCCTCCGCTGGAGCGCCCACCTCGGACCCTTCGGGTGTGGCTCAGCTCCGGCTTTTGAACTCGAGCCTGACTGGGTCGGGCGTATCGATCGCTTTGGCCGATCCATCCGGATGGGTGGACCCTAATTCCTCCGGCCAAACGGCTTCCAAGTTCTATTACGTCAGTTCGGGAATTGTCAGCCAGACGGCTCCAGGGGCGTTTGGATCCCACGCGAGCACTGTTTCCGCCTCCATGGTCGGCACCGGCACTGGCGGAAACCCTCTGACGTGGAAGAACAGCATGGCCCCGGGAATCGGGGCGTTTTACAGCTATGACCTGTCGCTCGAAACTTACAACGTTTTTCAGGGAATCCCCCTCGCTGGCGGGGTGCGGATCGTGTCCCAGCCTTGGGGTCAATGGGGGAAAGCCTGGGGGTATACCGATACCACCAACGAACTGGCTTACGACCAGGCTTACGACAACTTCGCTGCCCAACAAAACGTTCTTTTCATCAACAGTTCCGGCGGGGCCAGCCAGACCCCGGCTAGTATGTTCAACGGCTTGTGCGTTGATACCGGCACCGGCTCAAATGGCGTAAACTACGACGGGCGCGTATATAAGGACTTGTATTACCCGGCGGGCACCAGCAGCGCCGCCGCGGGCGCTATTGGCGGCGGCATGGCAGTGCTCATGCAGGCGGCCAACCGGGGTGATGGCGGCACGAATACGGTGGCTGCGTCCGACATGCGGACCCTCAAAGCCCTGGCCCTCAATGGCGCGACCAAAGACAGCAACTGGAGCAATTCGGCCAGCGTGCCCTTGGACATTGGCCAAGGGGCGGGGATGTTTAATGTATACAATTCCTATACGCAATTGCACGGCGGCCAACTCGCTCCCGGCACACTTTCCAGTTTGGCGGGGTGGGATCTGCGCACGTTGTCCTCAGCGACGACCGATGGCATCAATAACTACAACTTCAGCCTGACGAACAATCCGATGTTCCCCAGCATCACTCTGGCGATCACGATTGTCTGGAACCGGCAGTATGGACAGAGCGATATCAACCATCTGACCCTCAAGTTATGGAACATGGACACCAACACTTTGGTACCCGGTGGAGTCAGCCTGAGCGTGGTGGACAATCTGCAAACGATCTCTCTGCCCACAATCCAGCCGGGCAATTATCAGTTGCAGGTCACGAAGCTTTTTAGTTCGAACCAGGTCAGCGCGGACGAGACCTACGCTTTGGCGTTTTCCGCCTCCGGCAGTTATATTTTCCAAAATGGAACCGACCAGATGTGGAGCAACCCGATCACCGGGAGCCTGCCGGTCATCAAATCTGGCGCAGGGCTGCTCACCTTGACCGGGAGCAACTCTTATTATGGAGGAACCGTTATCAACAGCGGCACACTGCGCGCAGGCAGTGCCAATGCCATCGGCAGCGGGAAGGTCTCGGTGGACGGCGCGCTTGATCTTGCAGGTCAGAGCATCGCCGTGGAGTCCATCAGTGGCAGTGGCGCAATCACCAGCAGTGGGATTGGAAATCTGCAGGTTGCCCTCAATCTTGCGCTCACCCTCACGACTCCCACCTTCAGCGGGAAAATCATCGACGGCTCTGGAACGGTTGGCCTGACGGTATCGGGTGCTGGAACACAGATTCTTTGTGGGAACAACAGTTATTCGGGCCCAACCGTGATCACCATCGGCACCTTGCAAATCGGCGCGGGCGGGACGGCGGGTTCCTTGTCAACCAGCAGCGCGATTACGGATAACGGCGCTTTGGTCTTCAACCGCTCTGATACTATTGCGCAGGGCACGGATTTCAGCGGCGCAGCAATTTCCGGCAGCGGTTCGCTGATCCAGGCCGGTGCGGGCACCCTCCGACTTACAGCCTCGAACACTTACACCGGGGCGACGACGATCCGCAGCGGCACCTTGCAAATCGGCGCGGGCGGGACGGTGGGTTCCTTGTCAACCAGCAGCGCGATTACGGATAACGGCGCTTTGGTCTTCAAC